>JANPCI010000290.1:0-5112 GCA_031430875.1 Actinomycetes bacterium | reverse complement strand
GCGGAAATGGAGTCGCGTTCGGCGGCACTGGCGTCGCGACGCAAGGACCTCGAAGTCAGCAATGCCGGCTTTCACGAGCGTCAGCAGCTGCTCGAACGTCGGCTCGACGAAACCGAACGACGGCTGGCTGCCGATGCCGATGCCCGCCTCGCCGCTGAAGGCCAACGCGTCACGATCGAGCGTGACATCGCCGCGATCGACCGGCTCGTCGACCTCGTCACCGGCCATCGTGAAGTGGTCGAGGTCGTTCATACAGACCTCGTCGAGCAGCGCCGCCGCCAGAGCGACGAGGTTCGGGGGCTGACCACCGAACTCGATCAGCACCGCCGGGCGCGCGCTGAGAAGGAGCATGCGCTCGACGCGTCGCGCGAACGGGCACGCCAGGCCGAGCTCGGCGAGGCCGAGGCCAAGCTCCGTCTCGAGACGGCGATCGACACGCTGCGACGTGAACTCGACATCGAGCCGTCCGTTGCCGAGGCCGCTCCGCTGCCGGCACTTCCCGACGGTGCGACGCCGGCCGGGCGTGTCCGCGAACTCGAACGTGAGCTCCGACTCCTCGGGCCGATCAACCCGCTGGCATTGGAGGAGTTCAACGAACTCCAAACAAGACACACCTTCCTCGAGGAACAGTTGGAGGATGTGCGCTCCACCCGCCGAGAGCTGTCGCGTGTGATTGCCGCGGTCGACCTCGAGATCCAGAACGTGTTCGCCTCCGCGTTCAACGATGTCGCTGAGAACTTCACCGAGCTGTTCGGGCTGCTCTTTCCGGGTGGTGTCGGCAAGCTGCTGCTCACGACGCCCGACGACATGCTCAACACCGGTATCGAGGTGGAAGCCAAGCCGAGCGGCAAGAACGTCAAGAAGCTCTCGCTGCTGTCCGGTGGCGAGCGAAGCCTGACGGCGTTGGCCTACCTCTTTGCGGTGTTCCGTTCGCGTCCGTCGCCGTTCTACGTGATGGACGAGGTCGAAGCAGCCCTCGACGACGTCAACCTCCACCGATTCCTCGGCTTGATCCAAGAGTTCCGCAAGGATGCGCAGCTGATCGTGGTGTCGCACCAGAAGCGCACGATGGAGGCCGGCGACTGCCTGCTCGGGGTGAGCATGCAGCCCGGTGGATCGAGCAAGGTCGTCACCGAACGCGTCTCCAGCACCTCCTCCTGACGAGTCGGCGCGGCCCGCCCGCCTACCGCCACCCGCTCACACCTTTTGTGTGAGCGACAACGTCGGGGTCGGCGATAGTCGCTCACACAAACCAGCCTGATTCCGTTTGTGTGAGCGACAACGCCCAGATCGGCGATCGTCGCTCACACAAATCAGGTTGCGAGAGTCGGGATCGCTCACGGGGCTGGCCGTGTACCCGATGCCGGTAGCGTCGCCGTCGATGGGTATCGAGATTCTGTTTCTGATCCTGGCGATCGCTGTCGTGGCGTTCGGCATCGGCGTCGTCGTCGTCAACCGCCGCAAGTCGGCAACGAGCCAGGCCCCACCGCCACGGCCGTCGCGACCGACGACGCCACCACCCGAGATCGAACCCGGCGTCGAGCCCGATGTCGTCGGTGGCGCCGATGTGCTGGTGGAAGAACGATCGATCGAGGTCGAGCCCGCATCGCTGCGTGACCGTTTGGCGAAGGCACGACTCGCGTTCACCGGCGCATTCACGGGGGTGCTCGGTCGCTCGGGAATCACCGAGGAGAGCTTCGAGGATCTGGAAGAAGCGCTGCTTCGCGCCGATGTCGGGGTGGGTGTGACCACTGACCTCATCGATGGGCTCCGCGCCAAGGTGGCTGCCAAGGAGATCACCGAACCACAGGCGCTGCTCGACGAACTCGAGGCCGAGATGGTGTCGCGGTTGGGCGGCGCCGACCGCTCCCTCGCCTTCGATGCCGATGCTGACGGACCCAACGTATGGATGTTCGTCGGCGTGAACGGCGTCGGCAAGACCACGACGATCGGCAAGCTCGCCAATCAGCAGATGCGTGAAGGTCGAACGGTGCTGCTCGCTGCGGGCGACACGTTCCGTGCTGCTGCCGCCGAACAACTGACGACCTGGGCCGAGCGGTCGGGTGCCGAGATCGTGCGGGGTGCCGAGGGTGGTGACCCGAGTTCGGTGATCTACGACGGCGTCGAGCGCGCTGCGGCTCGTGGCATCCAGCTCGTGATGGCTGACACGGCGGGACGGCTGCACACGAAGTCGAACCTCATGGAGGAGCTGAAGAAGGTGCGCCGTGTTGCCGAGAAGGGCGCCGGCCGGGTGACCGAGACGCTCCTGGTGATCGATGCCACGACCGGGCAGAACGGCCTGACCCAGGCCCGTGAGTTCCGTGAGGCGACCGACGTGACCGGCGTGGTGCTGACCAAACTCGACGGCTCGGCCAAGGGTGGCATCGTGTTCGCCATCGAGACCGAACTCGGCATTCCGGTGAAGCTCGTCGGCATCGGCGAGACGATCGACGACCTGATCCCGTTCGACCCCGCCGAGTTCGTCTCCGCCCTCACCGAACCCTGACCAACGTCAGCTGACTCCAACCCCACCCCCGAAATTCTCCTCCCGGTGCGCCCTGGGCGCGCACCGGGAGGAGAATTTCGGGGGTGGGAGCGCTGGCGCAGGCTTTCGGTCGGGGAGGGGTGGCCTGGCAGACTGGGTCGATGACGATCACCGAGACGCCGGCCGTAATTACCGACCCCGAGACCCGTGCGGTCGACGCAGCCATCGATGCGCTGCTCGCCGCTCACGACCCCAAGACGACCGACAACGTCGAGTTCCGCGGGGCGCGCTACGACGCCGGTTTGGCGTGGGTGCACTTCCCGAAGGGCTACGGCGGCCTCGACCTGCGACCCGATCTGAACCGCCTCGTCGAGCGGCGCCTCAGGGAAGCCGGTGCGAAGCCAACCGAGCCGGCCACGTTCTTCATGGCGCTTGCCGGGCCGACGATCGTCACCCACGGCAGCGACGAGGCCAAGCAGCGCTTCCTGCGTCCGATGTTCACGGGGGAGGAGAAGTGGTGCCAGCTGTTCTCCGAGCCTGGCGCCGGATCGGATTTCGCCGGCCTCGCGACCAAGGCAGAGCGTGATGGCGACGAGTGGATCGTCAACGGCCAGAAGGTGTGGAACACCATGGCTCACATCGCGGACTTCGGCATGCTCGTCACCCGCACCGACCCCGACGCCCCCAAGCACAAGGGCATGACCTACTTCGCGCTCGACATGCACGCCGAGGGCGTGGAGGTGCGGCCGCTGCGTCAGATCACGGGTGAGGCCGAGTTCAACGAGGTCTACATGACCGATGCTCGCGTGCCCGATGAGCACCGAATCGGTGACGTCGGCGAAGGATGGCGGGCGAGTCTCACGACGCTGATGAACGAGCGCAACGCAATCGGTACCGGTGAGGGTGCCGGCAGCGGATCGGTCCGGCGTCGTGGTGCCGCAGCCAATGACGCGGTCGACATCTGGAAGACGCTGGATGCGTCCGAACAGACGGGTGCCCGCAAGGACACACTCATGAAGTGGTGGGTCCAGGCCGAGGTCGGGCGCCTCACGAACCAGCGGGCGGGCGAGAACGCGAAGGCCGGTAACCCCGGCCCCGAGATGACGATCGCGAAGTTGGCCTTTTCCGAGTTGAACAAGGGCCTCTACGAGTTCTGTATCGACCTCATGGGCGCTGACGCACTGATTGGCTACGACTACACCTACCGACGTCCCGGCGAACTCGACGTGACGGGCACGATGCACGGCACCCGCTACTCGTTTCTGCGCGTGCGGGCGAACTCGATCGAGGGAGGCACCTCGGAGATTCTGCGCAACATCATCGGCGAGCAGGTGCTGGGCCTGCCCGGCGAGCCTCGCGTCGACAAGTCGGTGCCCTGGAATCAGGTCCCTCGAAACTGACGTCAATACTGACATCTTCGCGGGAGCGGAACCCGACCGCGCCGGTCGGCGTCGAAACGACATGGCAACACTCCGGTTCACCACCTTGGCCGCCATGACCGCTGCTGCGCTGGTACTCGCTGCGTGTGGTCGAGTATCCGAAGATGGCGCTGGGTCGCTGTTGCAGCCACCGCGACCTGTTCGCGTCGTCGACTCTCCTGCGTTGGCAGCAGCGGAAGGACGGCTCAGCAGCGATTCGTCGTTGTCGTCGATGCCGGCATTCATGGGGTTCACCTACGCAGCCGGGCCCGATCTGCCGGCCCTGCCGACCAACTCGACCGGCTACCAGTACCCACCGGGAGCCACGGTCGACGCCGCGACGGTTGCCGATTTGGCATCTGCGCTCGGTGTCGAGGGTGAACCCGTAGCCGGCGGTGGCACCGACGTCGATGGTCTCTCGTGGAGGGTCGGGCCCGATGACGGGTCGGCGCCTTCGCTGACGGTGGGCGCTGACGCACAGCTCAGTGTCAACTACTCGACCACGTGGGCCGGGCCGACCAGCGTCGGGTGTGCCGTTGCCGTCACCCAAGTGCCCGCCTCCGAGGTGCCCGCCACCACTGTTGCGGCCCCGACCGACACGACCTGCCCTGAGGTCGAGGCTCCCGTCGGTGTGCCGACCGCTGACGAAGCTGAAGCACTCGCCGCAGATGTGCTCGAGGAGGTCGGCCTCGATCCTGCCTCGTTCTCCTTCGACACCTACGCCGACGATTGGGCGGCATCGGTGACGGCCTACGGCCAGTTCGACGGTGTGCGATCGCCGGTGGCGTGGGGCTTCGGCTTCGGCGAGAACTCCGAGCTGCAGTGGATGAACGGCACGCTCGCCACTCCCATCGCCACCGGCCCGTACCCGCTGATCGGGCTCGACGAGGCACTGCAGCGTCTCGACGAGCAGAACATGTGGTTCGGTGGCGGCCCCGCCGTGATGAACGACATGGCCGCCACCAGCGAAGCGACGACCGATGTGGCGCCGGAGCTGCCCGTGCCGGAGCCGCCCGTGTCGGTGCCGATGGAGTCGCTGCCTGCCGATCCGCCGCCCGGCGAGTCGATTCCCGGCGAGTCGATACCCGTCGACACCGTCCCCGTCGATACCGTCCCCGTCGAGGTGACCGTCTCGACACTCGTCGACGTGCGCGCCGACCTGTGGTGGGCATGGGACGACGACGGTTCGGTGTGGCTGCTGCCGGCTTA
>JANPCI010000289.1:0-17669 GCA_031430875.1 Actinomycetes bacterium | reverse complement strand
TGGAACCAGTTGCGCTCGACATCGGCCATGTGCCGAACGAGCCCGATGAGCGACATGCTCGACGGTGGGACCGATCGCCGGCACCATTGGTCGGCGGACAGACCGTCGCACTTCATGGCGAGGGTTTCGCGGTGGTAGTCGAGCCACGCGAGCAGCGACTCCCGCTCGGGGCTGACGAAGGGTGGGTCAACGCGGTTCACGAGATTCAACGTAGCCAGCCACACTCGGCGGCGGCGACGGAGTTCCCGACGCGTCGGAGGTTCGAAACGGGGCCGAACGACCGATACTGGGGTATGCAACTGCACTCACCCGGCGCCTGGATCCGTGTCATCGCCCGTAACGCGAAGCGCCTCGTGGTGTTCATCGCCGGTGTCGCCGTCCTGCTCGCCGGTTTCGCCATGCTGTTGCTTCCCGGCCCCGGCGTCCTGGTGATCATTCTCGGTCTCGTGATCCTGGCCACCGAGTTCGCATGGGCCGAGCGAGTACTCGACCGCACAACGAGCACAGCGGCCGGCGCCGCCAACAAACTGACCGACAACCGCAAGGGTCGGGCGGCACTGGCCCTCTCCGGCGTCGGCATGATCGTCGGCGGAATCCTGTTGGCCGTGCTCGTCGACAAGTTGCTCGTGGTTGGGGTCTCGGTCGCCATTGCGGGAGTGATCGGGTTGATCACGCTGCTGCCCCAGGTGCGCGCCTGGATCGACACGAAGGCAAACGCCAAGGCCAGTGACGACGAATCTCTCGACACAACGATCGCCTGAGACAACCTCGCTGCTGACTGATCTACAATTCGTCTGATGCCCCTCTCCGGAGACTACGAACCGAGTGCGCTTGCTTGGGTTCGCGACCAGGTCGACACCTACGAAGCAACCGGGGGTCGCGAGTCGAACACACTGCGCGACTCCGGCATCCCGATCGTCATCATCACGTCTCGCGGCGCCGCGTCGGGAAAGATCCGCAAGTTCGCCCTCATGCGAGTCGAGCATGATGGCGAATACGCGTTGGTTGCGTCGATGGGTGGCTCACCGAACAATCCCGGCTGGTATCACAACCTCGTTGCGGAACCTCTGGTGATGATCCAAGACGGCCCGGAGCCACACGACTTTCTCACGCGTGTGGCCGAGGGTGACGAGCGCCAGTTGTGGTGGGATCGCTCGGTGGCCGTGTTCCCGACGTACGCCGAGTACCAGACCAAGACCGAGCGGGTCATCCCGGTCTTCGTCGCCTCGCCGATCTTGCGCTGACCGCAACGTCACAACGAAACGTCACGTTTGACCCGGCACCGTGTGACGGTCAGACCGCGGGCGGCGCCGGTGTCGATGGCGGGACTGGCGGTGTAGGCGCAGCCTGCTGCGCGGCGACGGCTTGCTGGGCTGCGAGCTGGCGCGCCTCGGCGTCGGCTTGCTGCTGAGCAACCTCCGCCTCACGAGCGAGGTCTTCCTCGGCGGCAGAGATCTGCATGAGACGCCCTGACAACCAACCGATGACCGCGCTGAGCACCAACGCCACGATGCCGTAGATGATCATCGCAAAGAGCACCGACGTGTCGAAGGTCGCCGGAACATCGGCGCTGGTCGTGCCGAGCTGGATGGGCGTGAAGATGCCGCGGAACGGTGCCATCACACGGTCGAGGTTGCGGTACGCCCACTGTGTGAACCCGGCGCTGGGATTGGCGCCGAACAGCAGGAGGAAGAAGCCGATGAACAGGATGATCTCGACGACGATCAAATAGAAGTAGACGAGATAGCTGAGAGCTCGAACGACCCAGACGACGGCTTTTCGCTCGGTGAGTGCTCGGGATTCCGACGTGATCACAGTGACGCTCCTCTCGGGCCCAGGTCGGACCGCTTGGACAGCACTGTAGCCACCGGACCGAATGAGGCCCGGGGATCAGTCAGGGTCCGCCGAGTACGCGGGCGAGCAACGAGGTCCCCATCCGTTCGAACCGTTCGCTGTCGGCGGAATGCAGCAGGTACATCAGTGCGAAGTGGAGCGCCCAGGCCTCGGCCCGGCTCCATGTCGCACGGTCCACACCACCCGCAGCGGCTCGAAACAACGAGCGATCTTCGTCGTCGAAGAGCATCCAGCCAATGGCGAAGTCGACCGCCGGATCGCCGGCAGTGATGTCACCGAGGTCGATGACCGCACTGATCGAACCGTCGTGCACGATCACGTTCGCCGTGTGCAGGTCGCCGTGCAACCACACCGGATCACCATCCCACTCGGTGACGCTCACGAGCTCTTCCCAGCGCGCCCGCACACGCTGTCCGTCCACCAGGGAGCCGAGGCGTTCCACCGCGCCCTCGAACCGCGGCCGAGGCTCGGTCGCTGGACCGCTTCGGTAGGCGTTGTGGGGCGCATCGGATGGGGCGGGCGTGTGCAACGCCGCGAGGAACGCTCCGAGGCGCTCGGCTTCCAGGCTGAGATCGTCGGGAGCAACATCCGCAGCAACGTCGCCGTCGAACCATGGGCACACGCTCCACTTCCACGGGTACTCGTCGCCCGGTTCGCCGAAGCGCACCGGCGCCGGAATGGGGATCGGGAGGCGGGGCGCGAGTTCCGGAAGCCATCGATGCTCGTTGGCGACGAGATCGGCTCCAAGTTGGCGCCGGGGCACACGGACCGTGAGCGCAGCGTCGTCACCGGCATCGTCACCGGCGTCGAGACGGAAGATCACGTTGTCCCATCCGTTCGCGACGAGCACGAGCGGACGCGCGGCGAGGTCGGGATGTTGCTCGACGAGGAGCCGACGGACAAGGGCTTCGGTGACATCGACCTCGGCGGCAGGCATGTTCTGCGCCGCCATCAGATCGACGTCACGAGATCAGTCGGCTTCGAACTCGGGGAGGTGCAGCAAGCGCGAGTCATTGGAGAAGACTTCGATCGGCTTCTCGGTCGGCAGCCGCATCCCGCGCTGCAGGATCCGCATCTGCGTGAGCTGGTTGTACTCGACGAGCGTGACGGCCCAGCCGTCGCGGCCGGCGCGGGCGGTGCGGCCCGAGCGGTGGAGGTAATCCTTCACGTCCTTGGCCGGCTCGTAGTGGATCACGGCGCCGATGTCGTCGATGTCGATGCCGCGGGCTGCCACATCGGTGGCGACGAGGACCGCCAGCTTGCCTTCGGCAAAGCTGCGCAAGGCCCGTTCGCGGGCGCTCTGCTGCATGTCACCATGGATCGGTCCGGCGTTGACGCCGAGCTCTTCGAGGTTGTTGGCGACGCGGTCGCAGGTGCGCTTGGTCTGGCAGAACACCAGCACCTTTGGGATCGACTTGGCGACCGAGCCGATGACCTTGTCCTTGTCCATGTGGTGCACGGCGAGGAACAGGTGGTGCATCGTGCCCACGGTGTCGGTCGCCTCGTCGATGGCCACCGTGACCGGATCGGTCTGGTAGTGGCGAATGAGGTGACCCACATCGCCGTCGAGCGTTGCGGAGAAGAGCATCGTCTGGTTGCGGCTGCCGCAGTGCCGAAGAATCCACTCGACCTGCGGGGTGAAGCCGTCGTCGGCCATCCGATCGGCCTCGTCGAGCGTAACGATCTGCATGTCGTCGAGCGACACTTCATTCGACTTGATGAGATCGATCAAGCGCAGCGGCGTGGCGATCACGATTTCGACACCCTTGGCCAATTCATCGACCTGGTGGTGTCGGGATGCTCCGCCGTACACGGGCAGCACCCGCATGCCGGCGTGATTGGCCACGGGCTCGAGCACCTCTGCGACCTGGACGGCGAGTTCACGGGTCGGAACGAGCACGAGTCCGAGCGGACGCGACGGCGCGGCTTTGTCGGTGATCCGCGCCAACATCGGGACGCCGAATGCGAGGGTCTTACCGGAGCCGGTCTTGGCTCGTCCGCAAACGTCCTTGCCGAGGATGGCGACCGGAATCGCCTCGGTCTGGATACTGAACGGCTGGGCGAACCCGCAGGCTGCGAGACCATCGTCGATTCGCGCGGGAACGCCGAGATCGAAGAAGCCCGTCGGCGCCTCCACCGGGGGCAGGATGTTGAAGGAGGTGAGGTTCGAGGTGTTGACGTGGCCACCGTCGTACGGCTTGTCCGATGGACGCGATCGCTGGCGACGGGGCGCTCCTCGTCGCGCTGTTGATTCAGTCATGTTGGTCGCCAGACTACCGGCGAGGCCACGGCGAGCGCGAGGTGCGCAGTGCGAGGTGCGCCGAAGCGTGCTAGTGTACGTATCGATGTTGCGCAGCGACTTCCTTCTGCTTCTGTAGGGCGAGCGCCACATACCCGCGTTCGCCCGCACCCCCCGCCCCATCGGCCGGGGGGTTCTTGCTTTTTCAGGCCGGATCCCCTCGAACCAACCGAGTCACAAGTGCCCACCTCCGATACTCAGGAGAATCGAATGCCTCCCCAAAATGTCACCCCGAAGAAAATGCCCTTCGAGAAGTACGCCGCGCTCGTACCGGTCGTGCTCACCGATCGCACGTGGCCGAACGTCACGATCACCAAGGCGCCGCAGTGGTGCTCGGTCGACCTGCGCGACGGCAACCAGGCGCTCATCGATCCAATGGACCCGACTCGTAAGATGCGCATGTTCCAGGAGCTCGTCGCGATGGGATTCAAGGAGATCGAGGTCGGGTTCCCGTCGGCGAGCCAGCCCGATTTCGACTTCGTGCGACAGTTGATCGAAGAGGACTTGATCCCCGACGATGTAACGATCCAGGTGCTGACGCAGTGTCGCCAGGAGCTGATCGAGCGCACCTACGAGTGCCTGCAGGGCGCTCCGCGGGCGATCGTTCACTTCTACAACTCGACCAACCCGCTGCAGCGTGAGGTCGTCTTCGGCCTCGACCGCGACGGGATCGTCGACGTGGCCGTCAACGGCGCCAAGCTGTGTCGCAAGCTCGAACAGGCCGCCGGCAACACGGCCATCCGCTACGAGTACTCGCCCGAGAGCTTCACGCTCACGGAACCCGAATTCGCCATCGCCATCTGCGAAGCGGTGATGGACGCAGTGGAGCCGACGCCCGACAATCCAATCGTGCTCAACCTGCCCGCAACCGTCGAGTGCTACTCCCCCAACGTGTACGGCGACGTGATCGAGTGGTTCGGCCGCACCATCAAGAACCGTGACTCGGTGGTCATCTCGCTGCACCCTCACAACGATCGTGGCTGCGCCGTTGCCGCCGCCGAGTTCGGTGTGATGGCGGGAGCTGACCGGGTCGAAGGCACGTTGTTCGGCAACGGTGAGCGCACCGGCAATGTCGACATCGTCACGTTGGCGATGAACCTGTTCATGAACGGTGTCGACCCGGAGCTCGACATCACCGACATCGACAAGCTGCGCCGAACGGCCGAATACTGCAATCGCCTGCCGGTGCATCCTCGCCACCCATACGCCGGTGACCTCGTCTACACGGCGTTCTCGGGGAGCCACCAAGATGCCATCAAGAAGGGCTTCGACGCTCTCGACGCCCAGCGCAACGACGACGGTGAGTACCCGCAGTGGGGCGTTCCCTACCTGCCGATCGATCCGGCGCACGTCGGCCGGTCGTACGAGGCCGTCATTCGGGTCAACAGCCAGTCGGGCAAGGGCGGAGTCGCGTACGTGATGAAGACCGAGCACGGTTTCGATCTGCCGCGCCGGCTCCAGATCGAGTTCTCGCGGACCATCCAGCACATCACCGAGGACTCGGGCACCGAGATCAGCCCGGGCGTGATGTGGGATGCCTTCCAGGCCGAGTACGTCCCGACCGATCCTCTTTTCCGCCTGCGCAGCCACGAACTCCACACCCGCACCGGCGACGACGGCGGACGCACGACAATTCAGGCCCAGCTCGAGGTCGATGGTGAAGCTCACTCCATCCACGGACAAGGCGACGGGCCCGTGGAGGCATTCGTGGCCGCCCTGGTGGTGGAGTTCGGCGACCGGGTCGGCGGGTCGTTCGATGTCCTCGACTACGCGGAGCACGCGATCGGCAAGGGCGCCAACGCTCAAGCGGTCGCCTACGTCGAAACCGTGAACAGCACCAACACGGTCAAGTGGGGCCTCGGGACCGATCCCAACATCACGACGGCCTCGCTACGCGCCGTCCTCAGCGCCTTCGAGCGCCACCAACGCTGACTGTTGCCCGTGGTGCAGACACCACGGGTTGCAAGTTCGCACTACAGTCTCGGCAATGCCCACGACGGCGACGGCCCTGCGGAGAACTGCACTCGCAACGTTGCTGGCCCTCGCCGGCGCCGCCGTGTTCGCATGGTGGAAGCAACGCAACGAGATGGCGATGCCCGCCGAACCGGCGCAATGGCCCCCGTTCGTTGCGCCCGAGCAGTGGGTGATCGCCCCCAGCGACGCCGCCGCCGCTCCAGAGGGATTTCCGGTGAAGGTCAAGGTGTCGTCCGGCATCTTCCACGTTCCGGGCGGACGCTTCTACGAGCGTACGAATCCTGATCGCTGGTATGCGACTGCCGCCGCCGCGCTGGCCGACGGCTACCGTCAGTCCAAGACCTGACCACAACCCGACCACCACGACAAGGGGAACAACATGAAGGTGAGCGTCGACTTCGACGTGTGCGCATCCACCGGAGCCTGCATGCAGGTGTGCCCCGAGGTGTTCGAGGTGCGCAGCGACGGCTACCTCTACATCCTGCAGGAGAACCCCGGCCCTGAACTCGCGCAGAAGGTCAACGAGGCCGCCGACCTGTGCCCGACGGCCGCAATCACCGTCGAAGAATGACCAGGTGACGTTCCTGCGTCAACTCGAACGATCGTGGACAGCGTCGACATCGATGCTGTGTGTCGGTCTCGACCCCGATCCGGCCCGCATGCCGCTTCCACTCGATGGCGTGCACGGAGCCACCGAGGCCTTCTGCCGGGCGATCATCGATGCCACCGCCGACCTCGTCTGTGCGTTCAAGCCACAGATCGCCTACTTCGCAAGCCAAGGCGAGGAGCAAGCGCTGGAACGCATCTGCCGGTACGTCCGCGAGACGTACCCAGACGTGACACTGATCCTCGATGCCAAACGCGGTGACATCGGCTCCACCGCCGAGCACTATGCGCGCGAGGCGTTCGGGCGGTACGGAGCCCATGCGGTCACGGTGAATCCGTACCTCGGCACCGACTCCGTGGCGCCCTACTTCGAGCACGGGGGCGGGGTGATTGCGCTGTGCCGCACCAGCAATCCGGGCGGCAGCGACATCCAGTCGCTCGTCGCCGATGGCAAGCCGGTGTATGTCCACGTGGCCGAGATGGTGGCCAATGACTGGGCGACACGTGGCGATTGTGGCCTCGTGGTCGGTGCCACCTATCCGCAGGAGCTCGCCGAGATCCGGGCGATCGCACCGGACCTCCCGATTCTCGTGCCCGGGGTGGGCGCTCAGGGAGGCGACGCGGCAACGGTCGTCGACCACGGCGCAGACGCGGCCGGACGGGGCCTGATCGTCAACTCCTCACGGGCGATCCTCTACGCCGGCAGCGGCAACGACTTCGCCGACGCCGCCCGATCCGAAGCCGAACGCACCGCCGCATCCCTCCGCTGGCGCCTGCCGACCTGACACCTCCAAGTCCGCAACGTCAGAAATTCGGAGCGAGTATGGCGCTCAACGCAAACCTGGCTCCGAAGAATCGAAACGATCACGGTCACACCTCGGCCCAAGCCCAAAATTCGGAGCAGATGTTGCGTTGAACGCAACGATCGCTCCGAATTTTGGGTGCAGTTTCCGCTTTCGTCGGCTCGTCCCCCATCGGCAGGGTGTGATCGAGGTCGAGCTCCTGCACATGATCGAACGGCAACATGGGGTGATCGGACGGTCCCAGTTGTCGCACGAATTCAACTGGTCAACGTCGCGCCTCTCGCGAGCACGTCGAACAGGCATGTTCGTGGACGTAACGCCGAGCGTTGTTCGTCTCGCTTCGTCGAGCAACACCTTTCAACTTCGGTGCATGGCATTGCAGCTCCATCTCGATGGCTGCGGATTCCTCAGCGGGATGACGGCTGGCCGGCTGTACGGGCTCCGCTCGATGGCGACTGCTCCGATCCGGGCGACCGTGCCGGAATCCGTTCGTCGGCAGATCCCGACATGGGCATCCGTGTCCAGGTCATCATGGTTCGACGATGCAGATCGACAATGCCACGCCGACGGCCTCGTCGTAGCCACACCGTTGCGGACACTTTTCGGGCTTGCAGCGACGCTGCATCCACAGCGCTTTGCGCGTGCCGCCGAGGACGCCTGGAATCTCGGGTTGGTCAATCCTGACGACGCAGCCAACTATCTCGAGCGACACCGTTGTCGGGGCAAGAATGGTGTCGCGGTCCTCGAGCAATGGCTCGATGGGGTTGCCGGTCAAGCGAGGCCCGCCCAAAGTGGCTTCGAGCAACTCGTGATCGAGTGTCTCGCGAGGACCGGCCTTCCGACACCTGTGCGACAACATCCTGTACACCTGCCGACCGGCGAGACGATCCATCTCGACATCGCTTGGCCAGAGATTCGGCTCGCCGTCGAGCCGGGTCACTCGCGATGGCACAGCGGAACGCTCCGCCAGCAACAGGACCAGGCTCGCGATCGAGCCTGCAGCGAGCAGGGGTGGCACATCGTGAGGTTCGACGAGTCGTTCCGCGACGATCCCATGGCAGCGGCTCGCCAGGTAGCACGTATCCATTTCACTCGATCACATCAAGTTTCGGAGCCAGGATTGCGCCCAGCGCAATGATCGCTCCGAATTTCTGATGAAAAGGGGGATCGGGGGGAGGGGGTCAGGCGGTGAGGCTGGTGACCTGGAGGATGCCGGGGGCCGCGCGGAGTTGATCGAGGACGTCGGCGGGGACCGGCTCGCTCGGGGCGATCAGCATGACGGCGGTGTCGGAGCCGTTGACCCGGCTCACGTCCATGTCGGAAATGTTCACACCGGCGTTGCCGAGCAGGGTGCCCACGGTGCCGATCACGCCGGGGCGGTCATCGTTCTGGATAACGACCATGTTGCCGACCGGCGGCACATCGAACGGCGTGTCGTCGATGTTGACGATGCGCTGCTCGCTCTTCGGGCCCGACAGCGTGCCGCTGATCGAGTGCCCGCCACCGCGCAGGGTCAACAGGTTCACGAAGTCCGCCGACGTTGCCGAACACACGTCGCGCACCTCGACCCCGTGCTGTTTCGCAAGTTGCGGCGCATTGACGTAGGTGACCGCTTCGTCGGAGATCGCCCCGAAGAAGCCCTTGAGCACGGCGAGTTCGATGATGCGGGTGTCGTACCCGGCGATCTCACCCTCGGTGCAGATCTCGAGTTCTGCCGGCACAGCACCGACGAGGGAGACGAACAGACCACCGAGGCGCTCGGCGAGCGGGAGGAACGGCCGGATGGTCTCGTTGGCCTCGGCCGCGTTGACGTTCACGGCGAACGGAACGAACTCTCCCGCGAGCGCGAGTTCAACCATCGATGCAATCGTGTCGCCGGCCTTGTCCTGCGCCTCGCGGGTACTGGCGCCGAGGTGCGGGGTGACGATCACCGAGTCGATCTCGAACAGCGGCGACGCGGTCATCGGTTCGGTCGAGAACACATCGAGCGCCGCACCGGCAATCACACCGTCACGGAGACACTCGACAAGGTCGGCCTCGTCGACGATGCCGCCGCGGGCAACGTTGATCACACGCAGGCTCGGCTTGGCCTTCAGCAGAAGGTCACGGTTGATGATTCCGATCGTCTCGGGCGTCTTCGGGAGGTGGACGGTGATGAAGTCGGACTCGGCCACGACCTGGTCGAGGCCGAGCAGCTCCACACCCAGCTTCTTCGCACGGTCGTCGGACACGAACGGGTCGTAGGCCACCAGCCGCATGCCAAAGGCCCTGGCACGATCGGCAACGAGCTTGCCGATCCGACCGAGACCGACGATGCCGAGCGTCTTGTCGGCGAGTTCGACGCCCTCCCACCGGCTGCGCTCCCAGCGGCCAGCCACGAGGGCGGCATGGGCTTGGGGCACATTGCGGGCGCTCGCCATCAGCAATGCCATCGTGTGCTCGGCCGCCGACACGATGTTGCTCTGCGGCGCATTCACCACCATCACGCCTCGTGTGGTTGCGGAGTCGACGTCGACGTTGTCGAGGCCGATCCCGGCGCGCCCGACCACCATCAGGTCGGATCCCGCGGCGAGCACCGCATCGGTGACATCCGTTGCCGATCGAATGATCAACGCGTGCGCTCCCGGCACCGCTGTGAGCAGCTGTTCCGCAGACAACCCGAGCTGCACGTCGACGTCGTGGCCGAGTGACCGGAGGCGGTCGAGGCCCCCGTCGGCGATCTCTTCGGTGACCAGAATGCGAGCCATAGGCCTCATAACTATCTGATCGGAGACATGAGTTCCACGAGGATTGACGAACCGTTCAATGTGGACGGGTACCTTCTGGCAGGTGACCACCCACGACATATCCGGGTCAGCGCCGACCGACGCCGCCGGATCCGACGATCGGGTCGTCGAAATCGAGCAATGGCTGATCGAACGCGGGGTGCCACATCTCGTTGATCCCCACACCGACAGCGTGCTGCTCGACGCCTGGACCCGGGCGCTACCTCTACTGCTCGTGGCGTACCTTGTCCTCGGTCTCAACGCCCTCGACCTGCAGAACTGGACCCTCGCCGAAAACCTTGCGGCGGCCGGAGCAGTCGTCGCAATGCTCATGGCCACCTGGGTGATCTCGAACCGCCTCCGGCATCGTCGCGCCTTCGCCCGCCCGACACAGATCGGTCCGCCCGAGCTGGTGCTCTTCCTCATCGGACCAATGCTGCCCAATCTTGCATTCGGCCAGTTCCGTGATGCTGCCGAGACGTTCGTGCTCGGCGTGATCCTGCTCGCACTGATCTACGTGTGGTCGTCGTACGGGATCGGCGCACTTCTGCGATGGGGCGTTCGCCGCTCGGGTGGCCAACTCACTGGCCTCGGGCCGTTGGTGGTGCGCGCACTGCCACTGCTGTTGCTGTTCACCACGTTCTTGTTCATCAATGCCGAGGTCTGGGAGATGGCGGGCACGCTCGACGGTGCGGCCTACGTGGTGGTGGTGCTCATGTTCTTCGGGCTCGGTGCAAGTTTCGTCCTGACCCGCGTCCCCGGGTTCATCCGAGCGGAGAACCGCTTCGATTCATGGGAGGAAATCGCCGGGTTCGTCACCGGAACACCGGCGGATGCCGTCAGCCTTCCCCAGGGTGACACCACGGCCGACCCGCTGCGACCGCGTCAACGTTTCAACATCGGCCTCATCGTGGTGTTCGGACAGGCCCTCCAGATCACGCTGGTCGTCGTTGCGATCACCGGGTTCTTCATCTTCTTCGGGTTCATGGCGATCACCACCGAGACCAGTCTCAACTGGACGGGCCTCGACTCGCTCAACGTCGTCACCGACGCCTCGTTCGGCGGGCGGACCCTGGTGCTCTCCGAGCCGCTGATCCGGGTGTCGGTCTTCCTCGGGGCGTTCTCCGGCATGTACTTCACCGTCTTGCTCACGACCGACGACACCTACCGCTTCGAGTTCTCGGACGACATCGGCCCGGAGATCCGCCAGGTTCTCGCCGTGCGCTGCGCCTACCACGTCGGCCGAGGCACCCACCCGTGCCTCGTCGAAGTGATCGACGAACCGGCGGCTCTGCCGTGAGCGTCGATCCGGTCGAGATCCGGACCCTGTCCGTTCCGGAGGAACTGATCGAGGCCAACCGGGTTCTGCAGGACGTCTGGGGAACGACTGTCCCGCTCGCACCGCTCGAGTTCCTGATCGCCATCTGCCACACGGGTGGCTACGTCGCCGGAGCGTTCGCCGGCGGCTCGATGGTTGGCGCCTCGATCGGCATGTTGGCGCGCCATCACGGGCAGTCGGCGCTCCACAGCCACGTCACCGGACTGGCCGCCGACGCCCGTGGAACCGGCCTGGGTCGGCAGATCAAGCTGCATCAGCGAGCCTGGGCGATCGAGCACGATCTCGCTTCGATCACCTGGACCTTCGATCCGCTGGTGCGTCGCAATGCGTGGTTCAACATCGCGGTCCTCGGCGCAACGATCGACGAGTACCTCCCCTCGTTCTACGGCACCATGGACGACGCCATCAATGCCGGCGATGAATCCGACCGGCTCCTCGTCGCATGGGATCTGAACCGCGCCCTCCCGACGGCGCCATGCGATGGGTCCGGGATCATCGATCCCGAATTCGTCGCCACTCCCGACGATGTCGTCGCTCTTCGGCGAACCGACCCGGCCGCCGTCGCATGCTGGAGATCATCGGTCCGCGCGTCACTGACCACCGCAATCGGGGCCGGCCGGCCGATCGTCGGATTCACCCGCAATGGCAACTATGTGATCGGAGCCACCCCATGACCACGACGCTCTGGAGTCTCGAACGGGTTGAACTTCGACGGATCGCCATGCCCCTCGTCTCGCCGTTCCGAACCAGCTTCGGGAGCCAGACCGATCGCGACATCCTGCTCGTTCGTGTCGACCTCTCCGATGCTTCCGGTGGCCGCAGCGACACGGTCGAGGGCTGGGGTGAATGCGTCGCTCTCTCCGAGCCGAGTTACTCACCCGAGTACGTCGATGGAGCGCAACACGTGATGATCCATCACCTGCTCCCTCGCGTCTTCGCCGCCGGGCCGATCGACGCGGCTGCGGTCGCGCCGACCCTCGCCAAGATCCATGGACACCCGATGGCCAAAGCTGCGCTCGAAATGGCCATCCTCGATGCCCAGCTCCGCGCGAGCGGCCAGTCGTTCGCGACCTTCCTCGGCGCCGAGCGCACGCACATCCCGAGCGGGGTGAGCGTCGGTATCCACGACAGCACCGACGAACTCCTCACCTCGGTCCAGGGCTACGTCGACGACGGCTACGTACGCATCAAGCTGAAGATCGAGCCGGGTTCCGACATCGAGCAAGTTGCCGCCGTGCGCGATCTGATCGGACCCGACACGCCCTTCCAGGTGGACGCCAACACTGCGTATCGACGAACCGATGGTGCGCATCTCCGCCGCCTCGACGACTTCGACCTGCTCTTGATCGAGCAGCCACTTCCCGAAGACGACATCATCGGCCACGCCTCGATCGCTGCCGAGGTCGACACTCCGATCTGCCTCGACGAGTCGCTGGTCTCCGCCGCCGGAACCGCCGACGCCATCGAGCTGGGCGCGTGCGAGATCGCCAACATCAAGCCCGGGCGCGTTGGCGGCTACCTCGAAGCGGTCCGCATCCACGACCTCTGTGTCTCGAAGGGCATTCCGGTGTGGTGCGGCGGCATGTTGGAAACCGGCATCGGGCGCGCCGCCAATGCAGCACTTGCCGCACTCCCCGGTTTCACGCTGCCCGGTGACATCAGCGCGTCCACTCGTTTCTACGCTCGCGACATCGTCACCGACCCCATCACCATCACCGACGGCCACGTCACCGTGCCGACGACGCCTGGTCTCGGCTTCGATCTCGATCGAGCATTCCTCGATGAGGTCACGACGAGCCGTTTGGTGATCGACCAGCGCGGTACAGTCACGAACCTATGACCCACCAGTTCCTGTCAGAAGAATGGATGGAAGCCGCACGCGGCATCCGCGAGAAGTACGCCGACCAGGTTCCTCCGGTCACCACGGTGATCAAGATCAACCAGGTGATCATCGATGTGCCGTTCGGCGACGGCGAGGTCGCGAGCTACCTCGACACCTCGTCGGGCCATCTCGTGATGGAACTCGGTCAACTTCCCGACGCCGACGCCACTGTCACCACCGACTACGCCACTGCAAAGGCGATGTTCGTCGACCAGGATCAGGCGATCGCCATGCAGGCATTCATGTCGGGCAAGATCAAGGTGCAGGGCGACATGATGAAGATGATGGCGATGCAGACGGCGATCCCGTCGAACGAATTCACCGACA
This sequence comes from Actinomycetes bacterium, assembly GCA_031430875.1. GTDB lineage: Bacteria > Actinomycetota > Acidimicrobiia > Acidimicrobiales > Ilumatobacteraceae > Sva-07. Next base: position 3,820 of record JANPCI010000289.1, on the reverse strand, counting down.
CGATCGCCGACGAGATCAAGGCCATCACCGCTCCCTGACAGTGAGCGCCCAGCCGGGCGCCCGCCGGCTCAGGTTGGTTCGACGAGCGGGGCGAGCGCATCAGCGAGGTCGACGACTGTCCACTTCGCCTGCTGTTCGACGGTCTCGGCCATCTCCCACGACTTCACGCGCTTGACCACACCGCCCTGGGCGAAGAACGTCTCGCCTGTGAACTGGCAGCCCGCTGTGCTGAGATACGCCACGAGTGGCGAGATGTTGGCCGGATCCCACTCGTCGAACGCGCCGTCACGCGGTGTCATGATCACCTCGAGGCCGGGCGTAGCGAGCGTGAGGCGTGTGCGAGCGCCGGGTGCAATGCAGTTACTGACGACGTCGTAGCGCGACAACTCCTTGGCGGCAATCTGGCTGAACGTGGCAATGCCCGACTTGGCAGCGCCGTAGTTCGCCTGGCCGGGGTTCGAGAACAACCCCGATGTGCTCGACGTGTGCACGAGGTTGCGACGCTTGCTCCGGCCGGCCTTGAACTCCTCGCGCCAGTACGCCGCGGCCCAACGCGTCGGCGCGAAGTGCCCCTTGAGATGCACAGCGATGACGGCGTCCCATTCGGATTCGGTCATGTTGACGATCACACGATCGCGCAGGATGCCGGCGTTGTTGACGACAATGTCGAGATCACCGAACTCGGCAATGGCGGCGTTGACGAGGCGTTGGGCGCCTTCCCAGTCGGCGACGTTATCGGCGTTGGCGATCGCCTCTCCGCCGAGCGCTCGGATCTCCGCGGCGACCTCTTCCGCCGGCGTCTGATCGGTTCCCTCACCGTCGTTGGCGCCACCGAGGTCGTTGACGACGACCTTCGCGCCCTCGTTCGCGAAGAACAGCGCGTGCTCGCGACCGATTCCCCGACCCGCGCCAGTGATGATCGCAACGCGTCCTTCGAGCGACGTCATGGTTGGCTCCTTGTCGACCTCGCACCGGCGGGATGCCGGGCACAGTCAGGGAACCGTAGCGATCGACGTCCGTCCCAGTCGATTCCCGCGGCGCACCCCGGGCCGTGCGAACTCCCTGACGAACTCAGAGGAAGATGAGGTCGACGCCGGTGCCGCGAGGGAACGTGGCACCGGCTTGGACTTCGGCGCCGTTGATCGACGCCGAGACGAAGGTGCCTTCAGTCGTGCCCAGCAGGCTGTTCACCGTGTAACCAGCGCCAGCCAGTGTCTCTTGCGCTTGCGGGTACAGCTGGCCGGCCAGGTCAGGGAACGCCACGAGGTCGGGACCCTTGGAGATCCGCACCGTCACTGTGCCGCCCCGTTCGACGGGCGTGGTCGGTGGCGGATCCTGCGTGACGACGCGACCCACCTCGACCGTGTCACTGAACTCGTCGTCGCCTCGGGCGATGACGAGTTGGATTCCGCCAAGTGCGGCTGTCGCCTCGTCGAGCGTGAGGTTCGTCAGGTCTGGTGCAGGGCGCGGGGCCGGGCCGAGCGACACCGTCACCTCGACGATGGTGTCGGGGAGCACCTGCGCACCGGCGACGAGCGACGGGTTCTCCTTCACCTGCCATCTGATGATCGATCCAGCGGGGACGTCTTCGGAAAATTCGGGCGTCGATTCGATGATGACGAGCCGCAGGTCGGTGAGCGCAGTTTGCGCATCGGCGAGGGCCATGCCCGCGAGCTCGGGAATCGTCCGGAGTTCGGGCCCGTCACTGACGTAGATCACGAACGTGGCGCCTTCATCGAGCATCTCGCCGGCGGCCGGGATCGTTCGCACCACGTGGTCGACCTCGGGCACGTCGTCGCTGCGTTCGCGGTTCGTCTCGATGACCCAGTCGTTACCCGAAACCTCGTTGAGCGCGAGGGCCTGGTCAACCCCGACCAGGTCGGGCACCTCGTATGACTTGGTACGCAGGAGCAGGAATCCTGCAACGCTCAGTGCGACGATGCCCGCAACCACGAGCAGTCCGATGGCGACGTACCTACCCCACGGGCGCGAGTTGCGCTCGTCGTCGTAGATCGTTCCGAGAGACGTTGGATCGATCGCGTCCATCAGGGTGGTCGGCGGTGTGGTGGCGGCGGCGGCCTCAGCAGCCGACGCCGCGGGAAGCTGCTCGGTCGGGGCCGGGGGGGTGCCAGCGTCGTTCGCATCGTCCGTGGATCGGTCGGCGACATCTGTCAGCAGGAGCAGAGGTGCGGCCGAGTCAACCGAGGGGGTATCCGGCGGTTGAACATCGTCGGTGGATGAATCGCCGCCAACGGCTGCGTCATCGGTGTCCGCAGGGCCTGGGTCGAGCGTCTCGGCATCGCGCTCGGCCTGGCGCTGGAGCATCGATGCGCCGAACAGACTCGACGCCATGATCGGGATCGGTTCGGGTCGCGGGAGCGTCTCGGCGGCTTGCACGAGGGCACTTCCGAACTCGGCTGCCGTCCAGCGGTCTTCGCCTTCGGGACGCCCGGCCCGTTCGAGCACCGCCGCGAGCGAACCCATGTCGGCGGTGACCGGCATGAGCTTGCCGACGCGTGCCGACAGGGTCGATACCGTCGAGTCGCCGGCGAAGGGCACCTTGCCCGTGATCGCCTCGATGAGGCACAGCGACAATGCGTACACGTCGGTCTTGTCGTCGACGTCGAGACGCAGTGCCTGTTCGGGCGACGCGTAGCAGGCGACATGCGTGGCCAGCGTGGCGGGCTCTTCCCATGATTCGGCGCCGAGCAGTTCGGCCATTGCGAAGTCGACGATGCGGAGACGGGCATCGTCGCCGAACACCAGCTTCGACGGGGTCAGTTCGGTGTGGATGACGCCGCTGGTGTGTGCGGCGTCGAGCGCCCGGCAGGCCTCGAGCCCCACCACGAGCGCCTGTGACGGCTCGAGGAGACGCCCCCGATCGAACAGATCGCGCAGGCTGCCTCCGCCCAGGTATTCAACCACCCAGAACACCGTGGTCTCGCCGTACAACTCGACCTCGCCCCAGTCGAGGACCTTGGCGATGTTGGGATGCGACAACGACATCGCGACCTCGACCTGGCGTTGGAAATCATCACGGAATGCCGCGTGGAGCACCCGTTGCGCCCTGACGATCTTCAGCGTGACCGGCACATCGTTGGTGACGTCGATGGCTTCGGCGATGACCGTGTTCGCACCGGACGACACCAGGTTCTCGATGCGGTATCGATCAGCGACCACGCGGCCGACGAGACGGTCGCCTCCCGTGTCGGTTGGTTCCGGCATCTCGTCGAGTTCCGGCATGTCGTCGTTCACAGCGTTGAAACGCTACCGCCTGCGCATCTGGCGCTGGCGGCAGGCATCATGGTGGCGTGAGCGATCAACACGACGCCGACGTCGACGACCTCGACGTGCTCGACACAGAGACACCCGACATCGAGCTGCACCGGAAGCGGCGTTTCGATCGGGGACTCTTCATCGCCAGCCTGGTGATTGCGTGTGGAGTGGCGCTGATCATCTTCGGTTTGACCTCGGCGATCACTGGAACCGATGGCATTGATCGGCCAGAGGCGATCGAGTCGGTGCAACCCGTGGAGAACGCGGTACAGGTACTCCGCCAGGACCAGATCATCGTCAATCTCGTTGCGGGGTACGAGGCCCGACTCGTTGTCGACGGCATCGAACTCCCAACCACCGTGATCGGCCAATCGGACGTCGACCCCAATGTGCAGGCCCAACCCGGACAGCAGGTCGACGCGCCCATCACCGCCGTGTTCGATCCGGGAAACGCCGTCATCTCGTTCCAACCCGTCGAGGGCGCCCTCATCGAGACCTTCACGGAGGGCACCCACGAGGTCACCGTCTACTTCTGGACATTCGA
>JANPCI010000288.1:0-5350 GCA_031430875.1 Actinomycetes bacterium | reverse complement strand
CGGCTGGTGGAGCGTGACGGCTTGCTGGCCGTGCACGAGCATCGCCGGGTTGAACGTGCCGATGTCACGCATCGCCGAGCCCCTGCCCCAGCCGATCACGACCGGGAATGTGGGAAACACCTGCTGGTCGATGCCGTTACTATTTTCGGTGGTGAACGCCAACTCGTTCTGCCCGGCACCGATCCCCACGGCGTACAGGAGGGCGTCCTTGGAGTTCCAGCTGCCCTCAGCTGGATCGCTCTTCGATCCGATGGCTTCAGGATTCATTGGCATGTCATCTCGCTTTCGTTGAACTCATTGATGGGGCGATCAGGAGTCGAGCATCGTTTGGGGCCAGCCGCCGGGCTCACCGTTCATGCCAGAGTTGCGCCGAGCGTCGGCGAGCAGTTGCTCGACGACCGGGCCGATCTTGGTCGGGTCGTCGACCGGCGTGGTCGATGGACCACGCACCCATCCTTCGGCGACCGCGAGGATCTCGCCGGATGCCTCGAACACCCGTCCCGTGACGCCGGCCGACTCGGGCGAACAGAGCCACGTGACGATCGGTGCAATCCAGTGAGGCGCACGTGCCTCGCGGGCCTCGTCGGTTTCGGGAGCCGGGCCGAGGCCCTCCGTCATCCGGGTGAGCGCCACCGGGCCAACGGCGTTGACCGTGACGCCATATCGGGCGACTTCGAGCGCGACGATGTTCGTGAACGCAGCGATCCCGGCCTTGGCGGCGCCGTAGTTGGCCTGGCCAGGGTTGCCGTAGATGCCGGACACCGAGGTGGTGTTGACGATTCGGCCGCTGACCGGCTCGCCAGCCTTGGCGCGCTCTCGCCAGTATGCGACCGCCCAGCGCGACGGGGCGAAGGTGCCTTTGAGGTGCACGTTGATGACCGAGTCCCATTCCTCCTCGGTCATGTTCGCCAGCACACGGTCGCGCAGGATGCCGGCGTTGTTGACGAGTGCATGGAGGTCGCCGAACGTCTCGATGGCGGTGTTGACCATTCGCTGGGCGCCTTCCCAGTCGGCAACGTTGTCACCGTTGGCGATCGCCTCGCCGCCCATGTCGATGATCTCGTTGACGACCAGCTGGGCCGGCGAAATGTCGCCACCGCTGCCGTCGACGTTGCCGCCGAGATCGTTGACGACAACTTTGGCCCCCTGACGGGCCAGGCTCAGCGCGTGCTCGCGCCCGATCCCGCGTCCCGCCCCCGTGACAATCGCGACTCGACCCTCGCACAGCCCACTCATCGATCTTCCTTTCACCAGATGTGCCCGTTCGGGCGGCGACGCCAGAGACGATCGTCACCCTGCGGCATCGTAGAGTGACCCTCGTGTGCGGCTGCCAGCGGACGAGACGGGAGCTGTTCTGTGGCGCCCTCGGAGCCGCTGCGCTCGGCTTGACGGCGTGCGCGCGATCGGCCGACACCGCCCACATCGCCACCGGACAACTCCCACCGGTGGCATCACTCGTCTCGATCGAGGTCGCCCCCGGGCTGCGGATCCATCCCCGCAGCGAGTGGGGAGCCGATCTGCCGCCCAAGGGCGCCATCGGTCCTGAGGACGTGAAGTTCCTCCTGGTACACCACACGGCATCGAGCAATGTGGTGCCCGACCCACGCGAGGTCATCCGCCAGACCTACGCCTTCCAGACCGGGCCGAGCAAGCGCTGGCCCGACATCTGCTACCACTTCATGATCGGCCCGGACGGCTCGGTGTGGGAAACGCGAAGCGGGTCGCTCGCCGGCCCGGTGGTCGCCGATGCAACGGGCGGCAACCAGGGCTTCGGCCAGCTCGTCTGCCTCATCGGTGACTTCACGAACCAGGCCCCCGCACTTGCAGCGCAGGACGCACTCATGCGCACCCTGATCTTCCTTGCCGACCGCTACGGCGTCGACACTGATCCCGTCGCGACCACAACGTTCGTGTCACGCGGGTCGGACAAGTTTCGAGCGGGCACCATCGTCACGACGCCGACGATCTCAGGGCATCGCGACGTGACGTTCACAGAGTGCCCGGGCAACGTCGGGTACACGCTGCTCGGCGGTTGGCGAAGCAGGGTCCATGCCACCCGACTCCAGCGCAGCGACTCCGGCCCGTTCAAACGCGCCGTTCGCCTGAACACCCACCTCACGTGACCCAACCCGGCGAGGGTGCGGTGGATGGGGGCGGTGGATGGGGGAGGTGGTCGCTCGTGGGGGTGGTCGTAGCCTGGCCGCCGTGACGGCATCCGACGATTCGACGACGACTCGCCTGCACGCTGACGTGGTGGTGGTCGGGGCCGGACCGGCGGGATCGGCAGCAGCGATCGAACTCCGCCGATCCGGGCGATCGGTCGTCGTGATCGACAAAGCGGTGTTCCCGCGCGACAAGTGCTGCGGCGACGGCCTGACCACGCTCGCTCTACGAGAACTCGACCACCTGGGGCTCGACCCCGGCTCGATCACCGACTGGTTCGACGTTTCCGGTGCTGCGATCCGCTCACCGAGTGGACGCGAGGTTGTCGTTGCGCTGCCGACAACCGGGAAATACTCCGCCGTCGCACCGCGGCTCCAGCTCGACGACGCCCTCGTGCAACTCGCCCGCCGGCACGGCGCCGACGTTCGAGACGGGCACGGATTCGAACGTCTCGTCGAGCACCCCGACCACGTGACCGTGTTTGCCGGGGGCCTCGAGATCGCCACGCGATACGTGGTGGCCGCCGACGGCATGTGGAGCCCCGTCCGCAAGGCGCTCGGCGTCAATGAATCGGGTTACCTCGGAGAATGGCACGGCTTTCGCCAGTACGGCCGCCACGTCACCGGCCCGGCGAGCGAGCAGCTGTACGTGTGGTTCGAGCCCGATCTCCTGCCCGGTTACGCGTGGTCGTTTCCGCTTCCCGACGGTCGAGTCAACATCGGCTTCGGCGTGCTGCGCGATGGCGGGCGCAAAGGCCAGGAGATGAAGGAACTCTGGATCGACCTCCTCCAGCGACCGCACATCGTCGAAGCGCTCGGCCCTGACTTCGAGCTGGAAGACCGCCATACGGCCTGGCCGATCCCGGCGCGCATCGACGACGCGGTGCTGTCCGCCGGGCGCGTGATGTTCACCGGCGACGCCGCCATGGCAACCGACGTGATGACCGGCGAAGGCATCGGGCAGGCACTCTTGACCGGACGCCTCGCCGCCGAGGCAATCGTCGCGGCCGGGGGGTTGCAGCCCGACGACGCAACGCGGCTGTACCGGGCGTCCGTGCGTCATCACCTCCTCGCCGATCATCAGATGTCGGTGGCGTTGGGCTCGATCCTCAACACGTCGTGGGGTGCCCGTGGGGCGATCCGTGTGGTTGGCGCCAGCGGTTCGTGGGGCAAGCGCAACTTCGCCCGCTGGATGTTCGAGGACGAGCCCCGCGCGCTCCTGCTCACGCCGAGCCGCTGGCACCGTCGGATTCTCAGCCGTCCGGGCGCCTACGTCTGACTGGAAGCGTCGCTCAACCCACCGACGCGACCGGCTTGGTGTAGACGGCCTCGTACGACCGGACCTGGAATCCGAGCGACGTGTAGAGGTGGAAGGCTCCTCCAGGGTTGTTGGTGTCCGCGCCGAGCGCTGCCTCGGTCATTCCACGATCCTTCAACTCCTGCAAACTCATCGCCAGCAGCGCTCCTGCGATCCCTCGGTTGCGCCAGTCCCGATGGGTGGAGATGAACTCCGTGTAGCCGCGCTGGTGACCGCGCGCGGTGTTCTCGTCGGTGTTGATGAACGGCTTGACCTGGCCTACGACGACGTCGCCGGCCCAGGCCACTTTCCACAACGATTCGTCCCGGTACGGATGGGCCATCGATTCGTCGTGATCGGCGTCGGTCGCCTCCCGGAAATCCCACTCCCCACGAAACGCCTCCCAGTGCGCCACAAGAATCGGGCGGATCTGATTCACGGTGACTGGTCGGACCTCCACGCCATCGGGCAACGGTCGCGTCGGGATGTCGTCGAGGTCTGGTCTGACGAGCGACGCTCCCCACTCGGTCGCGGTGTACCCGAGCTGCTCGAGCCACAGCGCTTCACCGGAGGGCGGCCCATCCACCCGGTCCCGATACGCGTATGCCCGATACCGCGCCGGCGGTGACGCGTCGGCCCAAGCCCGCATTTGCCGTTCGTTTGCAGCCAGGAGTGCGACGAACAGCTGCTCGCCGAGGTGTTCGGGCACGGTCGGCGTGAACACGATGCAGTCGCGCCCTGAGTTCCCGAGGTCGACCCACGATGCACGGGAGTACGCGACCACCGCGCCGCCGTGCTCGACGAGCGCGATGTCCAGGTCCGGATCGCAATCGTGCAGATGGGCGTACACCACGTCGAACTGCTCCACAGTCGGCAACTCGGTGCCATCGGCCTGATCGTGATAGCGACCGAGCACGTCGGCCATCGCGCCGTGATCGGACGGGCCACGATACGGGCGGGCGACGTATCCGTGAGGAAGGTCCATTCGATCGGCGAGGTGCACGCTGCGAGCGTACGCGCCGGTACCGGCCTCAGTCCGCGGGGTTTCGGGGCGGTGGTGGCGCCCAGTAGTCGACCTCGTCGACCGTGCCGGCGATACCGTCGACGTCGATGTCGGTCGGTTCGCCGGACGACTCGATCTCGATCACGATGTCGTCCTGTTTCGGCGGCCCCTCGTAGATGTCGCGCAGACCGATCATCGCTCCGGCGGCTGCGGCACCCAGGATGCCGCCCTTGCGCCGACCGGCCTGGATCATGGACAAGCGACGCGCGGCTTCGGCCTCTTCGGCCTCGACGCGAGCCACGTCGATGCCTGGCTCCAACGCATCGAGTTCGGCGTCGCCATCGGGACGATCGGCGCTCGGTTCGGTGGTATCGCTCACCAGCACAGAGTACGAGAACTCGGTGAGAGGTGCCCTGCTGCGGTACTCCGCCGTTCCCGCACCGCTACCGTCGGCGCTGAATGAGTGAGAACGACGTCACCCCCGCCTCCCCGCCATCATCCCCGACCGGCGGCGCCATCGCGTCCACGGCCGACGACCGAGCCACCGCAGAGACGTTCGAGAAGATCTTCTTCGAACTCCGAAAGGTGATGGTCGGCCAGACACGACTCCTCGAACGACTGCTCGTCGGCGTGCTGTGCCGCGGTCACTGCCTCCTGGAATCGGTCCCAGGACTCGCCAAGACGCTGGCGGCCGAAACGCTCGCCGACGTGGTCGGTGGCTCGTTCGCGCGCATCCAGTTCACACCTGACCTGCTGCCGTCCGACATCACCGGCACGCGCATCTATCGCGGCAGCACCGAGACATTCGACGTCGAGTTCGGCCCGGTGTTCGTGAACTTCCTCCTCACCGACGAGATCAACCGGGCGCCCGCGAAGGTCCAGTCGGCC
>JANPCI010000287.1:0-3716 GCA_031430875.1 Actinomycetes bacterium | reverse complement strand
ACGCGGTGGCATCGGGTGCCGGCGCGAAGTTCCGGCCGAGACGCACCGAGCAGCGCCGGAGCGGCACCGCGCTCTGGATCGCCTCGATGACGAGGTTCGCCATCGTTCGCGACGGCAGCGGGCCGAGGTGCAGGCCGGTGGCCGACGGGTTCTTGACGACCGAGAGGCGGGGCCACGGGGTGTCGACGTCGAGGCGGACGTAGCAGTAGCGGTCGACGCGGGTGCCGGCGCGGTTGTAGCGGGGGAGGAGCCGGGCGATCAGCCGACTCTCGATCACCTCGGCGGTGAGCGCATCGGGCAGGTCGAGGTGCGTGACCGATTGGGTTTCGCGCAGCATCGGGCCGATCTTGCGGCGGTCGTCGCTCCCGAAGTACGAGCGGACCCGTTGGCGCAGGTTCGTCGCCTTGCCCACGTACAGCACGTCGTCGCGTTGGCCGCGGAACATGTACACGCCGGGCGTGCGAGGCAGATCGGCGGTCATCTTGAGTTTGGCTGCCTGGGGGTGGCCGGCGAGCTTGGCGAGCGCCAGGAGGTCGTCGAGGCCGAGTACGCCGAGCCCCGACGCCCGCTCGATGAGTAGGTGCAGGAGGTCGGCCGTCGCGAGGGCGTCGTCGAGTGCGCGGTGGCTTGGTTTGTGGTCCAACCGGAGGCGCGACGCCAGCGTGCCGAGTTTGCAGTCGGGGACCTCGTCGCGGACGAGCCGGCGTGCCAGTGCGACCGTGTCGACCACGGTGCCCGACAGCGGCGCACGGCCGTGACGTTCGCAGGCGGCTCGCAGAAAGCCGACGTCGAAGCCGACGTTGTGGCCCACGATCACGGCGTCGCCGACGAACTCGATGAGCGACGGCAGCACCGCTCCAATGCGTGGCGCGGCGGACACCAACACATCGGAGAGCCCGGTGAGCACGGTGATCTGTGGTGGGATCGCGCGGCCCGGGTTCACCAGGGTCTGGAAGGTGCCGAGACACCGGCCGCCCTGCACCTTCACGGCGCCGACCTCGGTGATCTGGTCGTCGTTGCGGTTGCCGCCAGTGGTCTCGAGGTCGATCACGCAGAACACCACGTCGTGTAGGGGCGTGCCGAGTTCGTCGAAGCTTCGCTGCTGGGGTAACTCGGCAATCGAACGCGAAGACATCGCATGCATGACAGCACGAACATGCGTACGTTGTCAAGAACGTGCGTTCGTGCAGCGACGGTCGTGAAGTATCGTTCGGGCATGTCCGAGCCGCTCGACATCGAGCCCCGTGACCTGCGATCGGCGATCGAGTTCGCTGTGCTGGTCGCCGAGGAGGCGAACAAGGGCAAGCGCTCGCTCCCGTTCCCCAAGGAACTGCGGGCGCAGTTCGGTGTCGCTCGGATCCCGACCGGCGCACTGGGCCGACTTCGTCGGATCATCGAGGCCGACGACACGTTCCGCGAGCGGATCGCCGCCGGGGCAGTGCCAGAACTCGTCGATCCGGTCGGGACGCTGTGGTTGCAGCGTCCGACCGGTTGGGAGGCCGACGTTCGGGACCTGCTCGCCGCCCGAGCGGCCGAGGAGGACGAGGCCGACGTTCGCACGGCGCTGAAGCGGGCCGAGAAACGTCGCGTTGCGGCAGAGCAGGTGGCGATTCGCGCCCAGGCGACGATCGTCGAGCAGGCGGCATCGATTGACGTACTGCGGACCGAACTCGACGGAGCGCGCTCCGACCTGGTCAAGGCCGATGACGTCGTGAGCGAGTTGCGCAGCGAACTCGTCGACGTCCGCAACGAGGCGCGACACGCCCGCGATCGTGAGGCCGCGTTGCGTGCTCGGCTCGATGCCATTGGCCGCGACGGCGACGCATCTGCGGCGAGTGTCGAGCATGCCCCGCTACGCCGGGTCCCGGCCGTCGACATCGCCGAACTCGGCGACATCGCCGAGACCGCGCGCAACCTCGGCGAGCGGGTCGAGGCGCTCATTGCCTCGGCCCTGCCCGAGTCGACGGAGACTGCAGTGGCGCCCTCGGCGGACCCGCATCGTCACCCGATTCGCCTGCCCGGTGGGGTGATCGCCACCTCGCGCGAGGCGGCCGATTTTCTCCTGCGCTCCGATGCCGCCGTGCTCGTCGATGGCTACAACGTCGCCAAGCTCGGCTGGCCCACTGATCGACTCGACGAGCAGCGCCGTCGCCTGCTAGACGGTCTGGAGAACGCTGTGCGACGGTACGGCACGGATGTCACCGTGGTCTTCGATGGTTCGAGGGTGGTCGGCGCCCATGCTGATCGGCGCCGAATGGTTCGCGTGGCCTACTCGCCGGAGGGGGTCACTGCCGACGACGTGATCCGCGACGAAGTGCGTCGTCTTGCGCCGAGCCGCGCCGTGGTCGTGGTCACCAACGATGCCGAGATCGTCACCGATGTGCGGGCCCGTGGAGCCAACGTCGTGCCCAGTAACGCCCTGCTCGCGGCGCTCTGATTGCGCCGGTGCTCCCGCGCTGACGGGGGACTCCACGACCCCACATTGCTCACGGGAGCACCGAGCTCTCGTCGGACCCAGCCAAGCCGAGGTCCGGGTCCGGGCGGTCAGTTCGCTACAGCGCCCGGAAGATCGTGAGCACTGACGGCACCATGATGATGATCATGAACACCGGCAGGAAGCAGAAGATGATCGGGAACAGCATCTTGACCGTGAGCTTGGCGGCCTTCTCCTCCGTGCGCTGGGTTCGCTTGAGGCGCATCTGGCTCGACTGGATGCGCAGCGTCTCGGCCATCGGGACCCCGTGCTTCTGCGCCTGGAGCAGCGCAGTCACGAGCTGACGGATCTCAGCGACCTGCGCACGGTCGCCCAGCGCTCGGAGCGCCTGGGTGCGAGGCACGCCGGCGCGGATGTCGTTCATGGTCCGGCGGAGCTCATCGGCCAGCGGGCCCTCGGTTGTGGTCGCAACGCGGGCAATCGCCGCGTCGAGCCCCAGGCCGGCTTCGACGCAGATCGTCATTTGGTCGATCATGTCGGCCGAATCAGCCTGGATCCGATCCTGACGGTCGTCGCGCACGCTGAGTACCCAATAGTCGGGCAGGAAGAACAAGATCGCAGCGGCGATGATCGCCAGCAACACCTGGCCGTACACGAGCAGCGTCAACGCCGCCATGGCCGCCAGCGTGATCTTGATGCCGAGCAGGCGTGGCAGATCGAGGCCGTGGGGATGGCCGGCCTGGACGAGGTTCACCTCGAGGCCATCCACCATTGCGTTGGGCAGCATTCGCCGGGTGGACTGACCGAGCTGACGCATGCCGGCGACAAGCGGTGAGGGTTCAGGAGCTGGTTCGGGCAGACCGGCGAGGAGGTTGCCGCGTGCCGCTGAAGGCCGCGCCGTAACGCCCCACCAGAGCATGCCGACGGCGGCGACCAGTGCGAACGATCCGAGGATGAGTGCGAGTTCCATTTCGTTTGCTCCTTCGATCAGAGGGCGACCGAGTTGACGATCCGGTGTACCCACACCGCACCGATGACCATGAGAATTCCTGCGATCACGAGTGCGACCAGTCCGGCGCCGTAGGTGAGCAGTTCGAAGTTGGCCGGGTTCGCACGCCATTGCCACGCCAGCATCAAGAACGGAAGCGCGATGAGAATGCGTGCCGACAAGCGTCCTTCGGCGGTGAGCGTGCGGACCTGACGCGCGATACGTCCACGCTCGCGAATCGTCGAGCTGACGCGGTCGAGGATCTCCGACAAGTTGCCGCCGGTATCACGGTTG
>JANPCI010000286.1:0-3368 GCA_031430875.1 Actinomycetes bacterium | reverse complement strand
ACCGGCAGCACGATCGTGCCGTCGGGCTCCCAGAACAGGAACGCCTTGTGGTCCCATTCGACCTCGCTCTGGCCGCCGATCGGCAGCGTGCTGATGCGTTGCGGATTGGACGGATCACTCACGTCGAACAGGCTCAATTGGGTGCCGGTCGTGCGGCCCTCGTCGGTTGCGTCCTGGCCAACACCGAGCAGGAGGCCATCGCCGACCGGATGGAGGTAGGCGGAATAGCCGGGGATCTTCAGCTCGCCGTCGAGCACCGGGTTGGCTGGGTCGGACAGATCGATCACGTACAGCGGGTCGACCTGACGGAATGTGACGACGTAGCCGACGTCATCGATGAACCGAACGGCCTGAATCTGTTCGCCCTTGCCGAGCCCGGAGATCGAGGAGATCTGCTCGAGGTCGGTTCCGTTCGGGCGCAGCACGTAGACAGTTGACTCGCTCTGGTCGCCGAAGTTGCCCCAGTTGTCGGTGGTGGTCGCCACACGGAGGTCGCCGTTGTACTCGCTCATCGCGAACTGGTTCAAGAGTCGGCCCTCGACCTCACCGGAGGCGACATACGTCGCACCGGTCCCCTCGTCGAGCTGGAACTGGTGGATCAGCGTCGGCGGCGGGCCCTGCAGGTCGTCGGCCACGCTGGTCGATGGGGCGACCTCGGTGGTGTCACCTTCCAACGGCATCGGCACCGGTCCGCCCCACTGCCAGTCCCAGTTCTGCGTGGCGATGTAGAGGTTGTCGGTCGACGCATACACGGTGTCACCGGTCGACACGATCCCGGCCGACCCGACGGGCGTGGCATCGCTGCGGACGTCGATCGAGGCGATCCACGTGACCCCCAGGCCGGCGAACTCGCCCGGAGCGGCGACGTTCTCGCACGCAATCGCGGCCGACATCGCGCCGAAGCTGCCGTCGCCTGCTTCATCGAACTCACGCGGGAGCCAGTCGTCGACGCTGGAGTCGGCGATGATCTGCTTGTTGCGCTCGAGTGCCGACTCCTCGTCGAGCCCGAACTGGTTCGGCTGCACGAAGGGGAGCCGCTGGTCGAACGACGTGGAGATCACAAGTCGTGCAACACCGTCGACCGAACGGGTGGCAACGACGTTGCCCTCGAGGTGTGTGCGTCGCAACAGCGCCGGGTTCGTCGGATCCGACACGTCGTACAGCGACACGATGGTGTCGGGCGAACCAGACCAGCTGGACGTGATGACGACCAGTCGATCGCCATCGAGGAGCAACTGGTGCGTGCCCTGAGGGAGTGTGGGTTCTGCGACGACCTCGGCGTCGGCGACCGACACGATCCGAAGCCCATCGGTGTTGGCGACGTAGACGTACGTCCCGTCGGTTTCCACGATGTCGCCCTCGTCGACTCCCACCTCTTGGGTGTTCGTGCCCGAGTAGTCGACGCCCGCAGATGGCGCCGACGGTGCCGCTTCCTCGGACGTTGACGCGGCGTCGTCCGTTGCGGCGAGCCGCATGTCGCCGCCGACGGCGTATCCACCTCCGCCGAGGCCCCACGGTGTGACGCGTGCCGACGCCTCGGTTTGCATGTAGTCGAGCAATGCGGGGCAGTCGCCGAAGAACTCCAACCTGGAGGCGAAGCCCTGCGGACGCGCCGCTGGCGTGGTCGTGGTCGTGGTCGCACCGACAGCTGATGTCGATGGCACCGCAGATGTCGACTGGGTGGTCGACTCGGTCGTCGGGGGGCCGTCGCTGCTGCATGCAGTGATGGCAATGGCGATGCTCGCAACGAGCGTCAGTGAGATGAGCCGTTCACGCTTCATGTGTGTTGGACGTCACAACCCACCCCGTGGTTCCATCATCCGGCTTCGAGGGGGAGGAGGACCTCGGCAGCCTCGGTGAGGTGTTCGACCCAGCCATCGGCGCCACCCGGCTCCACCAGTGGGAGGACGACGAACTTCGTCGTCCCGACGTCGACGAAGCGCCGGATCAGCGCCGTCAGCTCGTCCCACGAGGTCGCCACGAGTTCGCCAGGGCCATCGAGGTCGGGCCGTCGCTTGGCGAGCAGCCGCTGGAGACGTTCGGGGATCGGGCCGAACGAGTACGGGATCAGGACGCCGTAGTGGTCGTCTTCGATCTCACGGTCGTGCTCAGCGCTCACCGCCTCGACGACAGCGCGGCCCGCCTCGGCGTCGGCGGGGGTGACGAAGGAAGGCAGCCAGCCGTCCGCGAGCCGCCCGACGCGACGAAGCTCCGACGGAGCAATCCCGCCGAGCCACACATCCATCCGCTTGGGAGCGGGCAACACCGTCACCTCGTCGTAGTGATATCGGTCGCCGTGGTGCGTGAAGGGTCGACCGGTCCAGCACTGACGCATCACTGCGAGCATCTCGTCGAACAACGCTGCGCGCTGCGATCGTTCGACACCGAATGCCTGCTGCTCGACCGGATCGACCGCGCCCAATCCGAAGGCAGGGAGGAGCCGGCCGTTCGACATCGTGGCGAGGGTTGCCAACTCCTTGGCGAGCACCACGGGGTTACGGCCCGGCAGCACCATCACCGAGGTGCCGAACTTGAGATTCGTCGTTCGGCCGGCCCCGAATGCCATGGCGACGAGCGGGTCAGGCGCGGGCCCGCTGATTCGTTCGGACAACCACAACGAGTCGAAGCCGAGCTGCTCGAGGGTGTCGACGACCACTGCGTAGGAGGGGCCGTGCAGATCGGTCGATGTGCCGAGTCCGTACCCGATGCGAACCTTCATTCGACGATCGTGGCACAGGCTTGATCGACCGCATCAGCCGGGCCCGATGACCGACGTGCTGGAAGAGTCAGCGGTGTTCGTGCCGTACGCGCAGCGTGACCTGCTCGCTCCGCACCCGACCCGTCTGAATCCAGCTGGCGACGAACGCCACAAAGATGACGGGAAGCACGATCGCGGCCTGCGGAACGTCACCGGATGCGGAGATCGCAACGGCGAGAACCGCGGCGGCGACCGAGATGATCACGGCGAGCTTCACGGCGGCGTTCCAGGTGCGACGGCTCAGTTCCACATACATGTTCATAGTCCTTCGGGCTGTCGAAGTGTGGTGTGTCGGCATGTCGACAACGACTTGTCATCCGACCGCCATGTTCGACATCGAATCGCGCGCAATTGCATGACGAGCAGGTGACATCGAGGTAGCCGTGAGGTGGCCGGGAGGTGCTGCTGGAGTCAGCCGAGGAGGCGGCCGGCTTTGGCCAGGACCCGCACCCGGTGGGCGGTGCGAATCGCTTGATCGCCGGCGATCTGGCCGGTGACGGTCGAATACGTCGGGTAGATGTGCATCAACTCGGCCAGCCTCGACAGCTTGAGTCGTGCTCGCGTGGCCAGGGCCAACTCGTGGATCACCTCTCCGGCGTGGGGACAGATC
>JANPCI010000285.1:0-7513 GCA_031430875.1 Actinomycetes bacterium | reverse complement strand
TTGGGGAGGAATCGTGCTCCGATCCGCGTCCACGCGGTCCTTGCCGTTGCGGCTCCATCGCCTCTCGACGAAATCGGCCATGGACCTGTATCGGTCCTGAATCGTGCTGACATGACGACCCGGTTCGCCAGGCTGAGCCATTGCGTACCGGGTAGCGAAGACTCGACGCCGGTCTGGTCACGCAGTAGACGGCCTCGGATGGGCCGGTGATGGTATTCGTTCGGCCAGCCGGCGCTGCCAGCCCGTTCGACGCGCCGACGAGGCACTGCTGCCGTTCGAATCGAACTGTGCCCGATGCGAAGATGACGACGTGGTTCCTGAGCTGGACGCCAACCGCGTGCGTAAGTGGGCGCACGACCAGACGCCTCCTGAGTTTCGCGACGACATGCGAGTCGAGGTCGACGACACGCCGTGTGGACTCCCGATTCCCGAGTGTCGACCACCGTGGAGTGAGCTGATGGGTTCTGAGTGGACGCGCGTGCCGGTCGCTCGGCTCGCCTACACCAAGAAGGCGGGTGAGTGGACGCTCTACGACGCCGACCGCAACGACGGTTCGAGCGCTACTGCGAACCGCCGAAGACGCTGGAATGCACGAACGTGCTGCACGCCCCGACCGATGCGGTGATCGGCCTACGTGCAACCGGCCGCGACAGTGCGAGCCACGGCGACGCATCGTTGAGCACGTTCGAGGGCCTTGGTCGCAACTCCTGGGGCGACGTCATCGGGCTCGTACTCGGCTTTCGTCTTGAGTGGCAGTAGCCGTCGGAGTTCCTTCTCGACCTTCGTGCCATCGGGCCCGGCCTGGCGTAGCAGCGAGAGGACTTGATCGTGGTCCTCTCCCGCCGCTCGTTCACCAAGGCGAGCACCACATACAGCATCGGCGGCGTTGATGCCGGCGTGGATCGCAAGGCTCGTCGCTGCGACGTAACGGCCGGCCTCGATCTCGCTCGCCGCCGCGTCGGCGTACTCCTCGGCCTTGCCTGCATACGCACGAACTTGTGCACCTGACACCGGCTTGGTGCGCATCGGCTTAGGCATGCACGCGTTCCATCAGTTGCTCGATCCTGAGGCCGTGGACGACGACGCCGTCTCGTACGACGTCGCGCCACAACGGCGCTCTGCCAGCAAACTTGCTTCGTACTTGCTGGCGGGCAACTTCGAGGATCTCGATGCGGTTGCCGGTGATCGCCTGGGCATCGCTCCGCCATTGCTCGATTGCGGTTGCCCAGGCGTCGTCGTCTTCGTCGACATCGTCGGGCCGCACGACGATGGCGTCGAGATCACTGTGCTCGTCGGCCTCGCCTCGTGCGAACGATCCGAACACGATCACGCTGACCGGTGGGAACGGGAGCGCGGCTGCGGCAGCGCCGATGCGATCCAGTGCAGTGTCGCGTGATCGGGCCAGATCGATGATCGCCTGGGCTGCGACGTTCTCGCGGATCAGCCGGAACTGTGAGGATGGAGGAATCTCGCGCCGTTCGACGAGACCGAGGTCGACCAGGCCGGGCATGATCCGTGATGCCTGAGCCACGCTGACGCCGGCGAGTCGGGCAAGCGTGCTGAGGTTGAGCGCGGCGGTGGTCTGTGCCAGCACTGCGAGTACCCGCCCCTGAGCGCCGGGGATGACCGCCTGCACGGGATGCACATAGTCCACAGATTTACCGTACTCTGTATCGCTCATAAACGGAAAGAATGTTGCGCATATGATCGATAGGGAACCGACGACCGGTAGCGGCGCCGCCTCAGCCAGAACGACGACGGGACTTCCGCCATAACGACGTGGGCGTAAAGTGAAGAGCAAGTTGGCGGCGCGCGCAAACAGCGCGGCCCGTGAACAGCGCAGCGTTGAAGTTGCGCAGGAAGGGAGTGCGCCATGCCACGGATTCGGAACCTCGTGGTCCTCATGGTCTCGCTGACGCTGGTCGGGGCGTGTGGCAGTGAGTCCTCCAGTGACGGGACGACCAGCATCCCGACGGCGTCGCCCGGCACGACAGCACCGACCTCCGACACGACCGCAGCACCTACCCCCTCAGCTCCCACCACGGAGGCACCCACGGCGGAGCCATCGACGACCGCGGCACCGGGGATGCAGCCCGCCATCTGGCCGGCCCCCGACGTGGTGTTCACTACACCGGAGGCAGCGGCGACCGATTTTCTCGCCAACGTGTTCGGTGACGGACCGGTGCTGGGCGAGTTCATGGCGGGGGATTCGCGCAGCGGTGAGTTCGAGGTGTTCGCCTCGGTCGAGGGCGCTCCGATCGGTGAAGCCCGCAGCCTGCTGATGATGCGTCAGCTCGGCCCCGACGACGGCTGGTTCGTGCTCGCCGCCGCCAGCGAGGTCGCGACGATCACCGCGCCGGAGTCGATGGCCACGGTGCCAGCAGGCCCGCTCACCGTCGAAGGCGTCGGCACCGGGTTCGAAGCGACGATCGTCGTGAGTGCCTTCCAGGCCGGCGAGGCCGACGACGAGTTCGACCGTGAGGTCACGATGGCCGGCAACTTCGGTGAGGTGCTCCCGTACACCGTGTCGCTCGATCTGAGCGCGGCAACCGAGGGTGACGTCGTGACGCTGCTGGTTCGCGGTGGTACCGGTCTGGAGACCGACCCCGGTGACTTCGGGGCGATCCCCGTCGTCATCGGATGACCGGTCCCGTCGACGTCAGCCGACGGTCCGGAGCGCGGCCAGGGCGGCGCCGCGGGCGCCGGCCATGTCGAGGTCGAGCACCAACGCGAACTCGGTGCGCTCGGCCTGCTCGACGCGCAGTGTGGTGTGCGCCTGCACCGTGTCGAGGAACCACGTGCGGAACCAGGGAGCGGACTCGACGACGCCGCCGCCCACGAAGAAGGCGTCGGGATCGATGAAGTTGGCGGCCACCGTGAACAGGTGACCGAGGGCCTTGGCCTGCTGCTCGAAGATCGCCATCGCCATCGGGTCGTGGTCGCGTTCGGCCAAGGTGCGTACCTGCTTGGCGGCGCTCGCCGAGTCGACGCCGTGCAGCGGATGGTCCGGGTAACGGCCGAGCCAGTAGGGCAAGAGGTGGTTCTTGATGCCGGTCAGCGACGCGTACGACTCTGTGTCGGACACGAACCCGCACGCGCACACCGGGATCGGTTGGTCGGGTTCGACGATGCCGGCCGCGGGGATGTGCACGTGACCGAGTTCGCCGCCCATCCCGGCGGCACCGACGACGATCCGGCCGTCGTGGATGACCCCGCCACCGAGCCCGGTGCCGACGATGGCCGACACCGACGATCGGTCGATGGCCACCGGACCGAAGTGCGTGTAATGGGCGTACATCGCGGCCGCGTTGCCGTCGTTGGAGTACACGACGGGCTTGCCGAGTTCGGCCTCGAGCGCGCTCCGGATGTCGTACGCCCACCAGTCCTGGCTCGAGAAGTTGGTGCTGCCTTTGCGGGACAGCACGCCGGTCGCGCCCGCGGGTCCGGGGGTGTCGAGCCCGACCGCGACCACGTCGGTGTGGTCGCGTCCCACCGTCGACAAACCGAGCTCGTACGCCTGCCGGAGAGCTGCCAGCGCACCCGATGGCCCATCGAGCACCCGGCTCGGCACCTCGAGCATCCGATCGATGAGGAACGTGCCGTTGTGAGTGAGGACGGTGACGTTGTCGGAGGTCCCGCCAACGTCGATGCCGACGATCACCGCTCGTGCGTCCACGGCGTCGACCGTACACGATCGCCGATCGGGCCGATCGTGAGTCACCGACAACCGCTGCGCGATCGACTGGTCAGATCCGCCTCATCTCCGATAGGGTCTAATTCTTGACTTTGTCCAAAGTAAGCGCTAGCTTGGCACGCGTGACCGACGCTCTGGACCAAGCGATTCGCGCTCAGGATCCGATCGCGCCACCGACCATCGAGCAGCAACTGCGGAGTCACGGACTGCAGGTCACGGCGCAACGTCTTGCCGTCATGGAAGCGGTCACCGCAAGCCCACACGCAACGACCGAAGAGCTGACCGAGGTCGTGAGGGGCAAGATCGGCTCCATCTCGCGGCAAGCGGTGTACGACACGCTCGGCGTCTTCGCCGACAAGAGTCTCATCCGCCGGATACAGCCCACTGGCTCGGTTGCTCGCTATGAGGATCGGATCGGTGACAACCACCACCATCTGGTGTGTCGGGGCTGCAACCTCATCTTCGACATCGACTGTGCCGTTGGATCGACCCCATGTCTCACCGCTGACGACGACCACGGCTTCGAAATCGATGAAGCCGAGGTCGTCTACTGGGGCCGATGCCCCGATTGTCGGGCCTGAACTCGAAACCCGTTCCCGAACCACTCTCCAACCCCAAATAGCAAGCAATTGAAACTGACCCACAGGAGTAAACGATCACCATGACCGACGAAGCAAAGTGCCCGGTTCTCACCCACGACCATTCGGCTCGTGGCAGCCAGGCCAACCAGCACTGGTGGCCGAACCAGCTGAACCTGAACATCCTCCATCAGGGTTCGGCCAAGTCCGACCCCATGGGTGACGATTTCGAGTACGCCGCCGAGTTCGCGACGCTCGATCTGGCCGCTGTCAAGGCCGACCTCACCGCCCTCATGACCGATTCGAAGGAGTGGTGGCCAGCGGACTACGGCCACTACGGCCCGTTCTTCATTCGGATGACCTGGCACGCTGCGGGCACCTACCGAACCCATGACGGTCGTGGCGGCGGTGGCTCCGGTCAGCAGCGGTTCGCTCCGCTCAACAGCTGGCCCGACAACGGCAACCTCGACAAGGCGCGGGCGCTGCTCGAGCCCATCAAGAAGAAGTACGGCCGCAAGCTGTCGTGGGCCGACCTCATGATCCTCACCGGCAATGTCGCCCTCGAGTCGATGGGATTCGAGACCTTCGGCTTCGCCGGCGGTCGCGAAGACGTCTGGGCACCCGAAGAGGACGTCTACTGGGGCCCCGAGAACGTCTGGCTCGACGACCAGCGCTACAGCGGCAACCGGCAGCTCCAAGAGCCACTCGGCGCCGTCCAGATGGGTCTGATCTACGTGAACCCCGAGGGCCCGAACGGCAATCCTGATCCGGTGGCCTCAGGCGCCGACATCCGTGAGACGTTCGGTCGCATGGCGATGAACGACGAAGAGACCGTGGCGCTCGTCGTCGGCGGTCACGCCTTCGGCAAGATGCACGGCGCCGGCCCGGAGTCCTCGATGGGCCCCGAGCCCGAGGGTGCACCCATGGAGCAGCAGCTCCTCGGTTGGAAGAACGGCTTCGGTTCCGGCATGGGCGTGCACACCACGACCAGTGGTTTCGAAGGTGCCTGGAACTCCACGCCGACGAAGTGGGACAACAACTACCTCGAGACGCTGATGGACAACGACTTCGTCCTCACCGAGAGCCCGGCCGGCCACAAGCAGTGGACCGCACCGGCCCTCGCCGGCACCGTTCCCGACGCGCACGACCCGAGCATCACCCACGCCCCGATGATGAGCACCGCCGACATGGCCATGAAGATGGACCCGATCTACGGTCCGATCTCCCAGCGGTTCCGCGACAACCCCGAGCAGCTCGACGATGCCTTCGCTCGTGCGTGGTACAAGCTCACCCATCGTGACATGGGCCCCGTCGTGCGCTACCTCGGCCCCGAGGTTCCGTCAGAAGAACTGATCTGGCAGGACCCGATTCCCGCCGGCACTGCGCTGAGCGACGCTGACGTCGCCGCCGTCAAGGCCGCCATCATGGCGACCGATCTCACGATCACCGAGCTCGTCGAGACGGCGTGGGCCTCAGCTTCCGCCTACCGTCAGAGCGACAAGCGCGGCGGCGCCAACGGCGGCCGTCTCCGTCTGGCCCCTCAGAACGAGTGGGACGTCAACAAGCCCGACCAACTCCACCGTGTGCTCGGCGTGCTCGAAGGAGTCCAGTCGAGTGTTGGGGTGTCGGTCTCGATGGCCGACCTCATCGTGCTCGGTGGTGCCGCAGCGGTTGAAGCTGCTGCCAAGGCCGGCGGTCACGACGTGGCCGTCTCGGTGAGCACCGGGCGCGGCGACGCCACCCAGGAGCAGACCGATGTCGAGTCCTTCGCATGGCTCGAGCCGAAGAACGACGGCTTCCGTAACTACCTGGGCAAGGGAAGTAGCCATGTCGCCGAGCACATCCTCGTCGACAAGGCTCAGCTGCTCGGCCTCGGGGCGCCGGAGATGACCGCACTTGTCGGTGGCCTTCGAGTCCTCGGTGTGAGCACCGACAGCCATGGTGTGCTCACCGATCGTGTCGGCACGTTGAGCAACGACTTCTTCGTGAACCTGATGGATCAGGACACGGTGTGGTCCGCGTCATCGGGCGCCGAAGACGTGTTCGAGGGTAAGGACCGTGCTGGCGGCGACGTGAAGTGGACCGGTACCCGCAACGATCTCGTGTTCGGCTCGAACTCGATCCTTCGTGCGGTCTGCGATGTCTACGCAGCCGATGACGCCGAGGCGAAGTTCGTCAACGACTTTGCGGCGGCATTCGCCAAGGTGATGGACGCCGATCGCTTCGATCTCGCCTGAGCCTCTCCGTCGTTCCTGACGGCCAGACATGACAGACGCCCCGTCGGACTCGTTCCGGCGGGGCGTCTGGCGTCTTGGGGGGTCAGGCGGCGCGGCCTCGGCGGGTGCCGGGTTCTGGGAAGTGGAGGTGTTGGGTGTCGAGGCGTTCGCCGAGGGGGTGGGCGTACCGTCCGGGTGGCGGTGGTGGTGGGGCCCCGGGGGGCTTGGGTTTGGCGCTGGTTGGTCGTAGTAGGTCGCCGTTGCGGTCGGTGAAGATCACGCTGCCGTGGTCGGCGTTGCCGTTGATGCCGAGTTGGCCTTTGTGGTGCATGCGGTGGTGGTGTGGGCAGAGGGCGGTGAGGTTCCAGGTGTCGGTGGGTCCGCCGTTTTCCCAGTGGATGATGTGGTGGACTTCGAGGATGTGGGTTTGGGTGCAGCCGGGCACGGCGCAGCCACCGTCGCGCAGGATGACGAGGCGTCGGGTGCGTTGCGGGATCATGCGGCTGGTGCGCCCGATCGAGATCGGGATCGCCCCGTCGATGAAGGTGGGGGTGAGCAGTCCGTCGCAGGTGATGTATTGGCGGATGGCGTCGGGGAGGTTGAAGCCGCGGTCGTCGCAGCATTGTCCGTCGGTGTTGAGGTGGATGTGGGTGCGGTAGCGGTCGCGTCGGGCGGGTTCGCCGATGGTGCCGAGTGAGCGTTCGCAGATTTCGCGGAGGGCGTCGGGCCATTGGAGGTCGGGGTGGCCGTCTTGGAACAGTTGGTCGCGGGCTTCGCGGAGTGCGGCCTCGATGGTCATGCCGCAGAGAGCGTCGGTTTCGACCTGTAGGCGCCAGCGTCCGTCGTCGCCGAGCCCGAACCACATTTTGTCTCTTGGTGCCGGCTCGCTGGGTGCCGGCCCGGCCGGTGTCTGCTTGGGGTTGGCGGGATCGACGGCGCCCGGATCGACGCCACCGGGATCGACAGCGGCCGGATCGGTGGCGGCGGGGTCGACTGCAGCGGGGTCGACGGCAGGCTCAGCGGGG
>JANPCI010000284.1:0-9985 GCA_031430875.1 Actinomycetes bacterium | reverse complement strand
ACGGTGCTGTCGGTGCCGTGCTCGGCCTCGATGAGCAGGTCGGCCGCGAGCAACATCGGATCGGCAGAGTCGTCGGCGATCACCAGGCTCTCGGTCGGGCCCAGGAGCATCATGGTGGCAACGCCGTGGCGCTGCATCTCGACTTGCGCGATGGTGACGGCCGGCGAGCCAGGACCGACGATCTTGCGGACCTTCGGGATGGTGTCGGTGCCGAAGCCGAGCGCCGCGATCCCGGCTGGACCATTGACGCGGAACACGTCGGTGAGACCGAGCTTGCGACACACAACCAGGACGGCGGGGTCGACTTCGCCGGCGCCGCCGGGAACGGGAGGAACGACGAGCGCCAACGACTTCACTCCGGCAACGACGGCTGGAACCGCAAGTTGATAGGCGACGCTCGGGTAGCTCGCCTTGCCCGATGGGGTGAACAGCCCGGCCGACGTGATCGGTGTGATCTTCTCGCCCACCGTGAGCCCGGGTTCGCTCTCGATCGACCAGTCGTGGGCGCGTTCCATCTGGGCCTCGTTGAAGGCTCGCAGGTGGGAGATGGCGTCGTCGATGGCGGCATCGACGTCCGCTGTGACCGCGGCACGCTCGAACTCGTCGGCAGACACTCGCAACCCGTCGGGTGTCACGTCGATCCGGTCGAACGTGGCGAGCGCATCGCACACCGCGGCGTCACCGCGTTCGCGGACGTCATCGATCAACGCGCCGATCGAACGTCGCAACTCGGGGTCGAAGATGGCGTCGATCCCCCGACGCATGAGCGCATCGCGGGCCGCGACATCCATGTTGTTCCACACCTGCCTGCGCATCACCGTCACCCACCCGACGCTATCCGGCGAGGTCGGGAGGCGGTTGACGCAGTACCATCTCCACACGTTCCAATCACCACTCGGGGAGCGTGTATGCCCGTCACCGTCGTCGTCGGAGCCCAATGGGGCGATGAGGGCAAAGCCAAGGTCATCGACCTGTTGTCGAAAGAGCACACCTACGTGGTGCGCTACCAGGGCGGCCACAACGCCGGCCATACCGTGGTGGTCGCCGGCGAGAAGTACGCCCTGCAGCTCGTTCCGTCAGGGATCCTCTACGACCATGTGATCCCGGTGATCGCCAACGGCGTCGTCGTCGATCTCCCGACGTTGTTCAAGGAGGTCGACACGCTCGAGGCGCGAGGCATCTCCTGCGCCGAGTTGAAGGTGTCGAGCCGTGCTCACCTGATCTTCCCGTGGCATCAGGCGCACGACGCGATCGCCGAGGCAATGCGCGGCGACGACAAGATCGGCACGACGCTCAAGGGCATCGGCCCCGCCTATGCCGACAAGGCGCGCCGTGTCGGGCTGCGAGTCGGCGACGTCCTCGACCCGGTCCGATTCTCGACGCTCGTGCGCGAACGAGCGCTGGCGGAGAACACGCTCATCGAGGACGCGGGCGGCGACCCGCTCGATGTCGACGAGATCGTGGCCATGTTCGACGACCTCGGCGCTCGAGTTGCGCCGTTCGTCACCGACACCGTCAGCCTGCTGCACTCGGCACTCGAACGCGACGCCCACGTGCTGCTCGAAGGCGCGCAGGCTACGTTCCTCGACCTCGATCACGGGACGTATCCCTACGTCACGTCATCGAATCCCACAGCCGGCGGCGCCTGTGTGGGCACGGGTATCGGGCCTCGTGACATCGATCGCATCGTCGGGATCACCAAGGCGTACACCACCCGTGTCGGCGCGGGGCCCTTCCCGACCGAACTACTCGACGACGATGGGGATCGCCTCATCGACATCGGCAAGGAGTACGGCACCGTCACCGGCCGCCGACGGCGCGCCGGATGGCTCGACTGCGTGATGCTGCGCCAAGCGGTGCGCCTCAACAGCCTCAGCGAACTCGCGCTCACCAAGCTCGACATCCTCGACGGGTTCGACACGATCAAGATCTGTACCGGCTACCGACTCGACGGCGAACTGCTCGACCACTACCCGGACCGCTCCGATCTGCTCGGCGACGTGGTACCGGTCTACGAGACGCTCGACGGTTGGGGAAGCGTCCTCAGCGACACCCGTGAACCGGGTCAGCTGCCCGATGCCGCCAGGCGCTTCATCGAGGTCGTCGAGCGCGAGGTCGGTATCCCGGTCCGCGTGGTGGGTGTCGGCGCCGACCGCGACGACTATCTCGTGTGGGCATCGTGACGGTGCGGCCGTGATCCCGCGCTACTCCACCCCGGAGATGGACGCGGTGTGGGCCGACACCGCACGGTTCGGTCGCTGGCTCGAAGTCGAGCTGCTCGCCACCGAGGCGCATGCAGCGTTCGGTCTCGTGCCGGCCGATGATGCGCTCGACTGTCGGGCGCGTGCGCCGATCACCGATGAGGCGTTCGTGCAGGCGGTGCTCGACCGTGAGGCCATCACCGACCATGACGTCGCTGCGTTCGTCGACGTCGTCCAGGCCGCGATCGGGCCGCCGGCATCGTCGTGGATCCATTTCGGACTCACCTCGTCCGACGTCGTCGACACCGCTGGTTGCTGGGCGCTGCGTGATGCCACCGACCTGCTGATCGACGCCTCGACCGAATTGCTGCGCGTGCTCGTGGAGTTGTCGCGAACGCACCGCGACACGGTGATGATCGGCCGAACCCACGGCATCCACGCCGAGCCCACCACGTTTGGCGCGAAGGTGGCGCTGTGGGCACTGCAGCTCGATCGTGACCGCACGCGGCTGCGCGCTGCCCGACACAGCGTTGCGGTCATGAAGTTGAGCGGTGCGGTCGGTACCTACTCGAACATCCCGCCCGAGGTCGAGAAGTTCGTCGGCGACGCACTCGGACTCGAACCCGTGGCGTCGACCCAGGTGGTCGCGAGAGACCGGCACGCCGAATATCTCTATGCATGTGCATCGATCGGTGCAACATGTGAATTGATGGCAGTCGAGCTCCGCCATCTGCAACGAACCGAGGTACGCGAGGTCCAAGAAGGCTTCAAACCCGGCCAGAAGGGATCGTCGGCAATGCCCCACAAGCGCAACCCGATCTCCGCCGAGACGATCTCGGGCCTGGCGCGCGTGTTGCGGTCGAATCTCTCGGCGGGTTTGCAGGATGTGGCGCTCTGGCACGAGCGCGACATCTCGCATTCGTCGGTCGAGCGGATCATCCTGCCTGACTCGTCGCAGCTGGCGTTCTACGTCATGAGGCGGTTGCGGCGATTACTCGAAGGGCTCGTGGTGTTCCCCGAGCGCATGCGTGCAAATCTCGATGCCAGTTTTGGTCTGGTGTTCAGCCAGCCCGTGTTGTTGGCACTGGTGCACGCCGGCGCAACTCGCGATGACGCCTACCGCATTGTGCAGCGCAATGCGATGCAGGCGTGGGACGAGGGCCGCGATTTCAGAACGCTGCTGGAAGCCGACGTCGAGGTCGACAATTCCGTGCTCGATGACGCGTTCGATCTGCGTCGGTCACTGCGCAATCTCTCGCACGTGCTCGATCAGGTCGAGCACATCGAACTCTGAGTTACATCTGGGGTCAGACCCCAGATGTAACACTCAGTCGGCGCGGCTGATGCTGGCACGCTTGAGGGTGCTGGCGGGAACCCCGACATCACGCCACGAGGCGTAGGAGATCGACTTGCTGTCGGAGTAGCTCTTGGCGACCCCGACGAACTCGGCCTCGAGTGCATCCATGTCGATGGTGTTCGACTTTGCCGCCAACTCGGCGACGAGGTCACGGCGCTCCTGAATGAGCAGCAACTCGTCGAGTGGGCTGGCGCCGGCGAGCTCGGAATCGATCGCGTCGAGCCGCTTCTTGATGGTGTCGGGCGTACGTTTGCGCCCTCGTTTGGGTTTGGTGGCCCGCAGGGCTTCGAGATAATCCCGAACGATGCGGCCCTCCATTCGACCTTTCGCAAGCGCCGCTTTGTGCTCGTCGCTCATTGGAGTTCTGGGGCCACGTTTTCCAACCATGAATTCACAGTGTAGGTATCACAGTTCGAAATGCAATAGCGTGGATTTCGATGTTC
This sequence comes from Actinomycetes bacterium, assembly GCA_031430875.1. GTDB lineage: Bacteria > Actinomycetota > Acidimicrobiia > Acidimicrobiales > Ilumatobacteraceae > Sva-07. Next base: position 5,984 of record JANPCI010000284.1, on the reverse strand, counting down.
GAATTGTCAGCGCACGGGACCGATGTCCATGTGGGCACCGGCCCGCAGTACCCCTGGGGAGGGCTCTACGGCGGCCAGATCGTTGCGCAGGCACTTCGCGCGGCCACGTTGTCGGTCGAACCAGACCTGGAGCCGCATTCGATACGCGCCTATTTCATCCGTCGCGGCGACCACGCCGAGCCAGTGAGATACGAAGTCGACCGCATTCGAAATGGTCGAAGTTTTGCTACCCGACGCGTCGTGGCCCGTCAGGCCATAGGCGCAATTCTGAATGCCGAATGCTCGTTTCAACGCCCCGAGCCTGCTGCACTCGTCCAGACGATTTCGATGCCTGACGTACCGGCGCCCGACGAACTCGAGCAGTCGTCGTGGACGGCCACGTTCGATCGCCACTCCGTGCCACCCGAACAGGTCACCGGCGGGTCGCGCGATGGCGCCGGCCGGTCGGTGGCGTGGATGAAGGTGAACGACGAACTGGGTGATCCGACCGATCCAGCGGCGCAGCTCATGCATCGTTGCTGGCTCGCCTACCTGAGCGACGATCTGCCAACGGACGCGGTCATCCGGGCCCACCCGTTCTCGCAGGTCGACGAAGCCGATCACGATCTGTTCTGCGCGAGCCTCGACCACACCATCTGGTTTCACGGGCCGTTGCGCGCCGATCGATGGCATCTCCACGACTTCGCCTGCCACCACTTCGTGGGAGGCCGCGGGCTGTCGATCGGTCACATCTTCAGCGACGGCGGCGTCCACGTCGCAACGGTTGCCCAGGAAGTTCTGCTACGCGACGTTCGCGACCGCTCCAACGGCGCGGAACCGACCTGACCTCATCCGCCCGACCTAACCTGCCCGGCGTGCCATCGCTGCCCCCACTCTCGCCTGTTCTCGAAACGCTCCGCTCGCACGTGATGGAGTATTCGGTCAAGCACGGCGAGTTCGTCCTCAAGTCGGGCGCCACGAGCAGCTGGTTCCTCGACACCAAGCAGACAGCATGTCGACCCGATGGAATCATCGCCGCGACCGATGCCATCCTCGAGGTGTTCGCTGACGTGATCGACGACATCGACGCGATCGGCGGCCTCACCATGGGCAGCGATCCGGTCGCCTACGGGGTGGCCGCAGTTGCCGCAACCCGTGGCCACCGGCTGCGCAGCTTCAGTGTGCGCAAGGAGGCCAAGCTCGGCGGTGTTACCGGCCGCATCGCCGGTGCATTGCAGCCCGGCGACCGCGTACTGGTCACCGAGGACACGACCACGCGGGGCACGTCGCTGATCGAAGCAGCCGACGAGATCGCCGCCTCTGGAGCGGTACCGACGTGGATGACGGTGCTCGTCGATCGTGGTGGCACCTGCGCCGCGATGGCCGCCGAGCACGGCATCGACTATCGACCGCTGCTGACCGCCCTCGACCTCGGGTTCGGCTACGGCACCTGAACTCGGCTGCTGAGCGACGGAGTCCACATTTCAGTGGTGTAGTGATCGCACTGGCGCTGGCGGAGCCAGTGTCGGTGGAGCGAAGGACGACGTGGACAGCGGAGCGGCGAGTGACGAGGCGGGGTCCGGCCGGAGCAGCGCGTCAACTGGAAGCGGAGTAGGCATGTCGCCTGCGTCGCCCGGACGTGCCGTTGTCGTACCCCAGCGCCGCACCGCTGCCCGACCGAGGTAGAGCAAGAGGGCGAAGACTGCCAGGTCAATCGCGATGAAGAGCCCGACCGGCCACGTGGAGGTTGAGTCTTCGAACGACGTCAGCGCACCGCGAGATCCGATCTCTCCTCGTACCTGGTACGTGCCGATCGACAGCGGTGACAGTTCGAAATCAACGGTGATGACCTGCACGTCACCGGGAGCGAACGGGTCGAGGTCTGGCGCGTCGATGACCTGGTCGATGCGACCGTCCTTACCCCATCCCAAGGTCAGCGTCGGATCGGTGACGCTCTCGACGTTGTCATTGTGAACGACGAGTTCGAGCGTCCGTCGGGCGGCTCCGCCCATGAAGGAGGTCAGACTGACGGTGTCGTCGATCGACACCTTCACGATCGTGAGCGCCGGACTTCCGTCGGATGCCTTGGAGACAGGGGACTCGACGGCCACCCCTTCGATCTCGATCGGAAGTTGCGCGGCCACGACACCGCTTGCGGTGGTGATTTGTACCACGCACGGGCAGGGGCTCGGTGGCTCGACGACCGTCAGGCGAGCCACGAGTTCCGAGGTCGTCCAGATGCGAACGGTCGAACTGGCTGTCTGGTTGCAGTCGACGGATCCGTCGAGGGCGTTGTTTCCGCAGATCTCGACCTTGACGATCGCTTCAGGCTCCCAGTTGGTCCCGTTGATCGAGATCACCTGCCCGATCGTGGTGTGGGTGTCATCGACGGCCGCCGTCGGTTCGTCGGCCGCTGCAAGGCGTCCGACGGGAACGATCGCGATCATGACCGCTGCGCCCACGAGGACTGGAAGTACGGACCGAAACTTCATCTTACGGTTCGGGTTGGCCGGGCTCGTTGGGCTCGTGGCCTGCTGTCGATCGCCGAACGCGCCGACGGCGAATCACGAGCGCAACGACGAACGCCACCAGCACGGCAATGAGGAGCCAGGGAAGCACGATGGTGGAGGTACCGGCGCTGACCGACGCTCCGTCGGCCTCGACATCGAGGGTCGCCTCGAGCTGTCCGAACGGTAGGACGCCGTCGAAGGGTTGCTCGAAGGTGGCGCTCCCGCCGGGGAGCAACTCCTGCAGCACGATCGGAGCGAACTCGGGCCCGGAACCGATGAGGGGGCTCAGGGTCAGTGTCGCTGTCGGCGTGAGCCTCACGTTGCCCGTGTTGACGACAGTAAAGGTGACCGCTCCGTCGACCTTGGCCCCGAGTGCCGACCCGATACCCTCGCCGTAGTTGATCCGGAGATTGGAGACGGCCAGCGATGGGCTCAACGGACCTTCGATTCGGGCGTAGACTCGGGTTCCGACCGCTTGCACCACATCGAGGTTGACCCCCTCGTCGACGGTCTCGGTTGCGACGGCGACGTTCTCGGCGACGATGCCGGCCGCGAGGTCACCCGGCTCCGCGTCGACCGGCACGACGATCGTGAACGGAACCTCAGCCGAGGTGCCAGGAGCCAGCGTGAGCTGGTCGACGTCAAGATCGATCCACGCGGCCAGTCCCTCCTTGGGATCCGATCGGGATCGAGCCGAGAACGTCCCGTTCTCGGTGTTGAAGGCGTTCGCGGCATAGACGTTGAAGGACAACTCTTGCGCTGTCTTGTTGGTGACCGTGACCGAGTCGGTGAGTTCGAGTCCGGGCCGGAGCACATAGTCGAAGATCGGTCGTGGTTGTGCTTCAGGTTCGGTCGTCGGGCTCACCGACCACGACCCGTTGTCGGCGGCCCGCACCGTCGAGGACGTGCCGGCCGCGATCAGGCAGAGCAGCGCGGCGCACACCATGCGCCCAAGGTTGAAAAGGTATCTCCGCACGCTGTACGCCGCCTTCTGCTCAATGATGAAGGGGCGGTACCCTACCGGGTACCGCCCCTTCAGGCCATTCACGTATCCGTGCTGGTCAGATGACCAGGTACTCCACGGTTCCGCTGTAGTTGCCGGCCGCCTTCGAGGACGGTGCCACCAGTGTGAACGTACCGTCGACGGTGAAGTGACCGATGCTCGAACCCGCAGCTGCCGAGCACAGCGGCTGGGTTATTGCGTAGGTGCCACCGCCACCGGGGGGCAGAGCGGCTGCCGGGGCCGGCGACACCGCAGTACAGGTGATGCCGCCGATGCTCAGGTAGCTCGCCTCGATCCGGTTCGCCGCCAGCGATGTGTCGGCGCCGGCGTTGGTGTTGACGAGACCCTTGAACGTTCCACCACCGGTGATCGGCTGGTTGATCACGTACGAGGTCAACGACCATCCGACTGCCACGTTGCCGCGGTTGTCCGATACGTGGATCTGGTTCATCGCCCGAGTGCTCGATTGATTCGTACCGTTGAGTTGCACGGACTGGAACGCGATCGCCGGGCAGCTTGCGTCGGGATACCCGGCGGTCCCCGGCGCGTTGCAGCTCAGTACCAATTGGCCAGGGGTGATCTCCTGGGTGATTGGCTGCTGGACCGGTGGTGTGCCGACGTTGATGGTGATCGTCCCGTCCGCAGCCGACGAGCTGACTCCGTCAGACGCTGAGAAGGTGAACGACTCAACGGTTGCATTGGGGCCAGCGGTGTACACCACTGGCAGGCCCAAAGCGAATGAAGCTCCGGCGACAGCAGGGTTTCCGCCGACCGTCAGTGCGCCCAGCAACGGGAGTGTGACGATCGTGAACGTCGTTGCCGGCGTCGGATCGGAGTCCGGCGCCGTCAGCGTGATCGGCGTCACGCTGCTCGTGCCCACGTTCAACGTCTGACTGACCGGAACTGGCGCCGGATCGGTCAGCGTGGTCGAACCGAACGAGCCCGCCGATACGAAACACCCCGCTGGCGGATTCGGCGGCGTCGGCAGACCCCACGGATTCGTCTGGTTGAAGGTCCCCGTGAAAGCACCGAGCTCAACGATCAGCCCAGTTGCCCCGCCGACTGCCAAGCTGAATTGCATGGTGTCCCCCGACGCGCCGGCGGACACGTACGAGCCGAGGTTGCGGCCCGTCAGCGTGAACACTACGTCCTTGGCGACGGCACCTGCCGCGCCGGTCGCTGATGTGAGAGCGGGCTGGTTGATCACCACCTCGTTGGCGCTGATGAAGGCGATGATGACCGACCCAGCCGCCAAGCCAGGTACCGGGGCGAGGGGACTCGTCGAAATGAACGCCCCGACGTCGGTCGCCAAGAAGCCCCCCGCCGAGGTGACCGTGGTGCCTCCAGCGGTGGTCGTGATGCCGCCCGTGATCACTCGGCCATTCATGGGAGCCGTGGTCGTCTCGAGACTGATCACGGTGTTCGCCGTACCGGTGTTCGTCGCGGTGACCTCGATGCTGCTGCCCGCCTTGAAGCTCACGTTGCCGGATAGTCCGGCAGCGAGTAGGCCGGCCTGGAGGGCGCCGAGGACTGTAATTTCCACGTCGCCGGTCACCTGAACCGCGGTCCCGGTCGGAAATGCAGGGTCCGGGGTGATTGACGTACTCGTGATCCTGATCGGCGTCGGGATCGGACCGGTGTTCGTGCCGGCGATGTTGCCACCACAGGTCAATTGGTACAGATTGGATCCCGTCGCGGCATCGACGGGCGAACCGCCGATGACCGCAAGGGACGATGCCGCCAGGACAGCGGCAAGACTGACGGCGCGTGCGCGCCGACCAGAGAATCGGAACATTGCAGAATCCCCCTATTCGTGAATGGTGTCGATCAGTCGAGCGCCACGCTGCTCAGAGCGCTCGACCGGACGACGCCCGCAAATGCAGAGGTCACCCGATTTGAGTCGTAATCTACTCTGAGTAGCATATTGGTCGAGTGACCACCCACCGGTTGTGACGAAAGAGTGTCACATGTCACACATCCGTGTCAAGAGCTATTCCGGCGGACTTCACACGTTGGTCAGCGGCCGGTTTCCGCGCCGGTTACCGGCCTGGGCGCCGTGCGGGAGTGGGGCGCAGCACGAGAATCGCGAGATACCCCAACTGAGCGAGCGCCAAAGCGGCGATGATCTGGCCGACCACCAACGCCGTCGATGATCCCGTGGCTGCCAGGGTGCCGCCGGTCACCGCCGCCACTGTCGTGGTCGGCGCGATGCTCGCGCTTCCGACGAGGGTGTAGGTGGCGGCGACTTGGACGGTGGCTCCGGTGGTAGCGAGGTCGCCTACGGCGATGCCGCAGGGCATGGTGCCCGGTGGTACCGGGATGCAGGTGCGTCCGCTCGCGCCGATTCCGGTGGTTCGCGTTTTGAAGCTGGTCGCGGGGAGTACGCCGTCGGTGACGGTCGCGAAGACAAGATTGGCGATCTGCGCCGCGCCGTCGCAGTCGGTTTGTCCGAGTGTCGCGAGCGGGGTGCCGTTGGAGGTCGCGTTGCCGCA
>JANPCI010000283.1:0-5041 GCA_031430875.1 Actinomycetes bacterium | reverse complement strand
TGCCGAGAACTTCCTGCGGATCTTCCCCGACGCCCGCGTGCACTGACCGGCAATGCAGCGTCGTTCGTATGGCCCGACGGCCTGGATCCTCGACGACGTAGCCGACCCTGCGGGCCTTGCGTTGAGCATCTCGTCGGCGGCACTGAGTGGGGTTCGGGAGGTGATCCCCGCCGAGTCGACCGTGGTCGTCGTGTGTGAGCGAAGCGACGCGACGGCGATCGGCGACCGCCTCGACGCCATCAACCTCGACGTCATCATCCCGCAACCGATCGCCGTCGCCGAGGTCGGCCCGTTCACGATCGAGGTTGTCTACGACGGCGACGATCTCGGCGAGGTTGCCGACGCCACGGGATTGAGTGTCGATGAGGTGATCTCCCGGCACGTGGCCGGCCACTACCGAGTTGCGTTCTGCGGGTTCAGCCCGGGATTTGCGTACCTGAGCGGTCTCGACCCACTGCTGCATCTCCCACGACGCGCCACCCCTCGAACCCGCGTTCCGGCCGGCGCCGTTGCCGTCGCTGCGGGATACAGCGCTGTCTACCCGGGAGTGTCACCGGGCGGCTGGCATCTCATCGGCACCACCATCCCGACGATTACAGCGACCCTCTGGGACCCCCACACTGATCCACCTGCTGCCCTTTGGCCGGGTCGCAGCGTCCGTTTCCGACAGGCCGCGCCATGACCGCGCCCGCGCTGCGGATCATCGAGCCGGGCCGCTCGACAACCGTGCAGGACCATGGGCGCTTCGGACGAGCGGACCTGGGTGTGCCGAGCGCCGGGGCCGTCGACCGCTCCACCCACGACCTCGTGAATCGACTGGTCGGCAATGACTCTGAGGCAGCGTCGATCGAGACCCACGGCGGCCTGGTCATCGAAGCGATCCGGTCGCTCATCGTGGCCGTCGACGGTAACCGGCACACCCTTGCTGCGGGCGAGCGGTTGCGGATCGAGGGCGGCGGAGACCGGATGTGGACATACGTCGGTGTGCGGGGTGGCATCGACGTGGCGCCGGTCCTCGGGTCGCGCAGCCACGACACCCTTGCAGGCATCGGGCCCGAGCTCATCGAGGCGGGCGTCGAACTTCCCATCGGTGCCGATCCCGGCACCGAGCTTCCGACCGATCACGCACCGGTTCGCCGCCGCGCTCCGGTGGTGCGGCTGTGGCCGGGTCCGCGAACCGATCGCTTCGTGGACCCGATGAGCACGCTCGTCAGTCGGCGATGGACGGTGTCGAGTTCTGTCAGCCGTGTCGGTGTGCGTCTCGAGGCGGGGGAGTTCACGCCGGCTTCCGACCGACGTTTCGCCAGTGAGGGCCTCGTCGACGGGGCGATCCAGATCACGCCAGGCGGCGAACCGATCATCATGCTCGCCAACCATCCGACCACAGGCGGCTACCCGGTCGTCGCCGTCGTCGAGCCCGATGATCTGGCCATCGTGGCGCAGTCGCCACCCGGCACCATCTTGCGATTCGTCGCGGCCTGAGCAGGCACGCCTGTATTCAGATGGTTAGGTTGCCGGTGATGGAGCGGCGTATCTACGGACTCGAGAACGAGTACGGCGTCACGTGCACGCTGCGCGGCCAACGGCGCCTCAGCCCCGATGAAGTCGCCCGGTACCTGTTCAGGCGGGTGGTGTCGTGGGGGCGCAGCTCGAACGTGTTCCTCCAGAACGGTGCCCGGCTGTACCTCGACGTGGGCTCGCATCCCGAGTACGCAACACCCGAGTGCGACTCGCTCTACGAGCTGATCGTGCACGACAAGGCTGGCGAGCGCATTCTCGAACAGCTGGTCGAGTCGGCCGAGCAACGTCTCGCGGAGGAATCGATTCGCGGAACGATCTACCTGTTCAAGAACAACACTGATTCGGCCGGCAACTCCTACGGCTGCCACGAGAACTATCTGACCAGCCGTGACGACGACCTCGGGCACTACGCCGAGGTGCTGATCCCCTTCCTGGTGTCGCGGCAGATCTATGCAGGTGCCGGCAAAGTGCTGCAAACGGCCAGGGGGGCGACGTATTCGATCTCCCAGCGCGCCGAACACATCTGGGAAGGTGTGTCGTCGGCAACGACTCGTAGCCGACCCATCATCAACACACGCGACGAGCCGCATGCCGACGCCGAGAAGTACCGGCGCCTCCATGTGATCGTGGGCGACTCGAACATGAGCGAGTACACAGGGTTTCTCAAGGTCGGTGCTGCAGCGTGCTTGTTGCGGATGCTCGAAGACCCCAACGTTGTACTGCGCGACATGACGCTCGAGAATCCGATCAGGGCCATTCGAGAGATCAGCCACGACATCACCTGTCGACGGACCGTTCGCCTCGCCAACGGCCGCGAGGTGTCGGCGCTCGACATCCAACGCGAGTACCTCGATCGCGCACTGCGCTACGCCGACTCGCAGGGCTTCCCTCCGCTCGAGCAGAAGGCCCTGGAGATGTGGGAACACTGCATCACCACCATCGAGAAGGACCCGTTGCTCCTCGACCGCGAGGTCGACTGGGTGATCAAATACAAGCTGCTCGAGGCGTATCGAGCCCGCCACGACCTTGCGTTCGGGCATGCTCGGGTCCAGCTGCTCGACCTGCAGTATCACGATGTCTCGCGTGCCCGTAGCCCGTTCTACAAGCTGCAGGATCGTGGAATGATCGAGCGGATCTGTACCGATGACGACATCGTGCAGGCCATCGATGTTCCGCCGCAGACCACTCGGGCCAGGTTGCGTGGCGACTTCGTGAAGCGGGCGAAGGAACGCAAGCGTGATTACACAGTCGATTGGGTGCACCTCAAGCTCAATGATCAGGCGCAGCGCACCGTGCTGTGCAAGGACCCGTTCAAGAGTCGCGACGAACGCGTCGAGCGCCTGATCGAGTCGCTTTGACGAGGCAGCTCATCATGGAGATTGTCGTACCGACGATGCGGTCGGCGGCGAGACGGTTACCGTTGGCTACTCGTGACCTCGGAGACCACCATTCCGCGCCCGGCCGACGAGCCTGACGACGTACCCGATGTAGTGCCCGCTGCGGGCAAGTCGGCTTCGGGAGCTCGGGCGTTCTTCGACTGGGTCGTCGTCATTGCCGTCGCCCTGCTCGTTGCATTCGTCGTGCGCACCTTCGTGCTCGCCCACTTCGTGGTCGAGGGGTCATCGATGTACTCCACGTTGGAAACCGGCGACAGGGTGTTCGTCAACAAGCTGTCGTATCGCCTCCACGATCCCAATCGGGGCGATGTCGTCGTACTCCACCAGATCACCGGGGCATCCGAACGTGACCTGATCAAGCGGGTCATCGCGCTGCCCGGTGAAACAGTCGAGGTCCGCAACTGCGCCGTCTTGATCGACGGACGAGTGCTGAACGAGCCGTACCTCGACCCCGAAGTGGTCACACCTACCGATTGCGGCGGCGACTACAGCCTCAATGGGCCCGTGCCGGACAATCATGTCTTCGTGATGGGCGACAATCGAGGTGGGTCGCAGGATTCACGCGTGATCGGAACGATCAACGATGACGACCTCGTGGGGCGAGCGTTCGTCGTGTTCTGGCCGCAGAGCCACTGGCAGTGGCTCTGACCGTCGGACGTCCCGTCAGAGGGTGCCGATTTCGGCGATGAAGGCATCGATCATCACATCGACGTGATCGCTGTAGACGGCGTCGAGACCCATACGCAGCGCCGGGCGCAGGTCGTGCTCGTGTTGGAGGTCCCACCCGAATGCCACCAGCCCGAAACGGTGAACGAGCGCGACGAGCCCTCCATTCCAGTCGGTGCGGTGCAGGTTGATCCCGTCGATGTCGTGACGGGCGAGGTACTCGGCGCGTCGTTCCGGACTTCCCTTGATCCGCTCGAGCCGTGTGGTCTGCAGCAGACGTACCGGGGTGCGGCCCCCCTCATCGAAGACTGCGCGCAGCGCGATGACTCGTTCCAAGCTCGGTTCACAGAGCCACGTACGTTCGAGCATGTCGGCGTCGATGGCAGTGATCGTTTCGACGATGCGACGTGCGCTGTCAGGATCCTTCAGATCGAGTGACAGCGCGTAGTGGGTTCCGCATGTGCGCAACAGTTCGTCGAGCGTCGGAATGTGCGAAGGAAGCTCGTCGCGGCGAAGCTCCTTGATCGGACGTTTGCGCAGCCCGCTCTTGACCACCCCGTCGTGGTCGAGCACGGCAACGCCATCAGCGGTCAGCCACACATCGCTTTCGAGGCCCGATGCACCAAGCTTCAAACCCAGCGCAAACGCCTCCAAGGTGTTCTCCGGTGCATGTGCACGTGCCCCACGATGGGCAAATGTGATCGGTGGATCGAGGAGGGAGGGGAGACGCTGTTGCACTCCTGACCATGATGGCAGTCCCGTAGACTGCGCCCGTGTTCAATCTGCAGGGCAGCGAGATCATCGTCATCCTGCTCATCGCGCTCGTGGTGCTCGGCCCAGAGCGTCTACCCGATGCCGTTCGGCGATTCATGCAGACGTACAACGAGCTCAAGAAGATGGGCACCGGATTCCAATCTGAGATCAAGAGCGCCCTCGACGAGCCGATGCGTGAGCTGCGCAACACCGCCAACATGGTTCGCGACGCCGCCGATCCGTCGAAGCTGATGGCCGAGGCCGAGGCCGAACAACGGCTTCGCGACGACGCCGAACAAGTGGCGCCTCACGGAGTGGTCGACCCGGGCTACGACGTCGTCGCCACACCCGGCTCACCGCCGGTAGTACCCCTGGCGCCACCGGCAGTGCTCGCAGCGTCCTCCGAGGGATTCGTGCCCACGCCCGCACCACCACCCCCTCTTCCACCACCACCGGGATCGGGCTCCGGCACCATCACGTCTGCCGACAGTCCGACGAATCCGAGTGAGACGGTCGCACCATGAGCGCCGATGAGGAGATCATCGAGTCAGACTCGATGACATTGTCGGAGCATCTTGGTGAACTCCGAGTCCGTATCATTCGCAGCGCCTTGGCCATCTCGATCGGCATGGTGCTCATCATTGCGTTCTACAACCAGGTGCTCGACTTCCTCATCAAGCCGTACGTCGAGCTGTGTGCGCGCA
>JANPCI010000282.1:0-12298 GCA_031430875.1 Actinomycetes bacterium | reverse complement strand
GGTGCGTCGACCTCGATCTCCTCGATCTGCCATTCCTGACCGATCCCGTGCAGTACTGCCGCGCGGCTCTTCACATCATGCTCCTTGGTTCGTGTCAGTCGTAGATGAGGACGCCGCGGATGTTCTTGCCGTTGCGCATGTCCTCGAAGCCCTGGTTGATCTCGTCGAGTGTGTAGGTGTTGGTGACGAGCGTGTCGAGATCGAGCTGGCCCTGGGTGTACAACTCGAGCAGCTGCGGAATGTCCTTGCGGATGTTGGCCGATCCGAACAGCGACCCGATGAGCTGCTTCTCGAACAGCGTGAGGAAAGCACCGGGCACGGCAATCGACCCCTCGACGGTGGGATGAATGTTCGTGACCACGATCTTGGATCGCTTGCCGCCGAGGTGGAACGCCTCGCCGAGTGCATCGCCGTTGCCGACGCCCATCGTCATGATGACCTTGTCGAATCCGCGGCCCCATGTGGAATCGCCGAGCGCCTCCATCGCCTCGGCAATGGAGGCGTAGGTGTGCGTGGCGCCGAGTTGCATGGCCGTCTCGCGCTTGAACTCGACTGGATCGATGGCCGCAATCACGCGGGCGCCGGCGAGCTTGGCTCCCTGCACGGCATTCGCGCCGATGCCTCCGGCACCGACGACAGCGACGAAGTCACCGGGGCCGACCTCGGCGGCGTACACAGCGGAGCCCCAGCCCGTGACGACGCCGCAGCCGAGCAGGCACGCACGATCGAGCGGGATGTCCTTGTCGATCTTCACGCAACTCGACTCGTGCACCACGGTGTGGTTGGCGAACGTTCCGAGCAGGCACATCAGGGCAAGATCTTCACCGTCGGAGCTGTGGTGGCGGGCGGTACCGTCGGTGATCTGACGACCGGTCGGGAACGCGGCACCACCGACGTCACAGAGGTTCGAGTGACCCGATGCACAGCTCGGGCAGCGACCGCATGCCGGGATGAATCCGAACACGACGTGGTCGCCCGGTTCGAGACCGATGACGTTCGGGCCGACCTCCATGACGATACCCGCGCCCTCGTGGCCGCCGATGAGCGGCATCGGAGGGGTGGCACCGGCGAGATCACCGGTGACGAGGTGCTCATCCGAATGGCACATGCCCGAGGCCTTCATCTGAACGAGCACTTCGCCGGACTTCGGCGGGTCGAGTTCGATGTCTTCGACGCTCCATTCCTGGCCGATGTCCCTCAATACTGCTGCTCTGGTCTGCATGAAGCGAACGTTACGTCAGGTGTCGATCGGCGGCGGCATCGGACACACTGGCGCGATGAGCGAACCGGAGACCGTCGCCGACTCGGTGCGGGCGATGTCCAACGACGACCTCCACAACCTCGCCGAGGTCGTGCGTCAGGTGCAGATCGAGCGGGCAATCGACAACGGCGACCACGACGCGATCATCGCTGCGGGCTTCGAATCAGGCTTCGGACGCGACGGTCTCGGCATGCTGCCGTGGGTGGAGGGCAGCGTCATCGTGTGTCCGGGTGGGATGGTTTCGAAGGCGAGGACGAGCCACCGTTGTCGCTTCGTCAGCGTCGACAACGTATGGGTCTGGGACTCGGGCCTGCTCCTGCGTGAGGACAAGCGATCATCGCCAGGCACCGATGACGGATTCCGGGCGATTGCCCTCGTCCCACTCGTCGACGGCACCGAACTCGACGTGGTCACAGGCAAGGCCCGCAGCGGCCAGCACTCGGTCGATCATGTGGTGAGTTACGAGGTGCGCGCCGGCCAACTGGTCGAGGTGAGCCAACGCACCATCACCCCCTCCAACATGCGCTGATCGGCTCCCCAACCCAACCCAACCCAACCCAACCCAACCCAACCCAACCCAACCCAACCCAACCCAACCCGAAATTCGGAGCCGGGATTGCGCTGAACGCCACGTTCGCTCCGAATTTGGGGTTGGGGGGGCGGGTTTTCGGGGCGAGGTTCGACGGCTGCGGGGTCAGCGGGGGAGGACCCGGACGTCGATGTACTGGTCGGCGGGGAGCCAGGCGCGGAGGTAGCCGGCGATGTCGAGACCTTCGACGAGTTGCGCTTGATTGAGGAAATCGTCGAATGACGGGTTGCCGGCCGGATCGGTGAGCACGTTCAACACTTCGTCGTTGATCTGTTCGTTGCTGAACAGATCCAGTTGCTGCACGACGGTCTCGTTCGCGGCGTCCAGCTCGACGGGGGTCGGCCCGTTGGAGCGGAGCTCGTCGAGTTGGGCGATCACCGCTGCCTCCACCTCGTCGACCAGGTCGACGCCCGTCGTGTTGGAGATGTAGATCTGTGCGTACGGCGTGGCTCCCGAGCCGACGTCAACGACGGCAAACGGCGAATACGAATCGCCCAACTCTTCGCGGATCGTGTCGGTCAGGCGGTTCGTGATCACCTCCTGCACCACAAGCGCAGCCACGGTGTCGGCGCGGTCGGCGCTCGCCGCGGCGGTGTGCAGCAACGACACGCTTGCCTGCTCCCCTTCGCCGCCGGTGGTTTGTTCGGCGACCACACCGGAGGGTGGCGGTGGCTCGACGTAGTCGACCGACTCCGCCCGGCCCGTCGCCGGCAGTGTGCCGAGATAGCGGCGAGCCAGATCGACAGCTTCGTCACGGTCGAAGTCGCCGCTGAACGCGAACGAGAAGTCGGAGGCATCGCCGAACCGGTCTCGGAACACGCGGTCGATGTCGTCGGCGGTCACCGAGTTCAGCGACTCGACCGTCGGGAGCAGAAACGCGGGGTCGTCGTAACGTGCGTCGAGGAGTGTCTTAAACTCGGCGTAGCCCGGCTCGATCGACGGGTCGGACGCGTAAGCGAGCTCGTCGTCGAGGTACTGGTCGAGCGCGACGGGATCGACGCGAGGCTGCGTCATGGAGAGATGAACGAGCTGGAAGAGCACCTCCAGATCTGACGTGGCCGCCGAGCCGGACATTCCCTCCGTGAACGGTTCGATCCCGAACTTGAGGCTCGCGTCCTTGTCGGCGAGAAACGCCTCGAGCTCCACAGCGTCGTAGGTGGCAACGCCGCTGTTCGCAACGACCGTGCCGGCCGCAGCGGCCGCGGGGATGTCGGCGTCGACGAGCGCGTCGAGCCCGCCCGGGCTGCGCGCCTCGAGGGCCACTTGGCCATCGACGATGTCGGTGACGTTGAGCGACATCCGCACGCCGTTGGGGAACTCGAACACGGTCGGCGCGACGAACGACACCGACCCACCGTCGGAGAGCTGATCAGTCGTCAGCTCCTCGATCGGCTCGGGCGCCACCATGAGATCGCCGTCGATCGCCGCATCGTCGGCTCGCGGTTCGAGCGTGCGATCGGACATGCTCGATGCCTGCGCCACCCAGGCGTCGTCCGCCGGCAACGCATCGGCTTCGCCCTCGGGCACGACCACCATGATGTGAGCACCTGTGTCGGCAAGACGGTTGACGAACCCGTAGGCGACGGTCTCGGGCGTCGCCTGATCGAGAATCGCATTGATGATGTCGTAGTTGTCGTCGGCGGTCGGGATCGGCTCGTCGGTCAGGACGTGGCGGACGTACTCGTCGGCGAAGTCGGCGTCCTGACGCGAGTCGCGTCCCTCATAGAACGTGTCGGCCGACGAGCGGATCGACGACACGGCCCGATCGACTTCGGCTGGAGTGAAACCGAAACGACGCACTCGCTCGTACTCGTCGAACACCGCCTGCGTCGAAGCCTCCAGCGCAGCACCATCGGCGGACACCACAATCTCTGGGGCTTCGAGGCCACGCACGAACCCGCTGGAATCGACCCGCGCGTCGTCGAACGGCGCCTCACCGCGCAGGGCGTCGTTGCCGAGCCTCGTGGCGACGATGTCGAAGGCCATCGCATCGAGGATCGATGCCTGCAGCGCGGCCTCGGGCGACGCGTCGTCGACCGGAGTGGCGGGCAGCGTGACCTGGGCGAAGCCCTCGGCGACGTCGGGGTCGGACACCACGACCACCTGCGGTTCGGTCGAGGGTTCGACGACGAGCTCCGGGCGTTCGGGTGACGTTCCGCGAGCGACGAGCGGCCCGAAGCGATCGACGAGCCCCTGCTCGATCTCCTCGGGGTCGATGTCGCCAACGACCACCACGGCAGCGTTGTCCGGTCGGTACCAGTCGTCGTAGAAGGCGCGCAGTGGTTCAGCGTTCATCCCGGTGATGGCGGCTTCGTCACCGATGGGATCACGCCCCTCGTACGGCGACCCGGTCAGGAACAGCTCTTCGAGACCGTCGAAGATCCTGCCGTCGGAACTCGCCTCCGAACCCCGCCACTCGTCGAGGACCACACCGCGCTCGGCCTCGACCTGTGCCTGGTCGATGGTCGCCGCCGAAAGCCACTGCTCGAGCACGTCGAGCCCGGTCTCGACTACGGAGTCGTCGGAGGTCGGCATGGTGAGTTCGTAGACGGTCTCGTCGTAGCTGGTGTAGGCATTGATGTCGGCACCGAACGCCGCGCCGAAACCGCGTAACACGTCGATCAGTTCGTTCTCAGGGAACTGATCGGTGCCGTTGAAGAGCATGTGTTCGAGAAAGTGCGCCCCGCCCGTTTGCGAGTCGTCTTCCAGTGCAGATCCGGCGTCGACGACGAGCCGCATGTCGACGCGTCCGCCCGGGTTGTCGTTGTCGCGAATCAGATATCGCAGGCCGTTGTCGAGTTCGCCGATGATGACCGCCGGGTCGGGTTCGGAGATCGACGGCAGCCCGCTCGGGTCGGGTGCCGTGATCGGCGTCGACCCGTCGACGGTCGTCGATGCCGGGGTGCTGTCCGGCACAGCCGTTGCATCCGGGCCGGTGTTCGACTCGACTTCGGCGACGTCGGAGCTCGACGTGCACGATGCTGCGAACAGCCCCGCCACGATGATCGCTGCGCCGGCACGCCGCACCCCGCGAAGCCGAAGCGCCTGCACCCACCGGCTGTTGGTCACGGAGCGAGACTACCGATCGCCGCCGCGATGCCAGCTCGCACGCGTGCCGTCCAGTCGATGTCCTCGGTCGACGCGCCCCCCTGCTGCACGGCGAGCCGCTCGGCGGCAAGCTCCTCGGCGAGAATGCCCAGCTCGTCGGTCAGGAGTTCGGCGATGACGTTGCGAAGCTCGCGGGCCAAGGCCGGACTCGCACCGTCGGTACTGACCGCCACGGTCACGCGGCCGACTCGTGCGATTGCCGGGAGGATGAACTCACAGTCGATCGGCTGGTCGGCGGCGTTGGTCCAGATGCCGCGCTCGCGAGCCATCGCCGACACAGCAGCGTCCACCCCGGCATCGCCAGTTGCCGTGACGACGAGCCGGATGCCGTCGAGGTCGGCGGGCTCGAACGCACGGGCGCGCACCTCTGCAACGCCGGCCCCAGCGACAAACTCGGACACCTCCCGCGCCACCAGCCGCACGATGGCCCCGGCCGCGACCAGTCCCTGCGCCTTGCGGGCACCGATCCGACCGCCACCGACCACGAGTACCGCCACGTCGTGGAGGTCCAGGATCACTGGATATCCGAACTGCGGTGACCGCAATTCTGGTGGCCGCACTGCGGACGATTCATCCATGTGACGAGTGTACGAAAAGGTAATTCACTACAAAGTTGATCTATTTGGTCGGAATTGATTGAATACGTGTCGTGAGCGACACTCTTGCCCCGTCCTCGATCGCCCAATCCGTCGCGGACCGCCCCACCGAAACCAACGATCCAATCGTCGACGCGCACAGTGTTCTGCAGTGGGCGAACCGTCGTTTCGGCAAGCAACTGTGCGTCACAGCGAGCTTCGGAGATGCCGTACTCGCTCACGTCGCAAACGAAGCGATCCCCGGAGTGGAGATCACCCTGCTCGACACGGGCTACCTGTTCGCAGAGACCGAGTGGTTCGCCGAGGACCTGCGGAGCCGGTTCGGACTGAACCTTCGGATCATCCGACCCGAAGCCGATCTCGCCCGCAACGTCTGGCAGACCGACACCGGGGCCTGCTGTGCCGCCCGCAAAGTCGAGCCGCTGAATCGGGCGCTCGAAGGACGCAAGGCCTGGATCACAGGCCTGCGCCGCTCCGATTCCGAGCAGCGTCGCACGGCCCCGTTCGTCCACGACGACCTGCTCCGCAACATCGTGAAGGTCAATCCCCTCGCCGGATGGACCGACGCCGACGTTGTCACCTATGTGGCTGCGTACGACCTCCCCGACCATCCGCTGGCCGAGCGCGGTTATCCGTCGATCGGTTGCTGGCCGTGCACCCGACCCGTGAACGACGGCGACGATTCGCGCGCCGGCCGATGGGCCGACTCAGAGAAAACCGAATGCGGGCTGCACTTGTGAGTGCGGAAAAAGTCAAGCTCGAGAGCAACTACCTCGGCGGCACCATCGGGGCGGAACTCGCCGATGAATCGCCCGACTTCGAACACGACGCCGAACTGCTCCTCAAGTTCCACGGCATCTACCAGCAGGATGACCGCGACGTTCGGCGGGCCCGGACCCAGCTCAAGCTGCCGCTCGACTACTCCTGCATGGTGCGCGCCTCGGTGCCCGGTGGCGTGATCACGAACGAACAATGGTTGGCCCTCGATCGTGTCGCCGCGCTCGCAGATCAGAAGCTGCGCCTCACGACGCGCCAGGGAGTGCAGTTCCACGTCGTGCACAAGGGTGAACTGCGCGAGTTGGTGGGAGGCATCAACGCATCGTTGCTCACCACTCTCGGTGCCTGCGGTGACGTTGTCCGAAACGTCATGGCGTGCCCGCTGCCGCACCCCGAACGCACCGCCGTCATCGAGCCACTCGTCGCCGAGATGGTCGCCCGGTTCCGTCCACAGACCGAGAGCTACTGGGAACTCTGGGTCGACGGCGAACGCGCAGTCTCCGCGGAACCGCCCTCGGCGATGGATCCGATCGACGATGTCGAGCCGATCTACGGCGCCGCCTACCTCCCGCGCAAGTTCAAGATCGCGATCGCCTGGCCGGGCGACAACTGCGTCGACATCTACACCAACGATGTTGGGATCGTCCCCACGCTGTCGGAGGGCACCGTCGGCGAGCTGACCGGATTCGTCGTCCTCGCCGGAGGCGGAATGGGGATGAGCCACAGCCGCCCGGACGACACCTATCCGCTGCTCGCGCAGCCCGTTGGCTGGGTGCCGCCGGACGAGATCGGCGACGTCGTCGAGGCCATCGTCACCACGCAACGCGATTACGGCAACCGCGACGACCGTTACCGCGCCCGCCTGAAGTACCTGCTCGAGGAGCGCGGGATCGTGTGGCTCCGCGAACAGATCGAGGCCCGCACGGGCCGGACGCTGGCACCGCCGGTCGAGCTACCCGACTGGGAGGTCGGGGCGCACCACGGCTGGCACGACATCGAGGGCACCAGGGCACTGGGCCTTCCCGTGCCGTCGGGCAAAGTCGTCGGTGGGTTGCGTCTGGCGCTGCGGCGCCTCATCGCTGATGGAGCAGTTGGCGAGCTGCGCGTCACGCCCCGCCAGGATCTGCTGCTGCTCGGAGTCACCGACGACGAAGCGGTCGAGAACGTGCTGCGAGCCAACGGTGTGGCGCTCGCCGCCGACCAGAGCCCGACACGCAACCTCGCGATCGCCTGCCCGGCCCTGCCAACGTGCAGCAAGGCGCTCGGCGAGGCCGAACGGGTGCTCCCCACGGTGGTCGACCAGTTGGAGAAAGTGTTGGCCGACACCGGCAACACCGGGCTGGCACTGCGCCTCAACATGACCGGCTGTCCGAACGGCTGCTCGCGGCCATATGCCGCGGAGTTGGGCATCGTCGGGCGAACGAAGAAGAACTACGACATCTATGTGGGCGGCTCGCCTGCGGGCGATCGTCTGGCCCGCGTCCTTCGCGCCGACGTGCCACTTGCGGCCGTCCCCGATCTCCTGCGGCCGCTCCTCGAAGCGTTCGGACGCTCCGACCGGCAACTGAGCTTCGGCGACTGGTGTGTGGAACAGGACTGGCAGTGGCTCGAAGCGCTCCTCCCTGAACCGACGGGCCGCCACCGTGCCCGCTGACCCCCAACACCCGGTTTGCGTGCCCCAAAACCCGGTTTGCGTGACACTTCGGTTGGGCCGTCCCAACCAATCTGCAACGCAAACACGGATGGGGAGTTACGGGGGGCAGCCATGACGGTGTCGTTGGTCGGCGCGGGGCCGGGCGATCCCGACTTGTTGACGGTCAAGGCCGTGCGACTGCTGAGCACCGCCGAGGTCGTCGTGCACGACGCACTCGTGGGCGACGGCGTACTCGCGCTCATTCCGGCCTCGGCGGAGCGAATCGACGTCGGCAAGCGCCCAGGGAGACCAACGCCCCAGGAGATGATCTCGGCACTGTTGGTCGAGCTCGGACGCCAGGGCAAACGCGTCGTCCGGCTCAAGGGTGGCGACCCGTTCGTGTTCGGACGCGGCGGCGAGGAAGCTCAAGCGCTGGCCGAAGCCGGCGTGGCCTTCGAGGTCGTGCCGGGCATCTCGTCGTCGGTTGCGGCACCCGCGGCCGCCGGGATCCCGGTGACCCATCGCGGCGTGTCCGCGGCGTTCACGGTGGTGACCGGCCATCGGCGAGCCGGCGACCCCGACATCGATTGGCAATCGCTCGCCGCTGTCGGCGGCACCATCGTCGTGCTGATGGGCGTGTCACAGCGTGCCGAGATCGCGGCGGAGCTGATGGTCGGCGGACTCGCTACTTCCACACCCGTCGCCGCCATCGAGTCGGCCACCACCGACGCACAAGTCGTGGGCCGATGCACGCTCGGCGAACTCGCGAGCGCTGACGTCCGCTCCCCTGCCGTCATCGTCATCGGCGCCGTCGCCGCGTTCGACTTCACCTCGTCGCTCTCTTCAGGTCTTTCCGCTTCAGTGTCGGCACACATCGCCTCCTCACCGATCTGAGTTGACACAGACCACGACGGCGGCGACCGGCACGGCCTGAGGCAGACTGGCGGCGTGCAGCTTCCCCCGCCGGTCCTTCCGCCGCCGGTCCTCTCACCGCTGCGGATCATCGGCCTCACGAAGACCTACGGCACGACCGTCGCCATCGACCAGCTGACCCTCGAAGTCCCCCAAGGTGCGTGCTACGGGCTCGTCGGCCCGAACGGGAGCGGCAAGTCGACAACCATGCGAGCGGTCGTCGGACTGGTGCGACCGGACGCCGGGCTGATCGAAGTCTGCGGCGTACGCGTCGACGAGGACGTGCTCGCAACACGCCGATCCATGGGAGTGATGCTCGACCCGCTGCAACTGTTCGACCGGCTGACCGCGTGGGAGTTCGTCGAGACGATCGGAGCGCTACGCGAACTCGATGCGCAGATCGTTCGGGACCGCGCCACAGACATGTTCACGGTGCTCGACCTGATCGACGACGCTGATCGGCCGATCGCCGGCTACAGCCATGGCATGCGCAAGAAGACGGCGCTTGCTGCGGCGCTGCTCGCCCGCCCGAGCGTCGTCATGCTGGACGAGCCGTTCGAGGGCGTCGACCCGGTTTCCACTCGGGCGATGCGGCGCATGCTCGACCTGTTCCGTGCCGGTGGCGGCACCGTCGTGCTGTCGACACACGTCATGGACATCGTCGAGCGGGTGTGCGATCACGTCGGCGTCATCCACCGGGGGCGGCTCGTCGCATCTGGGCCGATCGACGTACTCCGCAATGGGCGGCGGCTGGAAGAAGCCTTCATCGACGTCGTCGGCGCTTCCGAGATCGACGACGACGCCCTCGGCTGGTTGCTCTGATGATCGAGCTGATGGAAGCACCCATCTGATGGGGGATCTCGCGGTCTGCGCGTTGTTCGCACGGATCCGCTGGAAGATGCTGCGCGGAGTACTTGCCACGAGCGGCGCCCAGAAGGCCGCTGTCGTCGTCGGGTTGATCGCGTCGGTGATTGCGGGCGTCGTCGGAGGTATCGCGGCGTTCGTCATCGGCCGGACCAGCGACAACCTGGATGCCGCGTTCGTGACGTTGACGACCAGCATCGTGTTGGTTGTGCTGATGGTCGGCGTGATCGCTGGGGTCACCCAACCCGTCGATCCGCGGGTGCTCGCCACCGAGCCCCTGGCAGATCGCCAGCTGGGCCTCGGTCTGCTCTCGGCGTCGTCGGCCGGGCCGCCAGGGCTCTCGGCGACACTTGTCGCAATCGGATTGTTCGCAGGTGCAGTGAGTGGGTGGTTGTCGATCGTGCCGGTTGCGTTGGCCACGATCGCGTTCCTCGCAACGCTGCTCCTCGTGTCACGTACGACCATCAATGCCCTCGGTTTGCTCTCGACGCGATACCCAAGAATCGGGCAGATCGTCGTCGGCATCTCGAGCCTTGCGTTCTACGCCGCGTTCCAGATCATCCCCCGTGCCGTTGCCGACCTCGACGACGGCGAGCGCACCCGGTTGGCAAACACGCTGGCGTTCACGCCGATGGGCCAGCTCGGTCGGGCGCTCGCCGATGCCAGGACCGAACCCGCCCAGGCGCTCGTCCATGTGGTGATCGGTGCCGCTTGGTTGCTCCCGTTGTGCTGGCTGTTCACCTGGACAACTCGCCGACTGCTCACCTCGGTGAGGGGTGGCACCACGAGTCGCGCGGCGCCTCGTGAACGTCGCCGCCCGGTGAGTTCGCTCGCTCGACGACTGTGCGGGTCGGGAGCGGTCGGAGCGGTGGCGTGGCGGGGTGTGTTGACTCGCTTCCGAACGCCGCGAACGGCTCTGGAAACGTTCACAGGTGGCGGCGTCGGTCTGGCCATCGTGCTCGTGCCGGTGCTCACCGGGCGCGAGGCCGGCGCAGGGGCCGTGCTGGTCGGCGGGGCCGTACAGCTCGCGGTGCTGTTCATGGCAGGCAACAGCTTCGGATCCGATGGCCCCGCGATGGCCGGCGAACTGCTCACGGGGGCCGACCCCGACGTGCTGGTGCGAGCCAAGGCCCGCTCCGTCGTGGTGTCGGCGGCGCCGATCGCAATCATCGGCCCGTTCATCGCGGCAGCGATGACCGGCGAGTGGGACTACCTGCCGGCAGGATTCGTCGTTGGTGTTGGCGGTCTGTTCGCGGGAGCCGGCGCGGCGATGGTGCAGTCGTCGTTCGTTCCAATCGCGATCCCCGAGAGCGACAACCCGCTCGCCAGCGGGGATTCGGGCAGGGGCTGGTTCGCCGCCCTCACGCTCGCCGGGGTTCTGTTCGTCCTCGCGATGCTGACCGTGCCGGTCGCGCTGGCGCTCCTGTGGGCCCTCGATCGGCAGTCTCTCCCCCTGGTGTCCGTGTTTGCCGTTGCTGCGCTCGGCGTCGGCCTCCTGATTCAGCGCGGTGGCATCGCAGTGGCGGCCGTGCGCTGGCGTGACCGGGGCCCCGAGTTGTACGCGCAGATCATCCCAGCCCGCTGAGGTGGTTCGTCTGGCCGCCGACGGCGCCCACGGCTAGTGTCACGAGATGGATGAATCGACCACCGAAACCGACTCAGCGCCCACCGTTGAGGCCCTCGACACGGAGATCGTCGAGGAGTTGCTCGTCGAGGAGATCTCGATCGACGGGATGTGCGGCGTCTACTGACGTCACACCGTGCCGGTCCCGATGTGACGTGACGTGACGAAACCGTCGATGCTCCCACGGCGACTCGCGCTCGATCCGCAGGTTGCGCTCCGGCCCGAGCCGTTCGGAGCCCTGGCGTATCACTACGGAAACCGCAAGCTGATCTTCCTCAAGCACCCCGACATCGTCCGTGTCGTTCAGGCGCTCGGCGACCACGACACCCTGGCGGACACGCTGCGTGCCTGCGAGATCGACGAAACCCGATGGACGTCGTTCGAAACGGCATTGGCCGCCCTCACACAATCGGAGATGCTTCATGAGCTCGAACCCGTCACAGCTGGTTGAACAACTCAAAGGTGGCCTCGACGCCCCGATCTGCCTGACCTGGGAACTCACCTACGCCTGCAACCTCGAGTGCGTCCACTGCCTGTCGTCGTCGGGGCGCCGCGACCCCCGCGAGCTGACCACCGACGAGGCCAAGGCGGTGCTCGACGAACTGCACAACCTCCAGGTTTTCTACATCAATGTCGGCGGTGGCGAGCCGATGATCCGCCGCGATTTCTTCGAGCTGCTCGAGTACTCGATCAGCCTGGGCATCGGCGTGAAGTTCTCCACCAATGGCGCGTTCATCGACGCCGACAAAGCCCGTCGCCTCGCATCGATGGACTACCTCGACATCCAGATCAGCCTCGACGGCACCGACGCCGTGACCAACGATGCCGTTCGTGGCGAGGGTTCGTACGACACGGCGATCCGGGCGATGAACCACCTGCGCGAGGCCGGATTCGGCGAGTTCAAGATCTCGGTGGTGGTGACCCGCCACAACGT
>JANPCI010000281.1:0-12539 GCA_031430875.1 Actinomycetes bacterium | reverse complement strand
CCCATATCGACCACTGCATAATCGCTGGTCGAAACGTGTCCGATAGCGGGAGGACGTGCGGACCATTGCCGCCCCGTACCGGCACAGGTGTCAGCGTCGAGAATGTTGCGGAGGTGATCGACCCCACCGGCAACCCCGACGTACAGGTTGGCGACAGGATTGTTAGTGGGACTGCCGCAGAAGGTGGCGGCGATCTCTGCCGCTCTACAGCGAGGGTACGTCGATCGACGCGCTCGCCCGGGAGTTCTGCCAAGCAGGCGTGTCAATCCGATCCCGGCACGGTTGCTCGAGCTGGGATTATCGATCCCGCGGCACCTGTTGGCGTCACAGATCGGATGTCACCCGATCACGCCCCGGGCATGCGGCGGATGTGTGAGACTCGGGTCTTCACCCTTCGGGGTCATCGGGCAGGGGAGGTGTCAGATGCGTGCCGACAACCTGGTCATCATCGGGCTTGCGCTGGTCGCGGTGGCCTTTTCCGCTGTGGCGATCCTGCGGTGGGGTCGGCTCCCGATCCGGGCATGCGCACCCTCAGGTAGCGGGGTCGATGGCCGATGGCCGTCCAGGCTCGCCGGTTCGCTCCGAGCGCTCGGTTCGGTGTGCTCGGCGGGGATCATCTGCGGTGTGCTCGTCGCCGGGTTCCTTGGCCGATTCGTGATGCGGGTGTTGGCGGCCACATCAGGCGATGGCGCCCAAGGCCTCCTCACCGATGCCGAGGAGGTCGTGGGCGAGATCACCCTCTCCGGGACCATCGGCTTCATCGTCTTCGTCGGCTTGGGTGCCGGCGCGGTCGCCGCCATCGTGCTCCTGGTTGCGCGTCCCTGGTTGCACGTCAGCGGTGCGGCGGCGGGGGTCATGGCTGGGCTTGTGCCGTTGGTCCTGTTCGGGGACAAGGACTTCTCATCGGAGAACCTGGACTTCTCGATCTTGTCGCCGACCTGGCTTGCGGTGGGTCTGATCGTGGGTGGAACTGCCTTGTTCGGGGCTGCCCTCGGCTCGGTGGCTGCTCGGCTCCAGCAGACAGCGCAGGGCGACAGCCGGTTCCGGAACGTGCCGATCCTGGGTGTGGTCCCCTTCGCCCTGGTGCCGCCGGTCTTCGTCGGCCTGATGGTCTACGTCATCGGGCGCACCGCTCTACCGGGCCGCCTGTCCGCCGTGCTCGAGCAACGCCCCATCCAGTTGGCGGGAAGGGTCGTCGTGGCGGGGCTCGTCGGTTTCAGCCTGTTCCTGACCGTTCGGTCTTCGCTGGACATCCTCGGCATCTGAGGCAGTGCCCATCCCGTGACCAGGTTCCCGCTCGCACACACTCGGCTGCAGGAACGACGCTGTAGATCATTGCTATTTCAACACGCACTGTTGCATTGAGGGGCGACCACCCCGCGGTGGCGCCTTACCGCCTCTCCCCGAAGTCAGACAGCCTGTCGTCCGACGCTGTTTCCAGGGCCTACTCATGTTGAGATTCTCGGCCCGGGGACGCACTGCCATCACGGGCCGCTTCGTGTCCGATAGGGGACGACCAACGAACGATTCCGTCGTCGTCGCTGCCTCGAACGGCGCTTGGTGATCCCGTCTCAGATGCCGGTCCCCAACCGGACGGAGTCGCGGGCAACAGTCTCCCGATCAGGATCAGTGATTAGGCAGTACCTGTCTGGCCGAAGAGGCGACTGATTTCGGCGGCGGTGCAGCGCGGGACCGGGCGTTCTCGCCCGGGACTATCGCTCGGGGGCTTCGCACGTCGATGAGACTGCCAATCAGATCCGGCGTAACGCTTGCCGTTCATAATGTAACGCGTTATGCTCGTGCACGTGTTGCAGTCATTCCATGACAAAGACACCGAACGGGTGTGGCAACGTCAACGATCCAAACGCCTCGACCCATCAACCCAACGCGCCGCCCTGCGCAAGCTGCTCGTCCTCGACGCCGCAGACCAAATCGGAGACCTGCGGGTACCGCCCGGCAACCGTCTCGAGAAACTCATGGGCGACCGCGCCGACACCTACAGCATTCGCGTCAACGACCAGTGGCGCATCTGTTTCCGATGGACGGCCGCGGGACCCGACAACGTCGAGATCGTCGACTGCCACTGAACGGAGATGACATGACCACAGCCACCATGGAGCCAATCCATCCTGGAGAAGTCCTGATGCTGGACTACCTGGAGCCGCTCGGCGTCACCCAGCACCGCGTCGCCGTAGCAATCGGCGTGCCACCGCGCCGGATCAACGAGATCGTGCACGGCAAACGCGGCATCACTGCCGACACTGCACTGCGACTCGCCCGATACTTCGGTACCAGCGAACGGTTCTGGATGAACCTCCAAAGCCGTTACGAGCTCGAGGTCGAACGAGACCGCCTCGCCGGAACGCTCGATCAGATCAAACCGCTCGCCATCGCATAGAGCCGCTCGAACGACCGCAGAATCTCGATCCGGGTGCACGATCTGCCCGCTCGCAGCTGCCCTACTGCGGCGCCACACTTTCACAGGCAGGGATGACACAGTCGAGTGTTTGCCCCGCGTCCGATAGAGGGACGCCTGCCGGACGGAAAGTCCATCTGTCGGAGCAATGAGGGATGTGATGCGAGCCGTCTCATCAGACGGTCCGCATTCGTACGCAGACGGCTCACGTCTCAGCGGCATCCGACGCTGCGAAGGCTGCCAGCCAACGACGTGAGGATTCGGGAGCACCGAGCGCCGCGACGAGACGTGCCCAAGCATCAGCGCGATCAGACTCCCTCAGCGCCCAGCAACCACTTCGCCAATCGCCGGTCGCTGAGATCTTCGACCTCGAAGTCCATCCGTCACAGTACGCCGCCACGAGGGCGTCGTACACGCTGACAGGGGGCGTCCGGTTAACGGTCCCCAACCAGACGGAGTGACACTGATCCGGCGGTAGGGGGAAGCTGTGTGAGCCCGGATTGGCAGTCCGCCCGGGGGCTTTCGTGCGTGCTCTTGCACCCAACGAGTTGTTCGGAACTGTCAGTTGATACCGACCCCGCCGTTCATGCACTCTGTGCGTTGACTCAGAATGAGGTGTTCGATAGATCGCATCCCAGTAGAAGCTTTCCGCCGGTGATGTAGGCGGCTGGACTCATCGCGACGTGCTTCGCAGCGGCACGTGCGTCTCTCTCACGCCGTTCGAGCGGTGACGATCGCATCATGGCGACGGCTCCGGCCATCTCGGTGACCAGATTGATCGCCCAGACGGCTGATTGACTCGCGAACGTGCACGCAAGTCGGAACTCGACCCGGCCCGCTTCCAGGGCCGTGCCCGCTTCGGTCGCCTCGAGCAGGGTGCTCATTGTGTGGCGGAGGTACGCCCGGCTCGCCGCGGTTCGCGCCTGGATCTGACCAAGCTGCGACTGGATCAATTCACGTTCTGCGAACGGGACGCTGTCGCTGGACCGCTTTGCAGAGCGACCCTTGGTCGCGAAGTCATCGATAGCGCCAGCCGCGATGCCGAGCGGAACCGTGGCCACCGTCCACGAAAAGATCGAACGGGTGGGGAGCCGATACAGCGTGCCGGGCTGCGTCGGCTCAGGCTGGAAGGCGTGCGCGAAACGGTCAGGTACGAACACATCCACGAACTCGAAGTCGACGCTCCCCGTGGCGCACAGACCGGAAACCTGCCAGTTGTCGTGAAGCAGCACGTCCCTTCGGGGTACATACACGAAGATCAGTTCACCGGTGGTTTGCTCGCTGTCCTCGACCGCGCAGATCGGAGCGAACCATGTGCCGTGCGGCGAACCGCTTCCGAATGGCCACCGTCCCGTCACGGAGTATCCGCCCGGCACGCGAACCGCGCGTCCGACCGCACCCGTCGAGGAGACCACGAACGCCAAGGGATCGTCGAAGATCTCCCGTGCGCTCACTGCCGGAAGGAATCCGCCCGCGCGGGCCATGCCACCCCCATTGCCCACGAGCCAGCCGACCGTGCCATCGAGCGCGGCCGCTGCTTCAACGACATCCATGAACTCGAGCGCTGACAGACCGCGCCCACCGACCGATGTCGGCAACAGGAGGCGGAACAGACCGAGCGCGGCGAGTTGCTCGAAGAGATGATCAGGCAACCGACCGTTCGAGTCGAAGTCGCTGCGAAGCTCCGCCACCGCAGCGGCGAGGCCGTGGACTTCTGCTGCCAACTCGAGAGCTGTCACCGAGCCCCGACTCTGTGCGACCGATGCCATAGCCGTTCCTCTCGTTGTCGTGCGGCTCACACTAGACCGTGGACCACCCCCCTCCTGCGGCTCGGCACTGTCTCGCTGGCAGCGCCAGACCTCGCATAACAACGGCCGCTGATCCGGCGTTTCGTCCCGCAAACAGCGTCCGATAGGGGGACGCCAACCGGACGCGCCTCCGAAGCGTGGCGCTTGGTCGCAAGGCTTGACCTGCGCAGTCTCATTTGGGTAGTACGAATCGTTTCTCAATGAGGGTCCGCTATCCGTTACACCAGAGGGGTCGACGGATCCGCGGCGACCTCCACAGCATCGTCCGACTTGAAGGAGGATCCAAGGGTGACCGCGTCGCCGGTCCCGAGGCCACCCGGTAATGCCGGCGTCGTTCACTGCCCGTTGCGCTGCACCGCCGTCATGCGAAGTCGGTCGCCTGTTTGGCGTTGAGGGGCACTGCATAATCTCGCGGTTTGGTCCCCCGGTCAAGGTGGTCGAGCAGCCGAGTGCTTGGCCGTTTCGCTTGATCCTGAAACGTCGGAGTCGTTCGGCGGCTGCTGCCGCCCGGTCGGAACTGTTGCCTGTCGGGAACGGTCCATCTCCTTGGTTGGCCTGTTCCCTTCGGCTCCGTCGCGCAGGGTGCGGTTGTTGGCTCGGGTGACGACCGGCTGACCCGGATAGAAAACGGCACCCTGCGATGTTGATCCGTCGCGTGAGGGTGGTCCCTGCCGGTTGATACTGCCGCGTCATGCTTGGGCCGTGCTCGGTCGCCAGAGCGAGTAGTAGGCGCTTCTTTCGCGTGGCAATGTTGCAGGGTGGAGCCGCCCGTCGAGATCCGGGATCTTGTGCGCAACGAGCTCTCGCGCGTCGGCGAGATCGACCGCTCCGAACGCATCGATGTCCGCTTCGAGCAACATGGCACCGAACTCGTTGCGCGCCGAGGGACTTGGAGCGCGGCCGCTTGGGATCCGGACGGACACGGCGAACACTCCGTCCACGCGCAGCATCAAGCGCTCGTGCACTACGCCCACGAGGGCGGCATCGCGCGTGGTGCGTTCTCGAACGGACGCCTCGTTGGCATCGGGGTGGTCGTGGCGCACATCGGCCCCGCGATCGCGCAGCTCGCGTATCTCCACGTCAGCCAGGGCTTCCGGTCCGCCGGCATCGGTAGCCGCCTCTGCGTCGACCTGGAACTGATCGCACGCTGCGCCGGTGACACCGAGATTGTCGTCACAGCGACGCCGTCAGAGAACACGGTGCGCTTCTACCTCGGTCGCGGCTACCGGCCCATGGCCCAGCCACTACCGAGGCTCCTCGAGCTGGAGCCCGAGGACATCCACATGTCAAAGGTGATGTGAGCCAAGGCTCCCTGGGGCGTGAAGCGGTCAGGGCAGTCTGCCGCCGTATCACGGCAGCGGAGGGTGGCCGAACGTACCCAGCAGGGCAGTGACGATCAGTCACCGCCGTCGGGACGATGCACTGTCCGTGACCGGCGCTTCGGAACCGGTCCTACTGCTCCGGAGGCCGTAGCGTCAGCTGGATGGTCGAGTCGGAGAACCCCGAATCCGCGGTTGGGAGAGAGAGCTCAGCCGACATGACAGAGTTCGGCGGTGAGAGGCCACCGGTCACGTTGTTCGACGAAGCCGTCGTACTCAGACCGTGGAGCTCCTCCGATGCCACGTTCATGTTTGAAGCGTCGAGTGACCCGGCGATCGAGCGCTACAACGGCCCGGCGCCGGCCTCGGCGGCTGACGCAGTCGCGGTCATCGAACGCATTCAGGAGAGCTGGCGTACCTTTGCGGTCGAGGGGGATCCGACGGGGGCCGCCTTTGCGATCGTTGATGCTGCCTTGGGTGAGCCGATCGGGATGTGTGGCGTCGACAACTGGTCGAGCACGGACGTCGCCCAGTTCGGCTACTGGCTGGCGGCGGGTGCGAGAGGACGAGGGTTTGCGACTCGCGCCGTCACGCTGATGACGGGTTGGCTGCTCGAGCTCGGAGCGGCTCGCGTGTTCCTGACGATTGAGTCCGACAACGCAGCTTCGGCCGCGGTCGCACGCCGCGCCGGGTTCACCTATGAGGGCACGCTTCGTGCCGACGGCGTCTGGCAGGGGCAACGTCAGGACGTGGACGTTTTCGCTGTGCTCGCCGATGAGTGGTCATTGGGCGGGACCGTTGACCGCCCCAAATCGCCGGCCCGGTGACCCGCGGCTTGGTTGCGCATTGACGGCTTACAGGTACTCCGCGGCCGCGGCCTCCACCTGCTCGTGGAACCGCTGCTGGTCGGCGGGGTCACGGATGTGCAGGTTGTCGGCACCTCGGAGCATTCCGGTGGCGCCATCGATGAGTTCACGAAGGACGTCAGCGTGGCCGGCATGTCGCTGCGTGTCGGCGATCACGTGAAGCACGACGTGATGCAACGTGACGCGAGCATCTCCCCACCACCACACATGTGCGACGGTGTCCAACGTCAACTCGTCGATGGTCGCGTCAGCGAAGTCCCAGGCGTTCCGGTAGCGGTTCACGATTTCCTGCCTGGACTCGTGGGCGGTCGCCCAGAACTCGGCGGCCGGCCCGGCGCCGTCGGCGAACCGCTCGCCGACCGCCGCACTCGAACGCCCGAACACCTCGCCGAAGTACCCCAGGTGTGTGGCAGTGCTGTGCTTGACGAGACCGAGCAGGTTCGTACCCGAGGGAGTCAGAGGACGTCGGATGTCGTACTCACTCAGCCCCTCGAGCTTCCAGACGAGGGTCTCGCGAGCGCCCCGCAAGTAGCTACGCAACTCTTCTTTGGCGTCCAGATTGCTCACGCCTGTCCCCTTTCCTCGATGAACAGGTAGCACCATTCCTCGGCCGGTCCGTCATCCACGAGCACGTACATTCCCCCGTCGACGGCGATCTCCAGCGGTGGCGGATACGTCGTCGCACGGCCGATCGACGGCCCGCCTTCGCACCACAGCAACATGCGTTCACCCACGTCCACCCTGTCAGCTTTGCCGAATGGTGACATCTCGCTGGTGTCGCGAACCACCGTCTACGTGATCACGGGCGTCGAACCCACGGAGATGCTGATGGCGACGATCGACATGGACCGGTACTGCGATTCGTGGCGAATTCGTCGCGTCGGTTGAGGGGCCGCACGGCGCCGGCGCTCAGGCTCCGGGTGCGGCATGATTGCAGCGTGGTAACACACCGCGACAGATCCCAACGTCTGGCCGCTCGGTGTGGGTTTGCATGCTTGATCGGGCTGCTGGCCGTCACGGTTGCCGCTTGTTCGGAGGAGTGCGTGCAGGACGGTCCGCCGTTCGTCCAATTCGATGGGCGTGACTACATCGCCGATCTCGGCGCGCCTGCGATTGCCGACAGCCAGATCGGCGCCGTCGTGGTCACCGTCAGCAGCGACCGATCATCGGTCAGTTCGTCATGCGGGTGGTCGCCTGCCGAGGGCGATTCGAGCCTGCCTGTAGGCACCGAATTCCACTCCATCGACGGCATCGATCGGGAA
This sequence comes from Actinomycetes bacterium, assembly GCA_031430875.1. Lineage (GTDB taxonomy): Bacteria > Actinomycetota > Acidimicrobiia > Acidimicrobiales > Ilumatobacteraceae > Sva-07. Next base: position 4,868 of record JANPCI010000281.1, on the reverse strand, counting down.
GAGGGGCTCGCCGCCACGTTCGAAGGTCGCTTCATTCGCTTCAACGCATGAGTTCGGATACGTCAAGCGCGCCAGAAGTGCTTGTTGATGCAGCATGGTCAGCTGGTGGCCGATCGGATCCATGGCATCATCCTCAGATGAGACAGGTCGCAGTCAGCCTGGGCGCACTGGCGGTGGCGTGTACATCTCTGTTGGGCTGCTCGTCTGGTTCGAGTGCGAAGCAATGCGTGTCTTCAGGTGACGCGAGTGTCTGCGCAGAACGTGGCGGCGGTGGGCTGCGGTACAGCGCAACAGGGCTGGAGCCCGGATCGACGGTGACATTCGCGACGCCGGAGATCGGATCGAGCGAGATCCCGATCGGGCCGAGCGGAGGATTCGACGGCAACGTCGGCTTGCTGTCAGCCTCTGGCACGTTCGTCGGCACCATCGCGGTGGACGCCACCACCGAAGGTGGTGCGTCGCTGCGCGGAGACCTCAGCTTCGAGTAGCCGGACGAATGGCGCAACGCGATCACCGACCGCCGGCGGAGTCGATCAACGGCTGCGATTACCGGCACCCGGCTTGGGCCGTTCTGTGTGGGCCTTTCGACGATCGAGATCGGATTACCGGGCGGCGATACCGGGCGCATTCCGGCAGGCTCGCGTACGACCCCGCCCGGGACTTACGTCGAGCGCGATCAGCGCGCCCATGGCGGCCATCAGGCGCTCGTTGGGTCCCACACTCGTGAGCGTCTTGGCCCGTCGCCGGGCTCGACCTCGGCTGAGTTGAAGACGCTGGCAATCAACCAAGAGGTACTCGCCAGACCGTCGTTACGTCGTGCGCGGAAACCCACACCGCATCGCTATCGGCTGCGACGCTGCCGCTCCCGACGGGCGGCCCATAGCGAGCGACGACGGTCATCGTGGCCGGGTCGATCTGGGCGACGGCGACGTCGCTGACCCGAGCCCACACGAACCCCCCGCCGACCGCGATGTCGCCACCGTCGACTGGAGACTCGGAGACCACGACGGTGCCGTTGACGGCGTTGGTCGACGGATCGATGAACGAGACGGTTCCGGCGGAGTTGTTCATCACCCACAGGCCGCCTTCGCCCACTGCCATGAACCGCGCACCTGCATCCACGTCGATCGTCGCCTGCTCGACACCGGTCATCGGATCGAGCCGATGAACGAGTGCGTGGTCGGCGTCACTCACCCACAGCGAGCCATCGGTGAACCTCATTGCACTGGCACCGGACGGCGCCGCGAACGTGTCGGTTACGGCGTTGGTGGCCTGGTCGATGCGTGCGATCTGCAGTTCGGCTCGACTCGACATCACCCAGACCGATTCGTTACTTGCGGCGATCGACGACTCCTCGGCAAGGCCCGCGAACGGCAGCGAAACAGTCGCTGCGATCGAACGGTCCGCGAGGTTAATTCTCACCAGGGTCGTGGCGCCGCAGTCGCCCGCGAAGAGCGAGTCGGCCGTGGAATCCATCGCCATGCAGACATCGCCGACGAAGGGGAGATCGGCCACGGAAGCCGCCGAGATCAGGTCGTAGCCGACCACACCGCTGGACACGTTGGCGACCCACGCCGCGCCGCCCGCGATGGTGATCCAGTCGGGGTTGGGACGTGCGTCAATCGGCGTCACACCCGTGACGTCGCCGATGCGCTTCGCGCTGGGCAGGCCCCCGGAGGTCGTCGTCGGTGGCGCAGTGGTCGAATCGGGCGCTGCCTGCTTGGTTGGCGGATCCGTGGCGTCGACCACTGACGTCACGGCCTCGTTCGAGGCAGTGTCGGCCGAAGTCGAGGAGTCACTCCCCCCGCAGCTGGCAGCGATCACGCACGCGAAGCCGACGAGCGCGAAGCTCTTGCGTGTTCTCATCTTGAGATTCTGACATAACGCAATTTGTGTCAGCACCGGTCGTCCGCCAGCTGGCGACAGGCTGCGTCACGGTGAGCACGGATGGCGGGCGAGATCGGCGCGAGTCGCGAGACCAAAGCGGTCGCCGAACCCGTACCCCAACCGGCGGGCTCTCGATCATGGCCGATATGCCCGTCAATGTGTGGCGTGACACTTGCGCCACAGATTCCGGCGTTTCGAGCGGTCCGATTGCTCGGCAACACACGCTCGTAGCCCCAAAGGGTGCGGAGCGGCACAAGCGACACACCTCGCAGTTTCGCGATACGATATTCGTCACGGCCACATCTACCGATCTGCCCGCATGCACGGTGTCGCCGACGCCGACATCGTGCATGCCGTCGACCACGCGCTCGGTGCTGCCGAGCAAGACGACGGCAAGGTGCTTTACCTCGGTGCGGACCGAGCAGGCAACATGCTCGAGGTGGTTTCAGTGACCCGTGACGATGACACCGAGATCGTGATACACGCCGTGCGGATGCGTCGAATCTACGAACCGCTCCTTCGTGAAATGAGAGGAACCAATGACTGAGAACAAGACACACGGACGAACCAAAGCAGGAGTCGAGCTGACCGACGATGTGCTCGACGAGCTTGCTGGGCAGGCCGAGGCCGGCCTCGACGCCACCAACCTGCGACGACGTCCAGGGCGTCCTTCGATGGGATCCGGGCCCGCCGATTCGTTACCCGTCCGGCTCGACCCGGAGTTACGACGGGCCGTGGACGAACGGGCGGCGGCTGAACACACCACCGCATCGGACGTCGTTCGCGAGGCACTGCGCCGCTACCTCCGGGCCGGATGATCGAGCAGTCTCCTGCTGACGACCACCCCATAGCACCGAGCACCAACCGCACCCCGACACCCGCTTATCCGGCAGATATGAAGGTGTCGGCTGTCAAGGAAGAGTTCGAGGTCATTCTGTGTCTCCGATCTGGGCGAGCAGATTGTTGAGGAGTTCTGCTCGTCTGGTCTGGTCGTTGGCGGCGGCGTGGTCGCGTTGGCAGAGCACGACGGGTTGGAAGGTGGCGTCGGTGGTGAAGTGGACGCAGGACTCGCAGATCGACTCGAAGCTGCAGTCGAGTTGGGCGGGTCGTTGGCAGGGGGCAGCCGTTGCCCAAGAGGCGGTGGTGGACCTCGTTGTGGACGCGTCGCATCCTCGGTCCGATCGCGTCGGCGTCGAGTTCGTCGCCGGTGGTGTAGAGCGCTTCGACTTTGTCGCCGCCGCATGACGGGAGTCGTAGAGACGAAGCGGAGCGTGATCGATCTCGGCGAGGCAGCGGTGCCACGCACGTAGCCAGTTCGACAGCGTCGGCATTTTTCCGGTTCGGGTCCGGAAGAGCAACTCGTCAGGTTCAGGCTCGAGGTCGTGTACCCAAGCGGAGCGTTCTGCGACCAAGGCGGGCGGGATCGGCACCGACCGCGAACCCGTCTTCGGCAACCACAGCGACGATGCCCGCGCCATGACGACCTCGGACGGTCGCAGCTCTGCGTAGTGGGCAACAGTGCGCTGCTTGGTGGAAGTCGCACACCCGGCCAGCGTGGGACAGATGAATTTGTGCGGGTGTTATGTGGCGAGTTGGCGGAGCCGTTCGGCGATCGTGTCGACGGTCGGTTGGCCGGCGGCGACGTCGATCACGAGGTCGTAGACGCCGTCGTTGCTGGCGCGTGAGATCTCGATGCCGTTGATCTCGAGGAAGACTGCGGTGGCCAACCATCCGAGGCGCTTGTTGCCATCGACGAGGGCATGGTTCTTGACGATCGAATGCAGCAGCGCCGCTGCTTTGGTCCAGATGTCCGGGTAGGCGTCATCGCCGAACGCGGTCGTCTGCGGGCGAGCGATGGCGGACCCGAGCAGGCCGATGTCGCGGATCGGTGCGGGATCACCGAGGAGTGCAATGGCGAGGTCGACGACGTCGTCGAGGTCGAGGAACTCGACCGGGTCGTTCACTCGCCGAGCCGCCGCAAGGCGTCGCTGTGGGTGTCCATGATCAGATGGGAGGCGCGTGCGACGCGATCTCGGTGATCGCTGCGGGCGACGAACTCGCGCACGGCTCGCCGTGCTGCTTCTTGCATGGAGATTCCCTCGGCTTCCGCGCGGGCTCTCAGCGCTTCTTGCTCACTGTTGGTGAGGCGCAGTGTCATTGCCATCAAGGAATGGTATCACTTCGATACCTATTCGCCGATCCGGCAGGAGAGCAACGGCATCGGGTTCGAGATTTCCGGGAGCGCTGCTTGGACTCGACCGCCCGGGCAGCGAAGAGTTGGTTGTCGAGGTCCGCTGGGTCCTCGACGATCCAGCTCGGTCCTTCGACGGCGAACAGATTCACATCGACCAGGCCAGCGTTGAACCCTGCGTTACGGAGTTCTTCGGGACGGTGGAAGTAGGCGGTCGTGAAGAACTCCGATCTGGTCTGTCAGGTCGTGGTTGCGGCCGGCCGATGCGATGGCTGCGCAGACCTCGGTCGCAGCGGGTGACGCGCCTCGGTGTCAACTCCGTCGGGTGATGTTGACCTCGGTGGGGTTGGCCAACATGTCGAACACCGCCGAGTACTTCGCCCCGCCGGCGAGCAGCGCGTCCTTCTGCTCGTCATCGCAGTCGGCGTCGATATCGAACTCGATGTCGACGTTGCTGAACCCCTTGCGAACATCGGGGTCGACGCCCAGAACGCCTCGAACGTCGATGTCGGCGCTCACCGTCGACGACACCTTGTTCAATTGAATCTTGCGAGCAGCTGCGCCGGTTGCGATACCGGCGGTGATGCACGCCGCGAGTGCGTGGAGCACGTACTCCTGTGGCGTCGGGCCATGACCGTGGCCCAGGGTGGGGTGGTCGGCCTTGAACGTGAACTCCTGTACGTGCTCATGGTCGCCTCCCATGCCGTACCACTCGTAGATGCTGGATTGACTCGCGGTCCCCTCGACCCAGTCGTTCTTCGCGGAGAACCGGAACTGCGCGAGTTCTCCG
>JANPCI010000280.1:0-12979 GCA_031430875.1 Actinomycetes bacterium | reverse complement strand
TTGACTCAGCGTTTGACGATCATCGCGATGCGCCCTCAACGGCCCGTCTCCTTCAAACTCCATTCGTCGACGCAACGACCGTCCCTCCACGAGCACCCGGAAGTTCCGACGCGCGAGCACCAACCCGGCCGAGCGGCTTCATGCAAAGTCGGTCGCATTCTCGACGGCGACGTCCACTGCATAATCACTGTGAGTAAGCGTCCGGTTGAGGACCGTCAGATGAGACAGCTGGCGAACCGTTCCGACCGGTGGCGAACGCAGGCAGTCGCGTCCGACAGACATCCCCCTATCGCACACTCACCGAGCGCTCGACTACGGCGAACATGCCTGTGAAAGTGTGGCGCCGCAGTACGGCCGGACTGCAGTGGCGGTCCGGGGTCGATCCTCGGGATTCTGCGTGGCGAAGTGTGGCGCCAGAGCGGGCGCAGGTGTTGTCTCTTGTGGTCCAATACTCGTGCTGTTTATCGCTGACCGGTGTTGTCTCATCCTTGCCCTCACCAGTCAGTGGCGAGCAGGTCAACCTTGCGTTCGCGCAGCGACCGACGCCCGTCGCCCATCGCCCATCGCCCATCGCCCATCGCCCGGGACGCAAGCACCTTGCACAACTGCGGGTGTCGTTCATACTTGAGGGATGTCTTCTCCGTCGGGGACGGTGACGTTCCTCTTCACTGACATCGAGGGTTCAACGCCCCGGTGGGAGCATGACGCCGACGCTATGAACGAGTCGCTGGCCGAGCACGATGCGTTGCTGCGCTCAACGATCGACGCCCATGGTGGAACAGTGTTCTCGACGGGTGGCGACGGGTTCGAGGCAGCGTTCAGCGATCCAGTCGCCGCGCTGCGGGCGGCGCTCGATGTTCAAGGTCGCGTCGGGTTGCCGGTACGTATGGGTTTGCACACTGGTACTGCTGTCGAGCGTGACGGGAACTATTTCGGGCGGACCTTGAACCGTGCGGCACGAATCATGTCAGCTGGTCACGGCGGCCAGATCCTTGTGTCGGACGTGACCGCAGGGTTGATCCGCGACGAAGCAGTGGACCTCGCCGACCTCGGCGAGCACCGGTTCGCCGGGGTGGATGACCGGATCCGTGTGTGGCAGGTGGGTGGGCGCGAGTTCCCGCCGTTGCGGACCTCGACAGCGCTCGCGGGGAACTTGCCGGACCCGTTGGACAGCTTCATCGGCCGCACGAACGAGCTCGGCGTGTTGTCGGGTCTACTCGCGACGCACCGGTTGGTGACCGTGGTCGGCGTTGGTGGGATGGGCAAGACCCGACTCGTGGTCGAAGCCTGCCATCGGGCTCAGTCCGGCTTCACGGACGGCGTGTGGTTCATCGATCTCGCCTTGGCGTCGTCCGACAGTGCCGTGGTGGATGAGGCGGCGGCGTTGTTCGGGTTGCAGCCGGATGGCGGGCGATCGGTGGAGGATCGTCTGATCGAGTATCTCGAGCCGAGAACCACGCTGCTGGTGTTCGACAACTGCGAACACGTGATGGGGCCGGCAGCAGGCCTGATCGATCGGCTGCTACACACATGCCCACAGTTGAAAGTCATCGCAACGAGCCGTGAGGCGCTGCTACTGCGCGGTGAGCACGTCATGGCGCTCGGGCCGCTGTCGATGGACGACCAAACCGGCGCGGGGTGCGTGGATGCGGTGGCATTGTTTGTCGAGCGTCTGACCGCTGAGGGCGGACCGGTCATCGTGGACGACGACGAGCGTGCCATCGTGCTCGAAATTTGTCGGCAGTTGGACGGGATGCCATTGGCGATCGAACTCGGTGCGGGACGGGCACGGACACTCGGCACGACCGACGTGTTGGCGAGGTTGGGTGAGCGCCTGCGGCTGCTGTCGGGAGGGTGGCGAACCGGTGTCGGACGCCAACAGACGCTGTCAGCGACGTTGGACTGGTCCTATGTGCTACTCGACGAGCGTGAACAGGTCGTGTTTGATCAGTTGGCAGTGTTCGTCGGTTGGTTCACGCTCGCCGACGCCGTCGTCGTCGTCGGCGTCGGCGGCTCGACGCTGGGCGACCTCGACGTGCTCGACGCGATCTCCGCGCTGGCTGACAAGTCGATGTGCACGGTCGACCTGCATGCCACACCCACCCGTTACCGGTACCTCGAGACGATGCGCTCCTACGGTCGCGATCACTTGAGCAAGTCCGCGGCACTCGCCGAGGTGCGCGATCGACACGCCGCGCACCTCGCCGCGTCAGCCCGCGTCATCACCCAGATGCTCGTGGGCCCTGACGAGCTCGAAGCGTCACGACGTGTCGAACGACTCATGCCCGAACTTCGAGCGGCGCTGGGATGGGCCGTTGAGCGTCACCTCGACGACGTCATCGACGCCATCGCCGCACTGGCCGTGCCGATGGGGATGAGGGGTTCGTACGAGATGGACGGCTGGTTCTACGACCTGCGACACGACCTGCCCGATCGCCCGGCCGTGCAAACAGCTGCGATGCGCCACGCACTGCACGCCAAAGCCGACTACACCGAGACACGTCGTTTGGCCCACCGACTGATCGAGATGACGGGCGACGGGCAATGGCTCGCGTGGATCTCCCTCGCAACCGTCGAGTTCAACGAAAGTCACTTCGACCAGACCGTCGACTACCAGACACGCGCCTACAAGATCGGCGAAGCGCAGCCCGACGACCCGTGGATACACACTCAGAATCCAACGTGGCTCGCAGTGTTCCTGGCAGCCTCCGGGCACGATCCCGGCGATCTCATCGAGGAGGGCTTCGCTCGCGCCCGCGCTGCGCAGTGGCCGAGCGCACTTGCCTTTGCGCACTACGCGGCCGGACTTGCCGTCCTCCACACCGACCCAGTCGTCAGCCTCGAGCAACTCAACCGTGGTCTCGAACTTGCCGTCGAAATCGGCAGCGGCACCGCCCAAGGACTCTGCCAAACGCTCATCAACCACCTCCAATCGGCATTGGTCCCACCCGGCGAAGTGGCCATCGCTCTGATCCACCACCTACGGGGCCTTCAGGAGTCCGGTGACACGAACGGCGCGCCGCTTGCGCTCAGTCAGGTTCTCATGCTGCTCAACCAACCCCAAAATTGGCGAACCACCGCGCTGATCTGCGGCTGGCTGGACGGGCGCTCAGGCCGAGACGCTCACACCATCGACGACTACGAAGCAGGAATCGCTGCCGTTCGAGAAGCGCTCGGTGACCAATGGGACCCACTGTTCCAACAGGGCCGCAGCATGACCAGCACCCAAATCCTCGACATCGCCTGCGACGAGCTTCAAACGATCGGCTAACCGTGCCGGCGCGCGGCGTTGCGAACGGCGGCCCGCCCGGCCTGCGCTGCGCAGGCCGGCCAACACGAAACGGGACCGCACAGTTCGTTCACTCCTCAAGTTCAACTGGCCGCCACACACCCGGCGAAGTCAGACACCTCTTCGGCCCGACGGGCCACTGCATGATCACTGATCCGGGCGACCGTCGACTCGCGACTCCGTCCGGTTGAGGACCCGTATCCGAGAGGAGATCACGGAGCGCCATACTCGTCGCCGATGGAGAACTCTGACGGTTTCGTCAGAGTTCGCTGGCGCGGAACATGCGGTCGTAGATCTCGCGGATGACCGGCTGCTTGCGCAAGTTGTACTCCATGGCGTCCTCGCCCGCCGCGGTCGCCGCCGCTGCCGACTCGAGCTCGGCGTCGCGATAGAGGGCAAGGTCGTCCGGGTTCTCGATCAGCCAGTCGCGAAACATCCGGTGCCGTATCACTTCGGGGCAATCAGGTGAGAAGACGTGCAGGTTGGTGCGCGGATCGTCACAAGTGAGGAGTCGGTGCTCGTGCCAACCACTCTCACACAGAACGAATCGGAAACCAGCGGCTTCCAGGTCCGGCACGTAGGCCACCTCGTCCGAGGAGTCGGCGACGGTGAGGTCGATGTCGATCACCGGCTTGGCGGGCAAGCCCGGCACGGATGTCGACCCGATGTGGTCGAGATCGATCGCCCGCTTGCCGAGCGCAGCACGGATGCGATCGGCCACAACGGCATAGACCTGCGGCCACCCAGGGTCGTGGGCAACCACGATGATCGGCTCCGAGCTCGGTCCACCGTCCACCCAGATCTCTTCACCCTGCGGTCGTTCCCACTCGTAGTGGCGGGTGATCTCCTCCGGCGTCGGCACACTTTCGAGAATACGCCCGACCCGAGCGGGGAGCCGGCCCGCATTTGGGTGATGACCACGTTCAGGGGATCACAGCTCACCATCGACACGCCTGGGGTTCATGTCCGGTTGAGGACCGTCAGATGAGACGACGCCCACACTGCCCCAGACCGCTGGCTGGCTGGCGCGCGACGTTCCGAGCGATGTGGTACCTCGTGGCACGCGACCACTTGTGTCGTGGAGGAACGTCTCCCGCCATGGGCCGTCTGTGAGCGATCACTCCCGAGGGGCGGCGGGCGAGGTTTGCGTGAGTGGTCGTGTCGCAGCGCACCACAGCATCGATCAGGTCGCCCGCAGTTCGCCGGCCCATTCGGAGAAGTAGCGCTTCATCAACGTCGGGTCTTGGGTTCCAACGGGGAAACGATGGTCGAGGAGCGCCGTCACACGCTGGAACGCGTCGGCGATGTCGCTCGTGCGGAGTCCGGCGTCCAGCGAGAGTGCAACCGCGATGCAAGTCTGTCGTCCGAGGAGAGAGGCGAGAGCGTGAAGGTCGGTGTAGTCACGGGCTTCGAGTCGGTCGACAATCGCCAGTACCTTGCGGCCGCCGAGGTCACGTGACGTGAGGACGGGCAACCCGTCAACGGCCTCGGGCTGTTCGAGCGGCGGGGAGTCGACGGCGAGATCGACTTCCGTTCGGTCCTCGCCCGACGTGACGAAGAATCGGCAGAACGTCGGGTTCCGGCGCGCTGTCTCGACCGTCCAACCGAAGCCTTGTGCGGTAGTGGCGAACGCGTCGGCGAGCGCATCGACGCTTCCCGGATCGGGTCCTGGTCGAGCGGCGATGAAGGCGTCCAGATCGGCCGTCTCACGGGTGATGACTTGGCGAAGAATCAGCGCTGCGCCACCGGCGAGTGCATACCCATCGGCTTCAGGGAGATCGAAAAGAACATCGGCGACTCGTCGCTGGAATGGTGAAAGTTCGCTCACGATGCCTCGGCCAGTTCGACGCGGTACCTGTCGATGATCAGCTGCCAAGCTCGCCGGAGTTCAGCCGGGACGACGAGGTCGGGCCACGCGTCGATGAGCAACGCTCCGTCGATGATCGATCGGATGTCCTCGGGCTGACCTTCACGCAGCACGAGTTCGTAAGCGCGAGCGCGGTCCTCGCGGTCCAAGAGGTCGAACCGTGGCGCGGCCCCACTCCACCAAAGGTGAGGTCCAGGAACGAACCGCCCGAACGCGTCGAGCAGCGGCAACCGCCACAAGCCCGACGGCACAGGGTATGGCCGCCGCCCGGTCGTCCAGGTCCACGCGATCGGCTCGACGATGTCGATCGTTGCGCCGGTCGCCTCGAGTGTTCGAGTTGCTGTCTTCCACCTCGGTTCGCGCCTACCCGCCTCGAACGCGGCGATGTTCGGTCGGGCGACACCGCTGCGCGCCTCGAGTTCGGCTTGTGTCAACCCGGCAGCCGTTCTCGCACTTAGGAGCACCTCAGCGAACCTCATGTACGTATCGTAAGCGATACATTAGCTGATTGGCAACCGGATCAGACTGCTTGACGGTGACGAGGAGCGGCGGCAGCATGGCCTCTCTTGCTCGCTCGATCGTCGGTGTCGTCGGGGCCATCGGGAAGCGCACGGTTGTGGACCGTCTACCGAGACGTGCATAGACGACCGCTCGGGGTCGGACGCAAGCACTCTGAACCGTCCGTATGCCATCCCCCTATCGGACACCTGTTGAGCACTCGACTGCGGCGGATCGCTGCACGTGCGGTGAGCGCCGCGCAGGGGCCTGCGGCAATCCGTGTTCGATCAGCCGGGCGGTGCGACTGACGTGGCGAGCGCTTTGAGGTCGGCGGAGAGCTGTTGCATGCCGAGTCGGTCGGCGGTTTCGAGGGCGTCGGCGATCAGCGGGAGGGCTTGCGCGGTGTCGCCGCGTCGGATCATCGCGCGGGCCCACCAGTGGCGGGTGCGGGCCGCGAGCGGTGGCGAACGCACGCCTTCCTCTTGAGCAAGCGCTGCGGCGAAGAGCCGGTCGGCCTCGCCGTGGTCACCGTCGAGTGCGGCGAGACCGCCAAGGAGACGATCGACCGAACACATCGCGTGCGTTCCCGAGGCGATCACGGCGATGGTGCCTTCGTAGTCGCTCAGGAGTCGTCGGAGCACGGCGGCGTGGTGGCGGGCGTCAACGGCGATCGCGGCCCAGGCTACGTTGCCGAGCGCCAGCGTGGTCAGCCAACCGCGGCCGACGGCGGCGAACTCGTCCGGGGCAAGTTCGTCGAGCATCGCCGCAGCCATGTCGTGATGGCCTGCCTCGGCGGCGTCGCCGACCAACAGTGCCTTGAGTACCGGGAAGTCAGGCAGCATCTCGAGCAACTGTCGGCTGCTCTGGAACTGCTCCTGGGTGCGCCCTGTTTCGCGGGCGATCCACGTACGTTGTGATGAGCATCCGAGCGCGACGTTTCCGTCGTGGCCGGCGATCGCCTGGATCTCATCGACGAGTGCGCGGGCTCGTTCCCAGTCCCCGTCGAGGATCGCCGACATCGCCTGCGACTGGAGCAGCATCGCCTTCGGCATGTAGAGACGCAGTCGGGGACCGAGCATGTGTTCGTAGGCAACGATGCCGTCCTCGAAGCCCTGTCGGTTTCCGAGTCCGAGATGCATGTGTGCGATGTAGCGCTCGCCCGGCAGGCCTATTGCGAGAGTTGGCGTGAACGCCGCTCGTCTCGGGTATTGGGCGTACACAGCCTGCGCCGACCGATGCTGGCTCATCAGCACCATGCCGCTGGCCACATTGAAAGCGATCGGGGTCGAGTACGGGTCGTCAGGGTCGAGCTGGTCGAGGATCTGGCCGCTGCGTTCGGCGTGAGCCGCCGAGGTCAGGTGAGGTCCGACCAGTTCGATTGTGAGCAGCGTTGACTCCAGGATCAGCTTGTCGGCTGAACGGTCGTCACGCAGCAGTTCGAGCGCGTGCTGGAGAAACTCGAGATGGTCCGACGACAGAGCTCCGGTGGTTGGCACGCCGACCATGAACGCTGCTTTGGCCATACGCGGATGGTCGCCGATTGCTGCAGCCAGTTCGAACGCCGACTTGGCGGGAAGGAAAGACTGCGAGTCCTCGCGGATCTGGGCGAATGCCTTTACGATCGCCAGGTCGCACTGCACGACCAGGTCGGGCACGTCGGCCAACTCGATCAGTTCGAGCCCGCGGTCGGCCCACCGAATCGCCCGTTCGCTCTGGAACTCGTCGTTGGCCGCTTGCGCCGCCCGTAGGCACCACTGCGCAGCATCGGTCGTGGCGCCTTCGGCGTGATGGTGAGCGAGTTCCTCGGTGTGCTGGTCGAGGCTCAGTGCCCATCGTCGGTCGAGCACGGCGGCAACATCGCGATGCATCCGCTGCAAGCGTGTGGCCGATAGTTCCGTCAACAGCACCTCGCGTAGAACGGCGTGACGGAACTCGAACCTCCGGGCTGTCTCGGCGATGATCCCCGCAGCTGCAGCGAGCTCCAGTTCGTCGAGGACGTCGTGGCCGACGACGGCTTCGACGACATCGGGGTCGAAGCTGCGACCCAGCACCGCCGCCACCCGCAACACGACACCGACGTCGTCGCCCAACCGGGTGAGCCGGCGTCCGATCACCTCACGTAAGCCCTCCGGCAATGCCAGGCCGCTCTCGCCCACCCACCGGTCGTCCGCGCGACGAATGGCACCGGACTCGGACAGATGGCGAAGTACCTCGCCGACGAACAACGGGTTGCCGGCGGTGCCTTCGTGGACGGCGTCAGCGAGGGCCACTCCGTCGGTGTCGAGCGCGTGACCGGCCGCGACAGTGAGGTACTCCTCGACGCCAGCGGCATCGAGACCATGCAGCGCCACCCGCCGCATATCGTCGACACGGCGCAGGTCCGCCAACACCGCGCTCAACGGATGAACCCGGTCGAGATCGGTGTCGCGATACGTCGCGATCAGACTGACGGCGGCAGGCGCAGCTGCGACGATCTGTCGAAGCAGCACCAGCGACGACGCATCGATCCAGTGGACGTCGTCGAGCACCACCACCAGCGAGCCGTCGGTTGCGTGAAGAGTGAGAAGCGCCACGATGTCGTCGACCACAACAGCCTGCAGGGTGTCGGAATCCATGGGCATGACAGATTCCAGGCCGGGTACCCGTCGACGCACAGCAGGAACCACGAGTGCAAGCCCGACCCCGTGGCCATCGGAGAACTCGGCCAGCTCGTCGCCCGACATCGCTGCGACCAACGGCTCCACCGCCTCCGTAAACGGCCGGTACGCAGCAGCAATGTCTTCGTCACACCTGCCCGCGACCACCGTCGCCCCTGCGAGTGTCATTCGGTTACACAGCTCGGCGACGAATCGGGTCTTGCCGATGCCAGGTTCACCAGCCACCAACAAGCCGCGCCACGCCCCGGCCTTCCACTCGTCGTAACAGTCCGACATGAGCTGATCGCGCCCGACGAACGGCCCGCGAACAGCCGTCGCCAGCGCAGCCGGCAACGCTGTCGACTCCGAGGCCGTACGGCGAGGCGACCACAGCACCCGTACCGTCGAGACCGCGTCTGCGAGGCCTTTGAGTTCCAGCGCACCGACCGATTCGAACTGCTGGTCGGTTCGACTACCCGCCAGCATCCGCACCACCTCGGAAGCGAAGATCTCGTTCGACCCGGCAGCAGCACACAGACGCGCTGCCTCCACCACCGGCAGGCCACTCCAATCACCGTCGGCCTCGGCAACATCGCCGATCGACACACCAACCCTGAGCAGGGCCGGCTCGACACGACCGTCGAGGCCGTGGATATCGGCCGCTTGTTGGATACCGACCGCCGCATGCAGCGCCGCCGAGGCCGACGTGAACACCGCCATCACGCCGTCACCCAACGACTTCACCACCAGCCCGTCAACGTCGAACACAGCGTTAGAGATCGCTGCCATCAACTGGTCGAACCACGGGTCCGCGGCGACGTCACCCAAACGCGAACGAATCTCGGTCGAGCCCACGACATCACAGAACACCACCGCCCGTGTCGACGTGGCGTCCATCCCCTGCATGTCGTGACACTAGATGAGACAACCCGAGCGGTGCGGGTCCGCACGTGAGGGGATGAGGTGTGTTCATGATCGGCAGTGATCACCAGGCCCGATCATCGACGACCTCGACAGACACCATCGATGCGCACTGCACGAGCAACTCGATGACACGCTGAAGGACCGCCGATTGAGACGGGATCGCCGAGCACCGTTCGAGGCAGCGGTAACGACGACATCGTTTCGAATGGCGTCCCTCTATCGGACGCGGGCGGAGCGCTCGATCACGGCGGATCGCTAAGTCGTGGCAGGTCGTGTAGCCACGGCCACCAGCGCGTCGCAATTCACGCTCGTGATCGAGTCACGAAGAACAGCTGCGCCGCAGACTGCTCGGACATCGGCGACCTCACTTGGCGTCATGGCATCGACGTGGATTCGCAACCCCGATCCCATCACGAGTTCCCACCAAACGTCTGGTGTCAGGATCGGCTGACTGTGGTTGATGTCGATGAACTCAACCGGGGCATCGATCGCAGCCTCGTGGAACAACGCCGTCATGCCGATTCTCGTTGACGTAGGAGCACGTTGAGCCGCTGGATGCACGGGGACCAGGTCGGGGCGGAGTTCATGGACGCGTAGCCGGAAGATCGGCCCCAAGGGAGCCGCGTCATTCGGCGCCCAGGTGACGACAACGAGACGACCGCCGGGTGCAACGAGGTTCCACAGTCCTCGGAGTGCGTCCGCCACATTCGGAACGAAGAAGATGCCAAAGACACACAGCACGACGTCATAACCCGCCGGTGCTTCATCGAGAGATCGAAGGTCGCCGAGTCCGAACTGCACCCGGGGATCACTGCCAATTCGCGATCGCGCCCGCTCCAGCATCGGTTCCGAGATATCGATTCCAACAACAGATCCATCCGCATCGAGTACGTCGAGGATGGCCTTCGTGGCGTGCCCGGTTCCGCAGGGAACATCGAGGACCCGTGAACCTGGGTGGAGAGAGAGAAGCGCCACTACCTCCCGACTGATCGATTCGAAAAAGCCCAGTGCAGGACCGTCGTATCCATCTGCAGCGAGATCAAAGGTTGTGCGGATTCGGGCAACTCTGGCCAGGTCGTCAGCCGTTTCGCTCATGCCAGCAGCATAAAGGCTCACCACAGAATGGATTTCACGATCTGGGGCACTCGCGTTCGGTTGAGGACCGCCAAGTGCGACGACTGGCGAACAGCTCCCCCAGGCCGAATCAAGTGGACCGGATAGACGGTGAATGCCATCATTGGGCATGCACGTGGTTGTCAATGGCGTTCGGCTCTTTTTCGAAGTGTTCGGTCAGAAGCTCTTTGAAGCAGGGCCCTCGATGGTTGAACGTCCAACCGTTCTTGCACTTCACGGCGGGCCGTCCGATCATGCGCATATGCGTGCGATGGTCGCGCCGCTTGCGGATGCTGCCCAGATCGTGATGTATGACCATCGTGGCTGTGGTCGGAGCGATAACAGCGAACCGGAGCACTGGTCGATGGAGCAGTGGGGCGATGACGTACGCGCACTGTGTGACTCGTTGGGAATCGAAAAGCCCATCGTCGTTGGAGCTTCGTTCGGGGGCTTTGTTGCGCAGTCGTATGCAATCCGCCACCCCGGGCACGCGTCCAAGTTGGCGCTCGTCGCGACGGGACCTCGGCACGACACGGCCAGTTCCGTCGAGGGGTTCCGTCGCCAAGGCGGTGATGGTGCCGCTGCGATTGCCGAGGCAATGCTGAAGAACCCGAACTCTGAGACCTTTGCCGCGTTCCTCGCCGGATGTCGCCATCTCTACACGACCACGAGAACAGTCGATACCGAGCTGGCTCGGCGATCCAATACAAATCGGGTGCTTTCTTTCGATTACTCCGCTCGGGTCGCATCTACCTTCGATTTTCGGGCCGACCTCGCCGCCGTCACGACACCGGTTCTCATCATGGGAGGAGATGAAGATCCGATGGTCCCGCCCCCATTCCAGGACGAACTCGAAATGGCCCTCAAATCAGCTCCTGTAAGACGTGTCAGATTTCCCAATGCGGGTCATTTCCTGCATATCGATGTGCCTGACGAGTACTTTCGAGAGCTGCGTAGCTGGATAACGGAGTAGTGATGGTGGTCCCTGATTCCGCGACCTCGCCGCTCGCTCACGCCTCGAATCGGGTCATCAGTTGGCTTGTCGCGGAGGAACTGACCGACGCCGACGTCGCTGAGGGGTGGGCGTTCAGCGAACGTGTCCCCGACTTGGGTGCTGCCAAACGCCAGTTCCGAATTTCTGCGCGACCAATCGAGGCCGTCACGTCGTACACCGAGGTGAGCGAGCGCCGGGCGGTCCTCGAAATTCAAGACCCGCAGGGCCGATTCTTGAACCTGAGCGTCTTCGCGAGCCGGGACGGCACCGGGCGGGTCGTCAGCTTCGGGATCTACCACCGGATCCCTTTGGACGTCGTCATTCGCCGGGCGACCGACGACGACGGTGAGACGTTGCGTGACATCGAATTCGCTACGCCCGTGGAGCACGACGGCGTGACGATCCGGTATCGGCGCGCGGACCCCTTCGCCCAGTTTCGCCTCGTCGACGCTGAGGTCGTCTGCCTGATCGCCGAGGTCGACGGCCAGCCGGCGGCTCAGCACATCGACCTCCACGGCACCCGCCGCATTGGGGGCGTCGACCGCACGACCGCCTACCGGATGCGGACACGGATCATGCCCGACTACCAGGGCCGAAAACTTTGGCCCGCGCTCAACTGGGTTTCGGGCGACAGCGTCTCCGACGATGCCCGCGAGACAATCATCGAGACGAGCTTCCTCGCTCTCGGAAACACCAAGATCGACGACCTCCTGGGCGAACAAGCATCGATGCTGTGGAAACAGGAGGTGCACAAGCTCACGTTCGGTGTACGGGCGACCGACATCCCAAGTCCGAGCCCCACCCGCTGGCGGCGCAGTGAGCCAAGCGACGCATCGGACATCGCCCGGCGCCTCGACCGAACCCACGGCCAGTGCGAACTTGCGCCGGCCTTCACCGAACGATGGGTCAGCGACCGCCTCACGCGCTCCGCCGCCGACTACACCTGGAGCGACGTCGTCCTACTCGGCGATGCTGCGGTGGGGGTGTGGGATCCGGGCCTCGAGCTCACCATCGATAGCGGCGGCGACATCGAGACACGCCGACAAGCATTCGTGCTCGACTGGGGCACCGCGGGTTCGACCGACGACCTGATCGGAGCGCTCAGCGCCACCATTGAGGAACTCAAAGCGTCGCACGCGACCCACTTGTCGATGTTCGCCAGCCCCGCACTCGCGACGTATGGCCGCCTCGCCGATCTTGCCGCTGAGATCGATCGATACCGATTCTTCTGCCGAGTCCCAGAACCACCCGATTCAACAGAACGAGGCATCCACGTCGACCCCCTCTGGTTCTGACTGAACCTGGGATGCCCAATCGGCTGCCTGCGTATTTGTGAAAGAGTTCAACATGGCCACCGACCTCCACTCGTCCATTGCGTCATCGCGTTTAGTGGTCGAGGCGCAGCGACTCTTCGATGGTCACCAGTTCATCGAACCCGCACGCGTTGTCGTCGTTGATGGCGTGGTGGTCACGGTGGGGGCGGATGTCGCTGAGCCAACATCGGTGGATCTGGGTGATGTGACGTTGTTGCCGGGGCTGGTCGATTGCCATCAGCATCTGGTGTTCGACGGTGTCGGCACGCTCGAAGAACAGGTGTCGGGACGAACGGACGAAGAACTCCGCGAACGCGCCTGGACGCAGGCGCGGCGCGCTCTCGT
>JANPCI010000279.1:0-2930 GCA_031430875.1 Actinomycetes bacterium | reverse complement strand
GCGGTTGCGGAACGTGCCCATGATGGCCGTCGGCACGATGACGGCGACCGACGTGCCCTTGGCGACGACGGTGGCCATGCCGAGCGTCGACATCGCCGGAACCATGATCACGCCGCCGCCGATGCCGAGCAGCCCGGCGAGCGTTCCCGACACGAACCCGACGACGACGAGGACGATGGCCACGCCGACCGTGATGTCGATCCCGGCCGAGTCGTGCGAGCCGAACAGCAGACGTGTCGCCGTGGCGAGGATCGTCGCCACGAAGATGATCACCAGCACGTTCTTGGGGATCACGTGGAGGAGATGGGTCCCGACGATCGCGCCGACGAGTGCGCCGATGGTGATGAAGAACGCGACCGCCCAGTCGACGTTGCCGTGCGCGAGGTACGTGGCGAGGCTGGCGAGCGAGATGGGGAGCGTGGCCGCGAGCGACGTGCCGTGTGCCCGCCGCCGCTCCATCTTGGCGACCGAGATGAGGCCCGGGACCATGATGAGCCCCCCGCCGACCCCAAACAGCCCGCCGAGCAGTCCCGCCGCCACGCCGACGAGTGCCGCCTTGCGGAACTGGACAGGAGCGGCGGCCACAAAGCCCGAGGATACGTGAGGCCGGCCTTCCCGACTCGACCAGGCCGCGCCGACTCCAGCACGCCGTTCTCGTGAACCCGTGCGCGAACAGTTCCGCAACGAGTTCACGAGAACGGAGATTCGCAGCGGTCAGGTGGTGAGTCGATCGGCGCGGACTTGGGCGAGGAGCTCGTGGGCGAACTCGCCGGCCGCACGGGGATCCAGTGCGGCCCCCGCCTCAAACGACGCAGTGAACGCCTCTGCCAATTCTTGTACCCCGGCAGCGGATGGATTCGTCCACGACCCCAACCGTCCCTGGCTGATGGCGCCGAAGAGGCGGGCAGCGTCGTCGCTGTATCCGAGACGGGCCAGCCATGCGGCCAGCTCGGTCATGCCGCCCCTGAGGTAGGTATCACCCGGGCTCGTCTGCCAGGTTGCGACGATGGGCGCGAACCCGCCGAGTGCGGCGTCGATGTCATCGGTCTTCGCGATCAGCCCGATTTGAAACCCGCGAACCGACTCCACGAAGATCCGGCACCCACAGTCAGCGGCGATTGCCTGTTGGCACAGGGCGATCGCTGCGGCGACATCGTGAGCTGACACGATCAACGCTTGCACCCAGAACCCACCCGCTCGAACGCTCGGCATGGATGATGCCTTCAATCGTTCGATCGCGATGTCGCTCTCGTCCGCAGGCACGGCGACTCCGAAAAAGTAGGTCAGGATGTGGAGGTAGAGCAGGGTGACCCTGGCCGGGGAGTCCGCTGGGTGGTCGGCGCCGCTGCGCAGCACGCTCAATGCTTCGTCCGTGGACCCGTCGCCGTTACCGATCGCCATGCCGGCGATGTAGTAGGCGAAGATGTCGAAGTCGTAGCGGTCATCGTCGTTGAGGGCGACGGCTTCGAAGCCGTAGCGGATGGCATCCTGATCGCGGCCGGCGCCAGCGGCGGCGTCGGCCGCAGCAGCGAGGAGGTGGGGGAGGTGGCGGTGGTCGTGCTTGCGGGCGAGCCCGATGGCATCCTCCGGCCACCTCAGCGCCTCGGTCAGCAAGCGGTATCGGGCCAGCAGATGGGTGTTGGCGGCGATCCGAACGGCGTGGTCGGCCTGCTCGCGGGTGAGCGCCCATGCGAACGCGGCGGCCAGGTTGGTGATTTCGCTGTCGATGAACCGGTAGGCCAGGGGCTCGTCATTGGTCGGGAGTTGCGCGTAGGCGATGTCGGACTTGTCGGCGTAGTAGCTGGCGTGCCGGTCGCGGGTTTCGTCGCTGGTGCCGGTGGAGGCGAGGGCTTCTTCGGCGAACTGGCGGATGGTTTCCAACATCCCGTAGCGGACGTCGCTGTCGCTGCGGTCGACGTACAGCAAAGATTTCCGCACCAGCGAGTCCAGGATGTCGAGGACTTCGTACTCGTCGAGTTCGGTGATCGCCGTGGCGGCGTCGAGGGTGAACCCGCCGACGAACACCGACACCTGCTGCACCACGCTCTGCTCGACCGGTTCCAACAGGTCATAGGACCACTGCACCGCATGCCGCAGGGTTTGGTGTCGCTCGATCGAACGACGCGAACCGGTCAACAGGCGGAAGCGTTCATCGAGGCGGTCGCGGATCTGTGTCGGGCTCATCGAACGCACCCGTGCTGCAGCCAACTCGATCGCCAGGGCGATTCCATCCAGCCGGTCGCAGATCTCACCGATCACCCCACGATCGGCAACATCGGGGTGGAAGCCCGACGCGGCGGTGTCGGCACGCTCGATGAACAACTCGACGGCCGCCTCGCCTGTGAGTGACGGCACCCGCCACGCCCACTCGCCGGCGACCGCCAACGACTCGCGACTCGTGACGAGTATCCGCACCGACGGACATTCGGCGAGCGCTTCGACGAGGGCGGCGGTGTCGTCGAGGACGTGTTCGCAGTTGTCGATCACCAACAACACCTCACGACCCGCCAACCCGTCCACCACCACCTGCCGCCAACTCCGGCCGGGTTGGGGTTGCAACATGAACACCGACGCCACCGCCCCATCCACACCATCACCGTCGGTTACCGGGGCCAGCTCGATCAACCACACCCCGTCACGGAACCGTGGCGCCAGCATCGCTGCTGACTGCAGGGCGAGGCGGGTCTTGCCGACGCCGCCTACCCCGATCAATGTCACCACCTGATGGGCGTCGATGGCCTCGACGATGGTGGCGACGTCGTCGTCGCGTCCGACGAAACTGGACGACTGCACCGGCAAATTGCCGGGAACGACATCGATGGTCCGCAGTGATGGAAACTCGCTACGTAGGCCGTCGGCGCGGACCTGGAACAACTGCACCGGTCCGGACAGGTCGCGCAGGCTCCGCACCCCCAGATCGACCAGCTCGA
>JANPCI010000278.1:0-9549 GCA_031430875.1 Actinomycetes bacterium | reverse complement strand
ACTCTTGCTCGACAACTTCCCGTCATCAGGTGCCGGCGACTTTCGAATCAGCGCGGCGCCACCAGGCGGACGCAGCACAACGGGGTCAATTCGCTCCTCAGGTTGCGGCGAGTTCAGTTCTCATCGAAGTGAATGCGCCATGTGTACGTGGGCCAACAGAAGGAGAGACCGAGTTGAGTGGTGGAGCGATGCCGGACGAGGTTCTCTCGCCGCTTGAAGACGAGCATCCTGCAGTGGTCGTGGCGGCACGGAGCCGATTACGCCACCCGATCTTTGCAGCGGTTGATTGCGGTGCACTGGACGATGTACCAGCCGCAATCGCATGCTTCTCGGGCATCGAGTTGGTCCACGCCAATGTCGACTGGTGCAACCTGATTGGGTTCGATCACCAGCAATCTCTCGGATACGGATGGCTCGATGCGTTCGGTCCACACGACCGCGACACCGCGTTGTCGAGCTTCGAGCCGGAAGATCCGACGACGGACACTGAGGTTGACCTCCGCTTGAACACGCACGACGGCAGTGAATGTTGGGTGCGGGTGAGGAGCCGGCTACTTCGAGAGGATGTGCTTCCTGTCCAGCGGTTGATGACGATGACGATGATCGATGCTCACCCGCGTCGCTCCATGGCCGCACAAAGAACGGGAGCAGACCTCGTCGAATCCGCTGCTGCCCTTCGCGATCTTGCGTCACCCATGCGGTGATGGAAGTGTGGGGTTTACGTCGCGAACATCGGGGTATCAAGTCCTTGTGGCATCGACATTCGTGACCTGGCTCTTGAACCTGTTCGAGGATTTCGACGACTCACTGGTCGCTCTCGACAACGATGTGCCAGAGGTCGCCGGCGCCAGATAGGTCATGCCACGGTGCAGGCAAAGTTCTGCATCATCCGTCACCAGACCGAAGCCGCAGTGCCTTGGTGGCGGTTCGCTCAGCTCTGGAGAAGCGGGCAGACGCTCGTGACGTCGACCAGAGTTGGCCGAGTTCACCTGATTCCCAGGCATCCACGACACCCGGCGCCACGTACGACGCCCTGGTCACCGTTCGTGTGTTGCCGAGCCGGGCCGCAACCACGTCGTAGGCGGCCAACAGCGGATCTCCTGCGGGCGCCGGAGCACACAGCGCCCCAACCATCGTGGAGGTCGCACCCCAAGTGCGCAGATCCTTCGCCGTCATGTCGATACCGGTCGCCGAGCTCAGGAAGTCAGCAAGGTCAGTACCAGTCGGCGTCCACCCTGTCGAGGTGACGAGGATCGGCGACGACGGACGCTGACGGCCTCGAGCCGACAGCTCCGCCGCGAGGATCTTGTCGCACAGCGTGAATCGGCGCCTCACGCCTCCCTTGGCCCGAAAGTCGAACGTGACCGTCGCTCCCTCCACCCGCACGTGGCGCTGCAGCAACGTGCAGGCGCCGTAGCTGTCGTTCTCGTCGGCATAGCGCTCGGTACCGACGCGAATCAATGTGGTGTCGATGAGGTGCGTAACGAGCCCGATGACGCGGTCGCGTTCGTCGTCTGACTCGAGGGCGATCCGCGTCGCTGCACGAAGCCGCGGCAGTCGGTCGGCGATCTTCGACATCCGCGCGAACTTCGTCGCATCCGCGGCTCGACGGAATTCGGGGTGGTACCGGTACTGCGTGCGCCCGGCGGCGTCGACGCCGTGGGCGAGCAGGTGGGCATCGCGATCCGGTGAGATCCACACGTCGTCCCACGCCGGTGGGATGGCGAGCGACTCGATCCAACGACGAGTGGACGCATCAATCCGTCCGCCTCGCGGCCCCGCGTACACGACGCCGCGTCCGTGCCGGCGGCGCGTGATGCCGGGCCGTCCACCCGGAAGGTAGACGAGCCCGGCATCAGCGGCGACCTCGGATGGGTCGACGACCGCCACGCGTCAACCTCCGACCGCAAGTGCTGCGGTGGTCACATCATCGGCCGCGCCAGCGCCGTCAACGGGGTTGCCCGACACGTCGTCAATCGTCTGGCGCCACTCGTCGAGAACATTCAATGTCACCGCGAGAAACGGCACGGCAAACAGCGTGCCGACGAGACCGAAGAGGGATCCGCCGGCCGCAATACCGATCAGGATGATCAGCGGATGTAGCCGCAGGGCCCGGCCGTAGACCACAGGGCCGAGCACGTCGTTGTCAAGTTGCTGGACGACGAGCGCGATACCGGCGACGATGAGTGCCGGGATGGTCCCAGCGGTTGCGAACGTCACGAGCGTCGCAGCCGCACCAGCGACAACTGCACCGACGATGGGGACGAACGCCGCGAGAAACGTGAGCAGCATGACCGGCGCGATCAGCTCGGCGCCGACGAACAACATTGCCAGCCCGATCGCGGCAGCCTCGACGGCACCCAGTATGGATGCGCCGCGCAGATACCCGCCGACCGCCGACCACCCTCGGTGCATGGCGCGATCGGCGAGGTCACGTCGATCCGGTGGCAACCGCCCGATCAGATTCGTGGCCCAACCGCTTGCGTCCTTCAGGACGAAGAACGTGATCATCATCGCGAGCAGAGATCCAGCTGCGATCTCCGCCGCAACGATTGCGCCATTCGCCAAGCCACCACCCGAACGCACGACGGATGACAACGAGTCCTCGACGTCGGACCGAAAGCCCTCGACGTCACTCCTTCTGACATCGAAGGGGCTGTCGTCGACGAGCCAATCGGTCATGTCGTCGACTCCCGCCCTGATGGTCGGTCCGAGATCGTCGGCCTGGCCAGCGAGCGCAAAACCGGCAAGGCCGAGCGCAGCTCCGAGGGCCAGCAGGAAGAACAAGAGGCTGAGGGCAGCGGCAATTCCCGGCGGCACACGTCGCTCTCGCAGCACCCGATTGATTGGCCAGAGCGCGCGGGTCGCAATTCCCGCAACGGCCAGCGGGACGACCACGATCAGCAGCTGTCCGGTGAGCCAGACCACAATGGCGATCGCTGCTGCGATCACGACCACGCGCCAGGAGTACGCGGCCAATCGTTCGAATCGCCGATTCATCCGCGCCACCGAAGCGTCATGGTCGTGTGGTACCCGCACCGTCACGGCCCAAACCGACGCGGAACCTCTTCTGACACGGTGGATTGAGCAAGGCGCGAACGGGGTACGGGAGATCATGGAGTTATCGACGGACAGTTCTCGTGTTCTCGGCCCACCGCCGGCGTTGGATGATGCCGTTCCACACACGACGGTTCGGTTCGAACTTCCGGGCCAGGTCCGAGCGGACCGCATCGCAGTCGTGGGCGACTTCAATAACTGGTCGAGCGACGCCACGGTCATGACTCGGGGCCCCGACGGCGTGCATGCCGCCGAGGTCGTGGTCGAACGAGGATGGGCGTACCGGTACAAGTTCCTGCTCGACGGCGAACGGTGGGAGAACGATCCCAACGCGCACCGCTATGAGGCCAACGATTTCGGTGGCGACGACTCAGTGGTCGAGGTCGTCTGATCGCGAGAGACGTCGTTCGAGCCACCCATCGCTGCGATCTCTCGGCCGTCCAGCGTCCGACAACGCGGACTGCACCGTTTGAGTCTTGGTCAACTCGGGTGGTCCTCCGTCGGGCCACGCCACGTCGCACAAGGACCTCGGCACCACGGAAGGATCGACATGACCAAAGAATCAACGCAGCCGTTCAACATCAACGAAAACACCGGACAGCCGTCGCACCGACCAAAGCACGACAAGGCAAGAGACGATGTCGACGCACGACTCCACGACGAAGACGCTGAGCCCATCCATACCGACGGCGACGCCGAGAACTGATCCACTCCCCCGAGCTCCGGGGCGACCTCTGGGGACTGTCTGGTGCGGGACTAGAGCCAGCCGCGCCGCCGGAAGAGGATGAAGAGCCCGCCTGACATTCCGAACACGAGGGCGCCCGATGCCCACACACCCCATTGTTCCCCGGATCCGGGGTATGGCAGGTTCTGGCCGTACCAGCCTGTGATCAGTGTTGGTACGGCGATGATCGCCGCCCAGCTGGTCACCTGTTTCATGATCTGGTTCTGCCGATAGTCGCGAAGGCTGATGTTGGTCTCCACGATGGTCGATACGAGATCACGCAATGAATCGGTCGATTCTCCGACTCGCAATATGTGGTCGTACACGTCTTGGTAGTACGGGTAGATCGCTTCTGAGAGTGTCGAGTGTTCGCGGCGCATCAGACCGCTGATCACTTCACGCATCGGCACGACCAGGCGGTGGAACCTGACGAGCGCTCGGCGCATCTGGAACCAGTCGCGCTGCTCATCAGGCGACAGCGGGTCGCCGGCGAAGAGCCCTTCGCTGACTTCGTCGTAGTAGTCATCGAACCCTTGGACCGTTTCGAAGTAGCCCTCGATGACTACGTCCAACAGTCCGTACAGCAGGAAGCTCACGCCGTGTTCGAGCAGGTCGGGGGATCCGTCCCAGCGTCGAAGCACAGAGGTCATCGAGAATCCCTCGTCTTTGCGAACAGTGATCAGATAACGCGCGTTGATGAATGCGTCGATCTCGGTCTCGACCAAGCTGGCGGGATGGCGCTGAACTTGGACCGCGTGGCAGGACAGGAACGAATGGGTCGCGTACTTGTCGAGTTTGGAACGTTGGTGAGGTCCGAGAGCGTCCTCGACTGCAAGCTCGTGCAGGCCGAGTTCGACGGCGAGTTCGTCGAGCAGCTCCTTGGAGGGGTTGCAGAAGTCGACCCACACGATCGTGTCAGCCTCGTCCAGATAGGTCGAGACGTCTGCGAGTGGGAAGTTCTCACCATCGAGCACGCCTTTGCGCCACACCCTCGTGGTGCATGACCCGTTCAATTCGCCGTCGTCTCGGACCA
Source organism: Actinomycetes bacterium (assembly GCA_031430875.1). Classification (GTDB taxonomy): domain Bacteria; phylum Actinomycetota; class Acidimicrobiia; order Acidimicrobiales; family Ilumatobacteraceae; genus Sva-07. The sequence goes on along the minus strand of JANPCI010000278.1, from coordinate 4,735 downwards.
CATCATGGGCACGCTACAACGGATCTGACCTGCCAGAACGGCCGCGTCCCGCCCTCACAGCGCTGTGGTTGTCCGGATCGATGGCGGTGGCTGGGTGTGTGTCTGGCTCTGCCGCCGTGGTCTTGTTCAGCGGACTCGAGGGTGTGCATGTATGTCGCCTGCGCCTTCACGACCGGCTCGTCCGGTCATCGGGTTCTTCGGCGACCTCACTGCGGCCGAATCCCACGTTCGGTCGTTTGCGAGGAGGGAATCGGGGTACTGGTCTGCCGGGGGTCGAATGAATGAGGAGGCTCACCCATGGTTCTCAGCAAGCAGCGGACGGAGCGCCGGCCGTCGAAGTCACCGACCTACGGTCGTTGGCCCGGCCCCGAAACGTTTGCCCGCTACGGCGACGAACCCACCCCTGGGACTGTGCCATCCACGAAGAGATCAACTGGTGCCGGGTAGCAACGGCTGAGCAGTATCGATGTGAGCCAACATCTACTCGAGGAGCATTCGTGGACACCACCCCCGCCGGCGATCCGGCAGCATTCGTCGACCTTGGCAGCATCGAGCCGCATGTGTACGAACGGCGATGGTCGATCCTCGGAGTGCTCTGCCTCAGCCTGCTGATCGTCATCATCGGCAACACGAGCCTCAACGTGGCCTTGCCGACCTTGGCCCGCGAACTGGACGCATCGACGTCCTCATTGCAATGGATGGTCGACAGCTACGCCCTCATCTTCGCCGGCATGCTCTTCACCGCCGGAACCCTCGGCGACCGGTTCGGTCGCAAGGGAGCGCTCCAGTTCGGACTCGTACTGTTCCTGGCCGGGGCGTTGTTCGCCTCGATGTCCGACACGTCGGGGCAAGTCATCGCAGCACGAGCGATCATGGGTCTCGCCGCGGCGTTCGTGATGCCGTCGACGCTGTCGATCCTCACCAACGTGTTCCCCGCCCATGAGCGGACGCAGGCCATCGCCATCTGGGCAGGAGTGTCGGGCGCCGGTGCCGCCATCGGCCCGATCGCATCGGGCTGGCTCCTCGAACACTTCTGGTGGGGCTCGGTGTTCCTCGTGAACTTACCGGTGATCGGGATCGCTCTGGTGTCCGGAGCGATGCTCGTCCCACGATCGAAGGACCCCGGCGATCACCCCATCGACGTGCCCGGCGCTGCGCTTTCGATCGTCGCGTTGTCGTCACTCGTCTACGGCATCATCGAAGGTCCCCACAACGGTTGGACCTCGACAGCAACACTCGGTGCGTTCGCGCTCTCGGCGGTCGCCATCGCCATGTTCGTGTGGCGCGAGTCGTCGACCATCCACCCGATGCTCGACCTCAAGCTGTTCCGCGACCGTCGGTTCAGCGTGGCGTCCGGCGGGATGATCATGACGTTTTTCGCCATGTTCGGGACGTTCTTCCTCATGGCCCAGTACCTCCAACTCGTGCTCGGGTACTCGCCGCTCGAATCCGGCCTGCTGCAGCTGCCGGTCGCATTCATCATCATGGGCGTGGCGCCGCAGGTGCCTCGATTCGTCAGGAGGTACGGATCAGCAGTCGTCGTTCCGGTCGGGCTCACGTCGGTTGCCACTGGCCTTGCGCTGCTCACCCGTCTCCAGGTGGACAGCTCACTGGCCAACTTCTTCGTCGCGATGGTCCCGTTGGCCACCGGCATGGCGATCTCCATGACACCTCTGACGTCGCTGATCATGTCGTCGGTGCCGCTCGGACGCGCCGGAGTCGGGTCGGCGATGAACGACACGACACGCGAGCTGGGTGGAGCGCTCGGCGTCGCTGTGCTCGGGTCCATCGTCACCTCGCAGTATGCGTCGGGCATTTCATCAGACATCGCCGGGCTGCCCGAGCAGGTACGCGGCGCCGCCGAAAGCGGGCTCACCGGTGCCTTGCAGGTCGGCGCGCAGATCGGCGGCGACCAGGGCGCCGCTCTCATCGGTGCCGCACGCCAGGCGTTCGTCGACGGGCTGGGCACCGCAGCGCTCGTCGGCTCGCTCGTCGTTCTCAGCGCTGCAATTGCTGCCCGTCTCCTGCTCCCGCGTCAAGGGGACGCATTCGCCCAAGCGCCAAGCGACCTCAGTCGTCCGAATCCGACCGACGTGGTCGTCGGCGATGACGCCAACCCCCGCACGCCAACTCCCGGTTGACGAACAGACCCTTTGAGCAGTTCGGTCACCGCTGGCGGCCAATCGAGAAGTGCAGCGTTGCAGTGTTTGACCGCCGCTGGAATCGGGAATCCATGGGCCATGGGATACAACCTGTCCGTCATTCTTGCTTCCCGACGCACTCCGGAGCAGGTGTCGTGATGAGCCTGTCCGACGTGATGGACAGTGTGGCGAAAACGACGGAGTCCACATTCGACCGGATCGACAGGGACGCCGTGACCGCAGCGCTGCCCGACATCGACTTCGCCGGCATCGTCGCCGCCGTGTCTCCTGCCGTCCATTCCATCTCCGGAGAGGTTGCCCATGCGGCGTCGCGTGCGTGGCGGACGCGCGCATGGCGGACACGCACATGGATCCTGATCGCCGGCGGTGTTGTGTTCACCCTCATTGCGATCGGCGTGCTCCGCCGGTGGCGCCGTTCGAGTGGCGGGATCGACACCCTGCCCGAGGACCGCGCCGACGCCGCCCGTCCGGTCCCTTCGCACCGGGCCGAGGCGCCAGCGACGACCCGGACGGCAGTGACCCACGTCGGGGCATGATTCGATCAACGCTGGACGGCTTCGACGGCACGGTCCGAACATCAACAACGACAGGAAACGCCGACGCGGTGTACTCGCGGGTCACGCCAGCGCCAACGTCAGGTATCTCGAGGCGTTGTCGATGCACGCCGATCTCGTCGCATCGTGACGATGACCCTGCCGTTGGCCTTCCCTGAGCGAGCTCGTTCATCGGCGTTGATCACGTCGTCGAGCGGGAATTCGCTGTCGATGATCGGTTGGGCGGTTCCGGCTTCGATCAGCGCAGCTATCTGTGCGAACTGGTCGCCGTTCGGGGACATGAAGAACTGTTCGAATGTCACTCTCTTGTCGTCGGTAAGTCCTTCGGGCGCGTCACCCCTTGATCGACACGACGCGTCCAGCCGGCCTGACGCCCTCGAATGACCGTTCGAGTGTGTCGCGAGGTCACGATTGTTCGAGCTCGCTGTGGATGCGACCCATGTCGAGCGTCGATTATCGTGTCCTGCAGTCAGGGAACCGGCTCAGAGTCCGGCGAGCGCATCCTCGATGGTGTGATGCGTTCGTAGGACGGTGTCGAGCCCACCAATCTCGACGAGACGCGCCGCACGAGAGTCCGGCGGTATGACGAGATGGAGCGCGGTCGCCTGTTGTGCCAGTCGATGCAGCATGGTGAGCGCGGCGCTGTCGAGATAGGTCACGAGGGTCAAGTCGACGACGCACGCATGGGCCTGCGCTCCGGCGGCAACGATCGTGTCCCCGAGGTGGTCGGCGTTGGAGCTGTCGATCTCGCCCGAGATTTGGGCAATCACGGTGCCGTCTGTTGTTTCAGTGGTCATTGCTGCGAGTTCGTCTATCTTCATCGTGAGCCCTCCGGGAGTCCTAGTTCTTTGGTGAATCTGATGGTCGTGCCGTGGTCTGTGTCGTCGACCGTCACGTCGTCCATGAGCAGCCGGATGATGGTGAGACCTCTGCCTCGCGCTCCACCGCTGTCAACCGGGAGCTTCCATTTCCCATGATCGGATATCGAGAACGAGAAACGGTTTGCGTAATAATCAGCGCGCATATCGATAGGTCGGCCCTCGACGTCATTGCCATGTTCGATGGCGTTGGTCACGGCCTCGCAGACGGCAACCAAACAGTCATTGGAATCGTCCATGCGCAGTGCCGTGTCCGCCATCCACGCCCGAAGCTCGCCTCGCAGCACAGCGAGGTGCCCTGCGTGGGCCGGAAGCAAACGGCGGAAGGGGATCATGAGCGGCCCGAAGCTGGCGCACAGGACCGCAATGTCGTCGTTCTGGTCCCCGCCACTCATCATTTCGGCGATCAATGCCCGGGGCAGGTCGTTGATCGGCACGTTTGTCTGCTGAAAAGCGGAGCGCAGCTGCGCGATCCGCGTGTCGATGTGCTCGGCCCGGCGCTCCGTCAGACCGTCGGTGTACAAGAGGATGCTGACCTGACCATGAAAGGGGAGCGCATGCTCGGGCCGGTCGACGACAAGCCCGCCCAACGGAATCGATCGGGCGGCGTCGAGACTCTGCATGGACCCATCGGCCTGCTTGAGCAGGGGCGCCGGATGACCCGCGAGCGAATAGCGCAGCTCGTTGGCTCGTCGGTCGACCAGCACGATCGCCATGCTGGCGAACTGGGTGCTGGCGTCGGCCGAGGCCACTCGGTCGAGCTGGCGCAACAGTGCCGCCGGGGCGTCCTCGACCTGGGCGAGTGCTCGCGTTGCCGTGGCCAGCTTCCCCATGGCGGCGGCCGATTCGATTCCATGCCCGACGACGTCGCCGACCACGAGCAGAAAGCGTTCCTCCGACAGTTCGATCACGTCGTACCAGTCACCACCAACGCTGAGTTCGCGGGTGCCGGGGCTGTAGTGGGCGGAGAGCTGTACATCGGTGATCAGTTTCAGCCCCTTCGGGAGAAGGGTCGACTGCAGGGTGATCGCGATCGAGTGCTCGAGTTCGAAACGTGCGGCGCGAGTCAGCGCATTGGCGCAGAGCGCAGCAAACGACGCGAGTCGTACCCGTTGGCCGTCGTCGAACCGCTGGACCGCAT
>JANPCI010000277.1:0-4405 GCA_031430875.1 Actinomycetes bacterium | reverse complement strand
CGTCGCATCCAAACTCTCCGACGAAGACGCCGAAAAAGTTGCCGCAGACCAGGACGCCGACCTCAGCCCCGAGGGCGAGGCACTCGGCGTGGAGTTGTTGGGGTGCGCCGATCAGGAAGCTCTGGTCGATCTGTTCATCGCCGGGATGGCCGGCAGCGGCATCGACGAAGACTGCGCTCGCGACAAGCTGAAGGACGTCGACATCGCCGACCTGGTCGCATCGAGCGAGGGCGGCGATCCGCCTGTCGACGTCGTCGCGGCGATAACGGAATGCGCCGGATCGGGCGGCTGACCGTAAGAGTCTGGTGAGCAGTCGTTGGCCCGTCGTCACCCCGTCTACAGGCGCCATAGCATCATCACCATGGCATCGAGCCGCGCGATTTTGATTCTTGCTGCGGCTGCGACCGCACTCGGAGCATGCGGTACCGACATCGCTGTCACCGCTGAGCGTGCCGATCAGATCGGCTTCGACCCGACGGTCATCGAACCGGCAACTCCACCAGACACGAGCCCCGGCAACCCGACCACCGTGCCCGCACCGACGGTGAGTGTTCCGGCCGACCCCGATGCCATCAATTTTGGGCCGAGCAAGCCCCCGAAGGAATACGACGACTTCCTGTTGGCGGTCATGACCGATCTCGAACAGTGGTGGACAGAGCAGTACCCGGCGATTTACGGCGAGCCCTTCGAGGGACTCGAGGGCGGGGTCTATGCCGCCTATCCCGGCCGGCCTGACGACATCCCTGGATGTGGCACGTCGTCGACGACATACGAAGAGGTGCAGCAGTACGTCGCGTTCTACTGCGGCGTCGGCGACTTCATGGTCTACGACGACAGCGACGACGGGTTGCTCGCACAACTCGCGCGCGACTACGGCCCGGGCACGATCGGGACGGTGTTTGCGCACGAGTTCGGCCATGCCATCCAGCTCCGATCGGGCAACCTCGATCGGGCGCTGGCGACAATCCTGACCGAGCAGCAGGCCGACTGTTTCGCCGGAGCCTGGACCGCCCGGGTGGCTCGTGGCGAGTCGGCGACGGTGCGCTACAGCGACAGCGATGTGACAGCCGGCTTGATCGCCATGACCAAAGTGAGCGACCCCGTCGGCATCGACCAGTTCACCGAGGGTGGCCACGGATCAGGATTCGACCGGGTCGGGGCATTCCAGGTCGGGTTCACCGAGGGCGTCAAGCGTTGCGCCGAGATCCTCGACGATCCGCTTCCGCTGATGCCGAACCAGTTCACGAGCCTCGACGACCAGAGCAGCGGCGGTAATGCACCGTTCGGCTACACCGAGGACGACCTGTTCGGCTTTCTTCCCAACGACCTGAACCTGTACTGGGATCAGCAGCTGGCCGACACGATCCCGGCGATGAGTCCCCTTGAACTCGCCGTTGTGCGTTCGTCGAACGACGTGGACTGCGACGAACTGCGGGGAGACCTCGACCGCGGCACAGCACTGTGTGTCGACACCGGTGAGGTCGTCGTGAACGAGCCTGCGGCGCTCGAGCTCTACGGGTCGCTCGGCGACTTCTCGGTCGGCTACCTACTCGGTTCCGCATGGAGTGAGGCAGCGCAGGATGCGATCGGTTCCGAGCTCGCCGGTGAAGCCCGAGCGCTCGTCAACGACTGCCTCACCGGTGGTTGGGTACAGACCGTGATCCTCGTCGACACACCGAGCGGGCTCGGCCTTCCCCAACCCCGCGCAGAGGGACGCACCTCCACGGTGTCGGCGGGCGACCTCGACGAGGCAATCCAGGCGCTACTCCTCGTGGCCGATCCGGGGAGCGACGACAACGTCGTGGGGAGCGCGTTCGAGAAGATTGCCGCGTTGCGGACCGGGGTCATCGACGGCACCGATGCGTGCCTCGCCGAGCTCTGAGGCGACTCGTTCAGCGCAGCCAGCTGGCGAGCAGTTCCGCCAGTTCCACAGGCCGATCTCCCTGAACGCTGTGGCCAGCACCGTCGACCACTTCCACAACGAGTCCGGCCTGGCGGCGACGAGCCTCGGCGACGTCGTCGTCGTCGACCACGGGCGACAGCGACCCGCGAACGAGCATCATCGGGCACTCGATCGCTTCGAAATGGTCCCACATCGGCGACGGTTGGTCGTCGGCGACCGTGGGACTGTGGGCGACCGCTCGATCGGCAACCGGGGGATCGGCGACAGCGACGTCACTGTCGATGCTGGAGCGAGCTCGGCTGCCGCGGTCGTACCGCCACTCCCATGACCCGTCGGGAAGTTGCTGCGCGTTGTGGAGGATCCCACGTCGCAGCGACGATTCCGATCGGGTCGGGTTGAACTCCGTCGTGCGGGCGAGCAGGTCATCGAAGCTGGCGAACGACTGCGGGCCGTCGACGAAATCCGTGACCGCCTTGGTCTTCGCAGCGTTCACGCCAGGTGTGATGTCGACCATCACGAGCGATGCCACGAGCGTCGGGTGGCGCACGGCCAGTTCCATCGCCGTCATTCCACCCAGTGACATACCGACGACCACTCGAGCCGCTGGTGCGAGTTCGGCGATGACAACAGCGAGGTCGTCGGCCATGTTCATCGGGCTGTACGCCCCGTCGGAGCGCCAGCTTGAATGTCCGTGGCCGGGCAAGTCGATTGCCAAGGCGGGGCGGCCGAGGCCGAGAACCACCGTGTCCCAGGTGTGCGCGTTCTGCGCACCACCGTGCACGAGCACCACATCGGGCGTCGTGCTTCCCCAGCGCAGCGCGCTGACCGTACGCGGGCCATCGAGATCGACGGCCACGATCGTGTCGATCCGTTCGACCAACGGCAACTCGGCGACAGTGAGCGCGAACTCGGCAATGTTCTCGTCGAAGAGTCCGAACTCGTCGTAGTGAATCACGGCGCTCACGTTGCCACGTCACACCCGACCCGGCCAACGCGGAGCCACTCGCGATCCCAATCGCAAGTCAGGGAGATGCGGCGGGCGCGACCGTGGTGGTTGTCGTCGTCGCGGCGCTGGTGGTGGTGGTGGCCGGAGGCGTAGTGGTCGACGGCACCGTGGTGGATGGTGCCACCAGCGTGGTCGTCGTCGTGGTCGTGCTCGTGGTCGACGAGGTCGTGGTCGAGTAGTCGGGGTCGATGCGGTTGAAGTACGGCTTCTGGGGTCCGTATGCCTCGGGCTCCTTCACTCCATCGAACACGAAGACCTGGTCGCCGACCGACACGAGATCCTGGAACGAGGGCGACAGCGACAACGGGATTCGAATGCAACCGTGAGAGGCAGGCCGCAGCGGAACATTCAGCGCACCATGCACGGCAATGCCGTAGTTGAAGTACACCGGATCCCACATGCCGCCAAGTGAACCCTGACGAATTCCTTCGACCATCCGCTTGTAGTTGAAGACGCCACCTGGTGTGATCGACTTTCCACACTCGCCACGCACGAGCGGCTCGTCGCCCGGGTTGTTGAACTCGCCGGGGCTGATCGTGACCTCTTCGCACCAGTCTTCGTTGTCGCCACTCGACATGTGGCTGATCATCACCGGCACGTCGTTCTGGAACACGGCAATGACCTGTTCGGACAGGTAGATCTCCGTGTGATTGGGCGTCGATTGCGTGCGACGAGGCTGAATCACGAACGGGTCCTGCAGGTCGGTCCACATCTCGGGCGTCACTGCGCCGGTCGGCTCGTTGAACGCCACGCCGAGGACGAGCTTCTCGTACGCCCAGGTCGCGCGTCGGGTCTCATCGCCGAAGTACCCGTCGACCGGGCCCGGCCAGAACCCAAGATCGTTCAGACGTTGCTGGACCTGGGCAACGTCGTCGCCGGCCATCCCTTTGGAGAGTGTGCGAGCGAGCACCGTCTTGGTGATCGGCGCGGTGGTCTCGACCGTGGCGATCACGTCAACCGACGCCGGAGCCGGCACAGCCAACGCAACCGAGTCGGCCGAGCCCGCAGGAGCCGCCTCATCACCGTCGCCGCCACCGCCGAGTGCCACGCCGGCAACGACGACAATGGCCAGTAGGCCGCCTGCAGCAGCGGCAGGCAGCCACTTACGGGCTTCAGGCGAGAGGAGAGGTCGAGGTCGTTCGTTCACGGATCAGAGCACGGTGTCGGGGGGTCCGACCGGTGGCGGATGCGCACATACTACCGACGTCGTGCACGCTGGTGGCCGCGGCCCCACACAGTGTTCGAGACTGTTCAGTTCGAGCAGTTCCGTTGTGGTCAGCGCTGATCAGCGACGGTCGATCACCGGCTCGATGTTCTCCAAGTCGCCGCGCAACTCCCACATCTCCTTGAGGATGGTGGTGATCACCGATGGAGAGCTCAGCGTCGAAACGCCGCGGGTGCGAGGAAAGTAATCGACGCCGAACTGCAGCATCTCGTAGCCGAGCCTGGTTGCACGAATCACGAGTTCGGCATCGATGAACGATCCCTCGCTGCGC
>JANPCI010000276.1:0-5234 GCA_031430875.1 Actinomycetes bacterium | reverse complement strand
ACGCTCGTGGGTCATTGGTCCCGTCGCCCGATAACGTGATCCGGCCCTTGCGGCACGGGTGAGCCCGGCAGCGGGTAGCACTTCACCAACGAACCGGTCGATTACCGACCAATCGTCCCAACGAGGAAAGCGAACGATGGCCGTTCCGAAGAAGAAAACATCGAAGTCGAAGACCCGGAGCCGACGGGCGAGCGCCTGGCGGCTCAACGTACCGGCTCGCAGCCTGTGCCCGCGCTGCGGCAACGCAAAGACGCCACATACCGTGTGCCCGTCGTGCGGCTGGTATCGCGACCGCGTCGTCGTCGACGTCGGCTGATTCCCCAACGATGCTCCCCGTAGCCGTCGACGCCATGGGCGGCGACGATGCTCCAGGACCAATTCTCGCTGGGGCTCATCGGGCTGCCGCCTCAGGCATCCCCGTGGTGCTCGTCGGGCCCGCTGACCTCGATGGTCGGGTGGCTCCTGATGGGTCGGTGCTCGATCTGATCGAAGCATCCGAGGTCATCGGTATGCACGACGACCCGGCGCAGGGCGTTCGCCGCAAGAAGGATTCCACACTCGTGCGGGCGGCCGAGGCCGTCCGTGACGGCAAGGCGAGCGCCATGATCTCGGCGGGCAACACCGGTGCCACCATGGCCGCGGCGTTGTTGCGTATGGGCCGAATCTCGGGTGTCAAGCGTCCGGCAGTGGCCACGCCGATTCCGGTACCGGGCGCGAAACCCACCGTGCTGCTCGACGCCGGCGCCAACTCCGAGGTGCAGGCCGAGTGGCTCGTGCAGTTCGCACTCATGGGCTCGGTGTACGCCCATCATCGCTTCGGCATCGAGTCGCCGCGAGTCGGACTCCTCTCGATCGGTGAAGAGCCGGGCAAGGGCGACTCGCTGCGCAAGGAGACCTACGAATTGCTCTGTGCCGCATCGCATCTGAACTTCGTCGGCAACGTCGAGGGCCGCGACGTGATGAGCGCCGATCTCGACGTCTGCGTGACCGACGGATTCACCGGCAACGTCGTCCTCAAGAGCCTCGAAGGCGGCATGAGGGTGATCGTGAACGCGATTCTCGAGGCGTTCGCCGCCGAGGAGCACTACAAGCCGCATGCCGACGCGCTCATGCCGGCACTCCTGTCGCTCTACCAGACGCTGAGCCCTGACACGTACGGCGGCGCCGTGCTCCTGGGGGTCGACGGGGTGTGCATCATCTCGCACGGCTCGTCCGGCGAGACCGCGATCGCCAATGGCATCGGTGTCGCCCGCGACATGGTCGAGCACGACATGGTCGGCGAGATTCGCGCCGCCATCGCGGGCAACATGGCCTGAGTCGGCCTGCAACTAGACTCGTTGCTCGTGCCAGCAGAGACCGAACAGGCCCCATTCGAACGTGAGGAGATCTTCGAGATCGTCCGTGACCGCCTCGCCGACATCCTCGAGATCGACCCGTCGACGATCAGCGAGGGGCAGTCGTTCGTCGACGACCTCGACGCCGACTCGTTGGCCTTGATCGAACTCGTCGAGGCACTCGAGGAGACGCTCAACGAACGGACCACCGGCTTCCGTATCGAAGACGAAGACCTCGAGGACCTCAAGACGGTGCGCGACGCCGTCGACTACGTCCACGATCGGGTCAAGTAGAGCTTCGGCATGTGGTGACATCCGGCTCCGACGCGGATCTTGCAGCGCTGGCCGATCGCATCGGCCACCACTTCGCCGATGAATCCCTGCTGCGTTGCGCGCTCGCCCATCGTTCGTGGTGTGCCGAGACCCCCGGTGCGATCAGCAACGAACGGCTGGAGTTTCTCGGCGACGCCGTCCTCGGTTGGGCGATTGCCGACATGGTGTACCACCGTTACGACGTCGCCGAAGGCCAGCTGACGGATCTACGCAAGAGCGTCGTCAACGCGATTGCCTTGGCCGAAGTGGCTCAGGAACTCGACCTTGGGCCGCACATTCTCCTCGGACGCGGCGAGGCAGCTGCCGGTGGCTCCGACAAGCCGTCGATCCTGTCCGATGCCTTCGAGGCGGTGCTCGGCGCCGTATACCTCGACGGTGGCGCGGAGGCGGCGTACGGCATGGTCGAGCGGCTGGTGGTGCCGCGCATGCCCGAGACGGCCGATTCGATGGACCAGTTCGACCAGAAGACACAGCTCCAGGAACTGAGCGCCCGCGCTGGTCGGGGTGCGCCCGTGTACGAGGTGACGTCGCGTGGCCCGGACCATGCGAAGTCGTTCCACGCGACGGTGCGCATCGATGACGACGTGGTCGGCGAGGGTGATGGCCGGTCGAAGAAGGCCGCCGAACAGGCCGCCGCCACGCAAGCCTGTTCGACGTTCGTCTGACGACCGACTGATGCCGGAACTGCCCGAAGTCGAAACCGTTCGGAGAGGCCTCGAACGACATCTGGTCGGCCGACGAATCATCTCGGTCGATGTCGGCCGGGAACGCACGGTTCGGCGTACGTCCCCAGAGGCGCTGATCGTCGGGCTCACCGACACGGTCGTCGAGGCCGCGGATCGGCGGGGCAAGTACCTCCTGCTCCCGCTCGATTCCGGTGACACGATGATGATCCACCTGCGCATGAGTGGCCAGGTGCTGCTGGCGGCTGGTGGGTCGCCGCGGCCGCCCCATACCCACGTCGTGATGCATCTTGATGATCATCACGAGGCGTGGTTCGTCGACCCTCGCACGTTCGGGGAGGTCGTGGTGTTCGATCCCGACAATGTCGGGGTGGAGCTGCCGGAGCTGGCACGTATGGGCGTCGATCCAATCGCCGAACCGTTCGATCCGGCGATCCTGCGTGCTGCGTTCGGCACCTCGAGGCGGGCGCTCAAGCCGATGTTGCTCGACCAGCACGTCGTGGCCGGGATCGGCAACATCTACGCGGATGAGATCCTGCATCGGGCCCGGCTCCGGCCGGACCGGGCTGCGTCGACGCTCGATCGTCGCCAGATTCGAGTGCTGTACGAGTCGATCGTCAGTGTGTTGTCCGAGGCGATCGACGCCGGCGGCTCCACCCTCGGCGACGCCCAGTACGTCGACCTGATGGGCAAGAGTGGCTCGTACCAGGACGATCACCGTGTGTACGGACGCGGCGGCGAGCGCTGTTCGACCTGTGGGCGGGGTTGGATCCGCCGAACCGTGACCGGTGGCCGGGGTACCCACTACTGCCCCGTGTGCCAGTTCTAGGTCTTGCCCGCCTGCCTGACGTTTCGTACTTCTCGATTCGCGAATCGGGCCGACCCGGTAGCGCCGATCCAAGTTTCAATACAGGCTTGGTATATCTCTTACGATATAGTTTCCACATGGACACGTCAGAGGTCGTCAAAGAGTTCAGGGGCCGACACCGCCTCTCGCAGACGACCCTCAGCCGGTTGACTGGCATTCCGCAGCCGGTGCTGTCGATGTACGAGAACGGCCGGCGCAACCCGAGCATCGAAACCCTGGAACGCATCCTCTCGGTCGGCTCGGAGACCGTTGCGGTGGTGCCCAAACCTTCCCGGCAGGATGACCGCTCGGTGTCCAAGACCATCGAAACCCATCGCATCGTGCTGGAGAAATTCCTCGATGGCCCCGATCGTGTCCTGGAGTTCGGACGCCGTCGGCTGCACGTTCTCGATCAGTCGCTGAGCAAACGCAGCTCGCCCTACATCGAAACGTGGCAGCGCCTGCTCGACGGACCTCGATCCGACATCGTCCGCTTGTTCTTGTCGACCGACGAGGACGATGTCGAAGTTCTCAAGATGTCGCCGTTCACAACGCTGTTGAACGATGAGGAACGACACGAAGTGACTCGTCGATCGAGGCTGCGGCGGGCTGGATCTCGATGAACAGGGAGGGCCTGCATCGGATCATCCGCGCTGCCGCCGCGATGCTCGGCGAGGACGCAGTGGTGATCATCGGCAGCCAGTCGATCCTCGCCTCGTTCCCCGAGTTCATGCTTCCCGACGACGCGACGATGTCGGCCGAGGCGGACGTCGTGCCCTTCGACGACGACGACGAAGGGAAGGCCGACAAGGTCGACGGTCTGCTCGGCGAGGCCAGCCGCTTCTCCGAGAAGTACGGCATCCACGCGGACGGCGTGTCGCCCTGGACCGCCACCCTTCCAACGGGCTGGGACAAGCGCCTCGTTCGGATCGAGGACCCCGAGAGCGGCGCAGTGGGTCTGTGCCTGCATCCCGAGGATCTGTGCGTCGCCAAGGTGCTCGCGGGCCGGGCCAAGGACATCCGATTTCTTACTGCGGTGTTTCAGGCCGGTCTCGTCGACCCCGATGCCGTCGCTCGCAAGCTGCCCATGGCCGCGCTGCGGCCGAGCGAAGCAGCGACCTCTCGAAGAGCTCAGGCGTTCCTCGACAACGTTCCACGCCTTGCCAGCTACGCGACGGGTCCGCCGGTTGCAGCAGCGGACATCGCCCGATTGAACGAGAAGCTCGCACGGATGCGGGAGGCCTCGACGCTGTGCGGCCGGACAAACCGAGATGGAACGCTCTGCAGGAACGACCGTCGGGAGTGCGCTGATCACCCGTGATGTTCAACTGTCTCGACTGCGCCGTTCGAGACGCTCGCGATCGTTTCGACGGAGCTCGCCCATGGGATCCGGCGGAATCTGCCAGGCGAGCCGTCGTGTGGTGAGCGGTTCGTAGAGCGACCCGCTGCACCGACAGGATCCAGTTTTGATCGGGGAGTCAGGGTCGAACAACGTCGAGCGGGTAGTTTCGCTGCTGCTGTGTTCTTGAAGAGTCTCAACCTCAAAGGGTTCAAGTCGTTCGCCGACAGCACCACTATGGTGCTCGAACCCGGAGTGACCGTGGTGGTCGGGCCCAACGGGTCGGGCAAGTCGAATGTCGTCGATGCCATTGCCTGGGTGCTGGGCGCGCAGGCACCAAAGGCGGTTCGCAGCCAGAAGATGGACGACGTCATTTTCGCCGGCACGGCCACTCGGCCCGCCCTCGGCCGGGCCGAGGTGAGCATCACGATCGACAATTCCGATGGCACCCTCGGGGTGGAGCTGAGCGAGATCACGGTCACCCGCGTGCTGTTTCGCAACGGTGACTCCGACTACGCCATCAACGGCGTGCCGTGTCGCCTGCTCGACGTGCAGGAGTTGCTCTCCGACGCCGGGGTGGGCCGTCAGCAACATGTGATTGTCAGCCAGGGTCAGATCGACGCCGTGCTCAATGCGCGTCCCGAGGATCGTCGTGCGATCATCGAGGAGGCCGCCGGTGTCCTCAAGTTCCGCAAACG
>JANPCI010000275.1:0-3109 GCA_031430875.1 Actinomycetes bacterium | reverse complement strand
GATCTCGTGAACACGGCGGCGCGGCTGGAGAGTGCCGCTGTTCCGGGAACAGTTCTCGTTGGAGAAGGCGCATACCGGGCGGCGAGTTCGCAGGTGCTCTTCGAGGCGACTGGCGAGCGAGTTGTCAAGGGCAAGAGTAAGCCGGTGCCGACGTGGACGGCACGGGGACGCCTCGCGGACGGCGATTCGCTTTTGCTCCCCGACTTTTGCGGCAGGACCTCGGAACTGCGGGAACTGGCGGACTGTGCCAGAGAGGTCGTGACGTCACAGCACTCCCGGCTCGTGACGGTGGTGGGCGCTGCAGGCATTGGAAAGACACGTTTCGTCGAGGTGTTCCTCGACGGGCTCGACGGAGAGGCGACCGTCCTTCGTGGCCGCTCGCCGGTCACAGCCCGACGTACGCCGGTCTGGCCACTCACGGAGATGGTTCGACGACTGATTGGTGTGGGCGAGTCCGAAGACGACGTCTCCGTCAAGGCGCGTCTGGCGGCCACGCTCGTCGAGGTGGTCGAGGATCCTCGAGAGCGGTCGCTGGTGCTTGCCGCGGTGACGCAACTGCTCGTGGCAGGGTCGGATCATGTGTCACCGGCGGAGCTGTTCTCTCGATGGCGCATCCTGTTCGAGCGGCTCGCCGCACGTGAGTTGCTCGTCCTCGTCTTCGACGATCTGCAACGCGCGGACGATGCAACCTTGGCGTTCATCGAGCACATCCTCGACTGGTCGACGGACGTGCCGATCTTGGTGATCTCGCTGACACGCCCGGACATGGAGGCCATGAACCCGACATCACAGGTGGGACGCCCCCGTGATGTCACCCTGATCCTGCACCCACTCGCGGATGCGGAGGTGGGCCAGCTGCTCGCTTCGATGGTGCACGACCTGCCCGCCCCTGCGACGGCGACGATGCTGCGACGGTGCGAGGGCGTCCCGCTCTACATCGTGGAGATCGTGCGGGCGCTCATCGCGATGGGACTAGTCGCTCGTTCCGGCGACACGCTGCAGGCAACGGGCGAGATCGTGGACATCAAACTGCCCGAGACGCTCACAGCACTCGTGGCCGCCCGGCTTGACACCCTTGCGCCAACCGACCGGGCCCTGGTGCTCGACGCGTCAGTACTCGGTGACCGTTTCACCCTGCAGACCATCGCAGTCGTCTCGGGCCTCGAACCCGATGTAGCGCTGGAGCGTCTCCACCGCCTGATACGACTTGGGGTGCTGACGCTCGTCGACGACCAGGAATCACCAGAGTGGGGTCAGTACGGGTTCATCCAGACCCTCGTTCGTGAGGTCGCCTATCACACACTTGCGCGTCGAGACCGGGCCACCCGCCACTCCAGAGTCGCCAGATTCATCGAGCAACTCGAAAACACTGCGCTGTCGGGCATTGTCGCGTACCACGATCTCGCTGCCTACCAGGCAATGAACACCTCGCCGGAAGCGGCGCCTCTCGCCCTGCAGGCAGTGGCGTCGGCTCATGCTGCGATTGCCCGCTCGCTGTCACTCGCGGCCTTCAACGATGTCGTCGATCTCACCAGACAGGTCATTGACCTCGCGCCGACAACGGTGGATCAAGCCGCATTCAGAGAGGCGCGGGCTCGGGCGCTGATCGAACTCGGCCGGTACGAGGACGCCGTCGGCGATCTCGAAACCGCCTTGGCCATCGCACCCGACGAGGACGCACCGGCCACGTTCGCACTCAGAGCAGTCCTCGCCGAGGCACTGATCCGTACAGGACGCATCGCTCGGGCGCGTGAGCTGCTGGAGACGACCATCTCGACGCTCGACCGCGATGACCACCCATCCTTGGCCGGGCGCCTTGAACTCCTGCTCGCGCGGGCGCTCGATTTCCAAGGCGCAAGCGCAGACGGGTACAGCCTGGCAACCGATGTGGCGCACGCCGCAGAACTGAGCGGCGACAGGGCGCTTCTCGCCGATGCGCTCGTCACCAAAGGAACCTGTTGCGGGCGCCTGCAGCGCGTCGACGAAGGAGTCGATGCCATCACCGCCGGTATCGAGCTCGCCGACGAGACCGGTGACGTCGGCGTTCGACTGCGAGGGCTGGTCAATCATGCGTGGCTGCTGTTGGATCACGACCCACGTCGAGCGTTCGACGTCGTCACCGACGCGCTCCACGACACACGCGTGCTCGGCGCCGCATCCAACGAACGCTTCCTCGTGTCGTTCCGCATCGAACTCGCCTTCGGGCTCGGGGAATGGAGCCTTGCCGACGAGGAACTCGAACGCACCGACCTCGACCGCTACGAAGGAACCGACGCGAGCACACTCCTCTGCGCTGCCATTGAACTGGACGCAGCACGAGGAAGAGACACCACGTCGTGGATGCACCGCCTCTCGCAACTTCAAGCCGACGTGGAGTCTGACGAAGTCGCAGCGGCGCATAAGGCCCAGGCCGTGTTTGCGATCGCCATGGCTGAACGGCGCTTCGGCGACGCCTCCATCAGCGCATGGTCAATGGCGGAGTCCTCCGGCGAGTGGTCGCCAGCTGCCTGGCTCCACGCCGCCCGCGCCGCGATCTGGGCCGGCGCGCCCCCCACCGCAGCGCGAGCACTCGAGCGGTACGGCAGTCCGCCCCTGAGCACCGCGCTGACCGCGAAGCATGCTGCCATCACCGCTGCAGTGCGCGCCGCAGTCGCCGTCGCGCTGGACCAGCCGAGCGCAGACCACCTGAAACATCTGATGACCACCAGAGACACGCTTCTTGGTCTCGGCCTTCAATGGGAAGCCGCCCTCATCGCATTGGATGCAGCAACGGTCTTTCACGGTGAGCCGCTCGTTCAGACAGCACTCGGCCACTCACGAGCGTTCCTCGAACAGGTCGACGCTCGGCCCTACCTCGATCTCCTCGAGGAGCTGGGATCCGCCAAACAGGCGTGAGTCGCCGCGAACTCCCGCGATCTCTGAGGTGCTCTCGCATCGGACACCGATGCCGGTCAATCCGGCCCAGGCATTGCCCTACACCAACAGCCCGCTGGCCGAAGCCGGCCCGAGCAGCTGCTCGGCGGACATGGCCAAACTCTTTCGACACCT
Organism: Actinomycetes bacterium; assembly: GCA_031430875.1. Taxonomy (GTDB): domain Bacteria; phylum Actinomycetota; class Acidimicrobiia; order Acidimicrobiales; family Ilumatobacteraceae; genus Sva-07. Next base: position 61 of record JANPCI010000275.1, on the reverse strand, counting down.
CCCCGAGGAGCGCATCCGCAGCCCGCGCGAGTACCGCTCCGTCGCCGCGCCGGCAGGGACT
>JANPCI010000274.1:0-11265 GCA_031430875.1 Actinomycetes bacterium | reverse complement strand
CCGCCACAAACTACTAATTCCCCGGGCAAAGCCCCAACCCCCCCTTACACCCGGGGGCGGGGTAAAACGGTCCTAACCCGCACTTTGGCCCCGGCACCGTGTGACGCTAGGTTTGTCTGCCGATCTGGATGACGATCGGGGGCACAGGGCCCACCCGATCAGCCATCCCCGGAAGGATCCGACATGAAGGCCGACATCCACCCCAACTACACCGACACGACGATTCGCTGTTCGTGCGGTAACACGTTCGTGACCAAGTCGACCGTCGGGCGTGATCTCACCCTCGAGTTGTGCAACGAGTGCCACCCGTTCTTCACCGGCAAGCAGAAGCTCGTCGACGCCGGCGGACGTGTCGAGCGCTTCAACAAGCGCTACGGGCAGCGCAAGAACGCGCCTGCCACCCCCGACGAGGACTGATCGCTGACGCGCCGCCGGCGCTTCACGAAATTTGGATCGAAAAGCGCTCAAGTCAGGGCCGTGGCTGACCGATACCTCTGCAGAGGTACCACATGCCAGAGCCCGCACTGAACGAGGCAAACGTTCGACATCTCTTGCGTCGAACCGAGTTTGTCGACCGCAACGACCGAGTGACCGAGCTGCTCGCGCTCGGGTCGATTGCCGAGGCGGTGCAGAACGTGATGACCGTTGCCGGCTCGCCCGCGACGGTCAGTTTCGTTTCCGATCAGAACTGGGAGCGCGGCGTCGAACTCACGCACTTCTGGCTCGACCAGATGGCTCTCGACTCTGCTCGCCCATTTCAGGAGCGCCTCGCGTTCTTTTGGCACAGCCACTTCTGCAGTGACATCGGCAAGGTCGAGTCGGCGGTGCTGATGCGAGAACAGATCGACCTGTGGCGCCGCGACGGCCTCGGCAACATCCGATCGTTGGCGCGGACGATGTCGACGCAGGTGGCCATGATCCGCTACCTCGACAACAACCAGAACAAGGCATCGTCGCCCAACCAGAACTTCGCTCGCGAGCTCATGGAGCTCTTCCTGCTCGGCGTCGGCAACTACACCGAGGCCGATGTCGAATCGTCGACCGCTGCGTGGACCGGGCATTCCGACCAGTGGAACGATGAGGTCAGCCCGTATCGATGGCGGCCCGAGTGGCACGACAGCAGCGTCAAGACCTACCTGGGACGCACCATCAACACCAACGCGGCTCCATCGGCGTGGCCGCTGCACGGGCCCGAGACGATCGACGTCGTGTTCGGCGATGGCATCGTTCCGGCCGGCGCCACCAACGTTGCCAGTCGTGGGCGTCCAACTCGTGAAGTTGCGGCCGAGTTCCTGTCACGCAAACTGTGGAACGGATTTGCGACCGACGGCGTCGTTCCGACGGACGTTCTCGGTGAGATGCGCACCGCCCTCGTGACCAACAATTTCGACATCCGGCCGTGGGTGACCGCACTGCTCACGCATCCGGATTTCTACACCGACCAGGTGAAGGCGGGTCTGGTTCGCACGCCGGTCGACTACACCGTCGCCCTGCTCTACTCGACGGCCAAGCGATCGGCGTTCGTCAATGTGATCTGGCTGATGGACTCGATGGGCCAACGCCCGCTGCACCCCCCGAACGTGTCGGGATGGCGGCCGAACGGCTACTGGGTGAATGCAAGCGCCATGGAAGGCCGCGCCCGCACTGCGCAGAGCTTCGTGTGGGCGGCGACGCGCACGTATTGGCAGAACGGAGGTGCTGGCGTGATCTCGCTGCGAAACGGCAGCCTCACCAACGCCCAGGTGACTGCCAGAACTGCAAGTCTGCCGACGCTGTCGAACGTCGAGTACATCGGCCTCCTCGAGCAGTACATGGGCCTGCGGCTGAGCGACAGCTCCCGCGCCGAGATCGTGCGCTACGCCAACGGTGCCACGGTCTGGGAACGCAACGACGCCGTGATGCTGATGATGCTCGTTCCGGAAATGCACGTGGCCTGAGATGCTCGATCCCGACATCTCCACCGCTGACGCCTTGCGCCACCTCAGCGTCACCGAGTCCGATCCGTTTGCGTTCGACCGGCGCCGATTCCTGCAACTGATCGGCATGGGCGTGGGTGCCGGCGTCATCGCCAGCAATGGCGGCTCGCTGCTGAACCTCGACGGCTTCGATCCGTCGGTCTGGGCGGCTGGTCCGATCGGCGCCAACGACGGAATCCTCATTGTGCTCGGCATGTTCGGCGGCAACGACGGCCTCAACACGGTCGTGCCGTTCAACGACGCCAACTACCGCACTCAGCACGGTTCGTTGGCAATCCCCGGATCGTCGACGCTGCTGCTCGATGGAAACACCGGCCTCAACCCGGCGCTGACGGAACTGAAGCGGTTCTGGGATGCCGGACAGTTGGCCATCGTCGAGGGGGTCGGGTATCCGGACCCCGACCTGAGCCACTTCAGCTCGATGGCCAAGTGGATGTCGGGACGGGTCACGGGGATTCCGTCGTCGGGATGGATCGGGCGATGGCTCGACGGTCGGCTGGCCGGAAGCAAGGACCTGTTCGCCGCTGCCGAGATCGGCCAATCGGTTCCACTCCACCTGATCGGCCAGCAACAGAAGGGCACCGCGGTTCCCGCCGGACGGCCAGGCTTCGGTGCGGCCGCCGACACCGATGTTCGGAACCAGAAGATCTATACGGCAGTTCGTCGGCTCGGCGTTGGTGATCCGGCGACCTGGCGTGGTCGCGTGGGGCAGGCAATGGTCGATCAGCTCGACATCGCGCGAACGCTCGCACCGCTGATCCCACCCGAGGACCAGATGTCCGACACCGAACTGGTCGCCGACATGGAGGTCATGGCACGTCTGATCAACGCCAATCTCGGCTTCCGGGTGCTCACGGCCGGCTGGGGCGACTTCGACAGCCACGCGGGTCAGCCCAATCAGCACACGACGCGCATGCAGGAGTTGAACGCGGCGATCGGCCGGTTCTTCCAGGTGCTCGATCCGGCGTGGGGAACACGCGTGACGATCATGACCTTCTCGGAGTTCGGCCGCACCAGCTGGAGCAACGACGGCTCCGGTACCGACCACGGCACGTCGGCTCCGCACTTCGTGCTCGGCGCCAATGTACGTGGCGGCTTCCGCGGCCAGCGGCCGTCGCTCGCCGGCCTGCGCCGTTGGGATCGCATGCCGTTCCACGTCGACTTCCGCGACTACTACGGCAGCATCATCGATGGATGGCTCGGCGGCGGGGGAAGCGATGTGCTCGGCCGCCCGGTCCAAGACCTCGCACTGTTCGCTCGTGCACCCGGCGTTGCTGGTTCAACCCTGCCACCGGTGATACCGGTAGTGCCTCCCCCGGTCGTGGGTGGCGCCGGTGGTGCTGGCGGCGCTGGCAGTGCGACGGGTCAGTTCGTCGCGTTGTCGCCCGCTCGGATCTGCGACACGCGCAACGGCGTTGGCGGGCGCCGCACCCCGATCGCGCCAGGCGAAACCATCACCGTGCAGATCACCGGTGTCGGCGGGGTGCCCGCAGACGGCGTCGTAGCGGTCGCCGTCAATGTCACCTCGGTCAACGCAACGCAGCCGACCTACTTGACGGTCTTCCCGAGCGGACAACCACTGCCCTCGTCATCGACGCTCAACCCGGTTCCCAACCGCGCCGTGGCGAACACAACCATGGTCGGAGTCGGCGCTGACGGAAGGATCGCGATCTTCAATCCGTTCGGCTCCGTCGACTGCATCGTCGACGTGATGGGGTACTTCCGTCCGCAACCATCAACGCGGCTCGTCCCGCTCGTGCCCGCCCGGCTCCTCGACACGCGCAACGCGATCGGCGCGTCGCTCGGCCGCCTCCGCGGGCCTGGAACGATCGACCTGCAGGTGACCGGGCGCGGTGGCGTGCCCGAGAGCGGAGCGCAGGCCGTGGTACTAAACGTCACCGCCGTCCAGCCTGTTTCGGGGGGATACGTATCGGTGTGGCCGAGCGGCGAGGCGCAGCCCGTCATCTCGAACCTCAACTACGACGCCGGACGCAACGTGGCGAACCTCGTGGTCTGCAAGTTGGGGACCGCTGGGCGCGTGAGCCTCTTCGTCGACTCCGGCGACCTCGACCTGCTCGCCGATGTGGTGGGGTACTTCGCTGCGGACGGGGCGAGCCTCGTGGCTGTCGCCCCGGCGCGTCTCCTCGACACGCGTCACGCGATCGGTGCGCCCAGGAAGATGGTCGGTCCCGAGTCGGAGATTGCGCTCGCCGTCGCCGGGGTCGGTGGCGTGGCGCCAACCGCACGAGCCGTCGTGTTGAACATCACGGCGGCCAACGCCACGAGCGACACGTTCGTCACGGTGTATCCAGACGGTGTGGTGCGGCCCGACGCCTCGAGCCTCAATGTCTCGGCAGGCGGAGCGATCGCCAATCTCGTGGTTGCAAAGCTGGGTGCCAACGGCCAGGTGCGCCTGTTCAACAGCAGCGGCTCACTCGACTTGCTCGCCGATGTGACCGGCTACTTCATCTGACCACCTCGATGCGGGACCTCTCGGTAGCGTTCGGGCGGTGACCGACACGTCCGAGCGACACGCCCGACTCCTCGGGATGAAGCTGCGTGTGCTTGTGGGCGAACAACTCGGTCGCGAACTGGACGTCGACACATCGCCGTTTCCCAAGGGCGCCGCGCTCGTCATCGACGGTGCTGCATGGGTGCTGATCGAGGGTGATGCATCGCGGGCCCTCGGCGGCGCGCTCGCCTGGGCGCTGCGCCACGATGCAACGTCGCTCGATGTGGTGGCCGTGGCCGACACCGGTCTGCTCGCACGACGGGCGGCGCGGCTCGGGTTCCCCGTCGCAGTGTGGTTGGCGCAGGATCGCACGTTGTTGCCGGCGGTGCCGGAGCCCATCGCCGAGCCGGTTGTGCCGACGCCTGAACACCTTGCGCTGATCGACATGATTGCCGACGCCGGCGCCATTGCGAATGTGGAACACGGGGTGGTCTTCGGCGAGGTGTACGGGTTGGAGGTGTGCCGCGTGGTCGACGAACCGACCATCGGCCACATCGCCGAATTGGGCGACATCGACCCGGCGCTGTTCGCATCGATCGACGGGGTGCACCTTGAAGTAGGGGTCGGTGCCAACGACCGCGAGGCGTTCCGATTGATCCATGGTGGCATTCCGACGGTCGAGGCGCTCGCGTCGGTGGTCGAGTCCGTCGCCATCTATCGCTCACCCGATGCACCGCAACACCCGCTCAACCGCTTGGGCCAGGAGCGGTATCTCCGGTGGCGGCTCGAACAGGAACCACACCTCGTCGGCATGGCGAGCGTCTCCCCGACGCAGCCGCCGCTGCCTCGCCCGAACCTCAAGGATCCGATTCCGTGCGTAGCGAGCGCCGTGGCTGCCGACGGACGGGTGCATACCATCGTGTGCTCGGTGGGCGTCGACGTCGACCTCGTCGGCTTCGTCGCCGATGTGCAGTCGATGTCGAACGAACCGGTGATCGTTGCGCTCAAGGAACGCGACCGGTTGCCCATCACGCTCGACCTGCTCGGCCAGCTCGCCACGCCGGTCGAGATCCGTACCGTCTGAACGACGTTCGCCAAGGCCCGACGGCTTCGACCAGTAGCCTCGACTCGCCATGTTCGACCGCCTCGCTCACGTCGTCGACGAATACGAGACCCTCGAACAGCAACTCTCCGACCCGGAGGTGCTGGCTGATTCCGGCCAGTTGCGTCGCCTGTCGATGCGGTACAACGAACTCGGTCCGGTCGTCGAGGCGTACCGGCGGCACGAGGCGCGTCAGGCCGACGCCGACGCGGCCCGTGAGATGCTCAGCGGCGCCACGGGCGACGAGCGCGACATGCTCGTCGACGAGATCGACACCGCTACTGCCGAGGTGACGGCAATCGAAGACGAACTGCGCGAGCTGATGCTGCCGACCGATCCGCACGATGGCAAGAACGTGATCTTGGAGATCCGCGGGGCCGAGGGTGGGGAGGAGGCCAACCTCTTCGCCCGGGATCTCTACGAGATGTACCACGCCTATGCGACGGCCAATCGGTGGAAGATGACGACACTGTCGTCATCGCCGAGCGACATGGGAGGCTTCAACGACATCACCGTCGAGGTCAGTGGCGCGACCGCATGGCGCAACTTGAAGTTCGAAGGTGGTCCGCATCGGGTACAGCGGGTGCCGGCGACCGAGAGCCAGGGACGTATCCACACGTCATCTGCGACTGTGACGGTGCTGCCCGAAGTCGACGAGATCGACGTCCAGATCGACGATCGTGACCTCGACATCGACGTCTTCCGCGCCAGCGGTCCCGGTGGTCAGAGCGTCAACACCACCGACTCGGCCGTTCGTATCACGCACCGTCCGACGGGCGTCGTGGTGTCGATGCAGGACGAACGATCGCAGCTCCAGAACAAGGCGAGGGCCATGCTCGTACTGCGGGCTCGACTTTTCGAACTCGCCGAACGCGAACGCAGCGACGAGCTGTCGGCCGAGCGTCGATCGCAGGTTGGCGGTGGAGGTCGCAGCGAGAAGATCCGCACCTACAACTACAAGGAGAACCGCGTCACCGACCATCGCATCGGCTTCACGGTGTATCGCCTCGCGGCGATCCTGGCCGGTGATCTCCAAGTGGTCGTCGACGCCCTGGCCGCAGAGGAGCGGGCCCGACTCCTCGCCGACGGTGAGTGACGTGTCGACCGACGCAGTGCCCGCTGATGCAGTCAGCGATGACGGTAACGCGGTCACGTGGCGCGAGTTGTGGCTGGAGACGACCAAGCTGGTCGGTGACCGTGCGCGAGCGCGATGGCTGTGTGAGGTTGCGTCCGGATCGGTCGATGGTGACGAGTTCCTCGCCCGACTCGATGAAGCGGCAACGGTGCGCATGGTCGCCCACCTCGACGCCATGACCGCCCGGTTGGGCACGGGCGAACCGTTGCAGTACGTCCTGGGTGAGTGGAGCTTCCGCCGGATCACCCTCGCCGTCGACCGGCGGGTGCTGATCCCCAGGCCCGAGACCGAACTGGTTGCCGACGTAGCGTTGGCGAAGGCCGCGGAGGTTGGTCCGACGCGTGTCGTTGCCGACCTCGGAACAGGCTCGGGCGCCATCGGGCTGTCGCTCGCTCACGAACTCCCACTCGAGGGCACGACGGTCTGGATCACCGACATCAGCCTTGACGCGCTCGATGTGGCGCGGGCAAACATCGCCGGCCTCGGTCGGGCGGGTGTCAACGTGCGCGTGGCCCACGGTTCCTGGTTCGATGCGCTGCCCGACGACCTCCGCTTCGACGTGATCGTCTCGAATCCCCCGTACGTGGCCGCGGGCTCGCCTGACCTCGAAGCGATCGTCGGCGACTGGGAACCGGCTACCGCACTGTTCGCCGGCGCCGACGGGCTCGACGACATCCGCCGGATCATCGTCGGTGCGCCGGAGCGGATTCGTTCCGGAGGTTGGCTGGTGCTCGAGATCGGCGCCGACCAGGGCGACGCCGTCGCCAACCTGCTGCTCGCGACCGGCTTTCAGGAGGTCGCGGTCCACCCCGACCTCGCCGGCCTTGATCGCATCGCGGTTGCACAGCAGCCCTGACGGCTGGCTCGGTCTGTTGGGGTCGGGTCCGGAAAGACCGGGCCGGTCTGTTGGGGTCGGGTCCGGAAAGACCGGTCAGTTGTTGGTCCGGGGAAGTGATCGTCGGAGGAAGTCCAACTGGTGGAGGAGCAGGTTCTCCGCCACGGTCTCCTGCGGCGTCATGTGGGTGACGCCGACGAGGGGGAGGACCTCGTGTGGACGGCCGGCGGCGAGGAGTGCCGACGACAGCTGCAGGGTGTGCGCGGCGACAACGTTGTCATCGGCCAGACCATGAATCAGCAGCAGGGGGCGGGTGAGGTCGGGAGCCAAGGGCAACAGTGAGCTCGCCTCGTAGGCATCGGGGCGATCGGCCGGATCACCCAGGTACCGCTCGGTGTAGTGCGTGTCGTACAGCCGCCATTCGGTGACCGGTGCACCGGCGATCGCGGCATGGAACACGTCGGGCCGACGTAGCACAGCGAGCGCCGCGAGGTAGCCGCCGAAGCTCCAGCCGCGGATCGCCACTCGGCTGAGGTCGAGTCCCCCGACTTCTTCGGCAACGGCGTGGAGCGCCTCGACCTGGTCATCGAGCGGACTCGATGCGAGGTCACCGTGCACCGCGCGCTCCCACTCGCTGCCACGCCCGGGCGTGCCGCGCCCATCGGTGACGATGACGGCGAACCCCTGGTCGGCGAACCACTGGGACGTGAGGTAGGCGTTGCGCGACTGCGTGACGCGCAGCGCGTGCGGCCCCCCGTACGGGTCGAGGAGCACCGGCAGGGGCGTGCCGTCGTGATCGTGGGGGAACAGCACGGCCGTGGCCAGATGGCGCTCACCCACGTGCAGGATCGAGACATTGGGTGACACGAGCGGCCCTTCGGCGAGCGACTCGATCGTGATCGAGTCACGGTCAGATCGGCGGATCTCGGTGGATGAGCCCGGCGTATCGATCGCGGCGGTGCGAACGACGGTCGTCGGGCCGCCGACCGTGGCAGTGTGGACACCGGGTGAGTCGGCGACCGGTTGGAGGTCGGTGCCGTCCCATCGCCAAACGTGCATCTGGGTTGCATCATCGATCGGATTGGCCTGGAAGACGACCCCGTCGCCAGTGGTCGAGAGCACGCTGCGCACCTGGAGTTCGACCGGCGTGACCGGCTCGTCGTCGATCGTGAGTCGTCGTGTTCCGTCGCGATCAGCGGCGTGAACGAGACGACCATTAGCGAGCAGCGCCGGCGTACCGGGCACCAACTCGACCCAGGCGTCGTCGAAGTCGTGTGCCAGCACGGTGGTTGCGCCACGGGTGGATCCGTCGCCGACGTCGACGCGCAGCACCATCGAACCCTGCTGATCGCGCGACTGCACGAGCATCACGAGCCCGGCCGCCGTCCAGGTCACCGAGGCGAGATACGGGAAGAAGTCGCGATCCCAGTCGACGGCGGTACGCGATCCATCGAGGCCGATGAGGTGGAGGCTGACATCGGCGTTCGGCGTGCCGGCGGAGGGATAACGAACGGTCGTGGCCGCCCGATCGGGATGAGCCGGATCGGCGATCACCCATTCACCGACAGCAGCGGCGTCGACCCGACAGACGGCGAGGGTGTCACCGTCAGGGCTCCACCAGAAACCGCGAAATCGCCCCATCTCCTCGGCGGCGATGAAGTCGGCGCTGCCCCAGCTGACGGTGTCGGACTCACCGTCACCGACGAGTACTCGTGACGACCCGTCGAGTTCGCCGAGACGGAGCGCCGCGCCGCTCACGTAGGCGACGCGGCGGGCGAGCGGGTCGGGACGCGGGTCGAACACCGGCCCGGTGACCGCGAGTGCACGGGCTTGCCCCGACAACAACCCACCGGCGAAGAGCTGTCCGCCGAGTGCGAACGCAACGACGGTGCAGGATGCATCCGTTGCGTACGACGTGATTCCGCCGGCGCCCTCGCGGGCTCGTTCGCGCCGGGCACGCTCCTCGGCCGGGAGACCCTCATCGCTGTCGGCTGCGAGCAACGCGCGAGGATCGGCGACGAGGCGTTCGTCACCGCGCTCGGTGTCGAGCACCCACAGCGAGTTCACCGGGTCGCTGCCATTCGAGCTGCGTAGGAACACGACCCGTCGGCCATCGGGCGACACCGTGACGTTGCGCGGCTCGCCCAGCGTGAGGCGCTGGGTTCGGGCGTACTGGCGGGGGAAGGTGTCGGTCACGCCATCACTGTAGGAACTGTCCGCCGCTACGGCTCGACGAGGATCTTGGCGTGCGCTTCGGGATTGCCGAGGTCGGTGAATGCCTGCGGGATGCCGTCGATCGTCACGGTGCCGGTGAGTAGCGGAGCGAGGTCGACTCGTTCGGTGGCGATGGCATCGAGCGCGGCCACGAACTCGTGGGGCTCGTACGCGAGCACGAACTGCAACGACAGTTCCTTGCCGACGCCGAGCATGGGATGGATGTGGTCTTCCTGCATGCAGGCGCCGACAATCAGGATCCGGCTGCCCTTCGGAGCCATACGCATCGTCTGCTCGATCATCCCTGGCACACCGACGGCTTCGAACACGACGAGCGGCTTGGTGCCGTCGATGCGGCGCCAGGCGCGGATCGCCGTCTCCTCGTTGGGGTCGACGACCTCGTCGCAACCGAGGTGTTCGGCGAGGGCCCGACGCGCCGGCGAGAAGTCGGCACCGACGATCGGGCCGATGCCGAGCAGCTTCATCGCGGCGATACAGGCCAACCCGACGGGTCCGAGACCGATCACGATGGCCGCGTCGCCCGAAGCAATTCCCGACTTGGCGACTGCATGGACGCCGACCGCGAGCGGCTCGGTGAGCGCCGCCATCCGATGAGGGAGCCCCTCGGGGACCTTCATCGCCAGGAGTTCGTTGAGCACCATGTACTCGGCGTACCCGCCGGGGTAGATGTTCGAGAAGCCGAGCGGGTGCACTCCGGCAGCATCGAATGCGACCGGCATCGACACCACGACGTCGCCAACCTGCAGGTTCTCGACACCAGGGCCCAAGTCGACGACCTCACAGCAGAACTCATGGCCCATGACCATGTCGTGGGCGGGGGTGAACATCACCGCGGCGGACGGGTCGCGAGGCTCGTCGTCTGCGAGTTCGTCGGCCAGCCGACGTGACTCCTCACCATGCACCAGCATGTGGAGGTCGCTGCCGCAGATCCCACACGACAACACCTTCGTGAGTACTTGGCCGGGCCCGGCGGTCGGGGTGTCGATGTCGTCGACGCGGAGTTCCCAGTTCGTCATCACGGCAGCGCGCATGCAGCGACCCTACGAGGGGGCTCGATCAGCTGGAGAAGTGGGCGACGGCGTCGACGAGGAGGTCGAAGCCGGCTTCAGCGTCGACGGTTGTCAACACCTCACAGTTCGCGGGCTGACGCTCGAGGATGGTGCGTTGGTCGATCACGGTCATTCCCCGGGTGAGCTCGCCGCGAGTCTCGATTGCCACGTGGCGCTCGACGCGCTCGAACAGCTGCGGATGTGTGAGCGCAAGCACCGCGAGCGGATCGTGCACCGCCGCGCCGTCGATGGAGCCGGGGTCGTGGCGGGAGAGATAGTTGGCACTGAAGAATGCGAACAGGTCGGCGAAGACAGCGGCGAGCACTCCGGGGAGTGCTGCGATTCGAGCAACACGTTCCGGGGTCGCCTGGAACTGGTGGGTCACGTCGAGGCCCGCCATCACGAGTCGGCCGCCGTAGCCGAACACGATGGTCGCCGCTTCGGGGTCGGCCCAGATGTTGAACTCGCCGGTCGTCGTCCG
>JANPCI010000273.1:0-3619 GCA_031430875.1 Actinomycetes bacterium | reverse complement strand
GGATCGATCCGAGGAGATGCGCGAGTGGGGCCAGCTCCTGACCGCCGCGCTCGAACCGACGACCACGCTGGAGACGCTCGACGCCGCTGAGGGCGCGCTGGCACAGATGGGCCCGTACCTCGTCGACGTCGTGGAGGCACGTCGCAAGAAGCTCGGAACCGACGTCCTGTCGGGATTGATCGTCGCCGAGGAGGCCGGCGACCGGCTGACGACCGAGGAGTTGCTGTCGTTCGTCGTGCTGCTGTACGTCGCGGGCCACGAGACCACCGTCAACCTGATCGGCAACGGAATGCTGGCGTTGCTGCGCAATCCGGCTGAACTCGATCGGTGGCGACGCGATCCGTCGCTCGATGCGAACGCCATCGACGAGCTCCTGCGCTACGACGGCCCGGTGCAACACACCGCGCGAGTCGCAATGACGCCGATGTCGTTCGGGGAGGGGCCACAGAAGGTCGACATCGAGCCCGGCACCTTGGTGCTCACGGTGCTCGGTGCCGCCAACCACGATCCGGCGGTCTTCGACGACCCGCACGCGCTCCGGCTCGACCGAACGAACGCGAACCGGCATCTCGCGTTCGCTGCCGGAGTCCACTACTGCCTCGGGGCGTCGCTGGCGCGGCTCGAGGCCACCGTTGTGCTGGGGCGCCTGATCCGTCGGTTCGATCAGATCGATCTGGTGACCGAGCCAACGTTCCGCGATCGGCTGACCATCCGTGGCGTCGACCGGATGGAGTTGTCGCTGCGGTGACGGGTTCGGCCCGACGCCCGGCCTTCCGTTCATGGCGTGCGCCACCACGACGACTAGGTTCGGCGACGTGGCCGGTCTTCCCCGTTGGACTCATCTCGCACTCAGAGTTCGCGATATCGACGCGATGATCCAGTGGTACATCACCCACACCCCCCTGCAGCTGTTGGAGCGCCGGGAGGACGCCAACGGCTTCGGCGCCTGGCTCGGCCATCCCGACAGTCCCGACGCGCCGTTCATCCTCGTCTTCGCGCAGTTCCACCCGGGCCACGAGCCGTTTCCCGAGACCGGCCCCACGCCGATCGGGCCGTTCGCTCACCTCGGGTTCGAGCTCGCCGAGCACACCGACATCGATGAGATCGCGGCGATTGCCGAGGCCGGTGGCTGGCTCGCGTCAGGCCCGATGGAACTTCCCGCGCCTATCGGCTACATCTGCATGGTGACCGACCCCGACGGAAACACCATCGAGTTCTCCCACAACCAGGGTGTCTATGCCTTCGCCCAGGAGCACTTCACCCGGGGGTGACGGTTCGGGCGTTGACGGTCACGGGTGCAACAGGCGGATGAGACTGCTCGTGTCCCACCGGTCGCCGCCCATCGCGACAACCTGCTTGTAGAACTGGTCGACAAGCGCTGTCAGCGGCAGTCGAGCCCCATTGCGGTTCGCTTCATCGAGCACGATGCCGAGATCCTTACGCATCCACTCGACGGCAAACCCGAACTCGAATTCGTCGGCAGCCATGGTGCGGGCCCGATTGTCCATCTGCCAGCTCTGTGCCGCCCCCTTGCCGATCACCTCGACGACCTGGTCGACATCGAGGCCGGCGAGCTTGGCGAAGTTCACACCCTCGGCCAGACCCTGGATGACTCCGGCGATGCAGATCTGGTTGACCATCTTGGTGAGCTGTCCAGCACCGGCGGGCCCCAGCTGGACACACGACTTGGCGTAGGCGTCGATGACTTGGGCGGCCCGGTCGAACACCTCGACGTCATCGCATCCGCACATCACCGTGAGCTGACCGCTCTCGGCGCCCGCCTGTCCGCCCGACACCGGGGCATCGACGAATCCGATGCCGAGTTCGGCGGCCGCCCCGGAGAGTTCACGTGCAACACCGGCCGACGCCGTCGTATGGTCGATCAGCACCGACCCGGCCGACATCGCCGCAAGGGCCCCGGAAGGACCGAGGACGATCTCTCGAACGTCGTCGTCGTTGCCGACGCACAGCGCAACGAAGTCAGCATCGACAGCTGCCTCGGCCGGTGTCGGCGCCGCTTGATTCCCGTTGAGCGCCACCCAGGCGAGCGCCTTGGCCGCCGTGCGGTTGTAGACCACGACCTCATGGCCACCCTTGGCCAGATGACGGGCCATCGGAGCGCCCATCACACCCAGTCCGAGAAATGCGATCCTGCTCATGGTCGCCGAGTCTGGCACGCCGGCGTCGACGCGCGACACTGCCCGTCGTGGAGGATGAACAGACGGCGCCGTGGTGCGTCCTGACGTGGAACGTGCACGGGTCGGAGCGTCCCGATATCGAAGCGGTCGCCGCGGCGATTCGAGCCGAGTCGCCCGACATCGTGGTGATCCAGGAGGTCCGCAAGGGCCAAGCGGAATCGCTCGGCGCAGCGTTGTCGATGCGTTACTCGTGGGCGCTGAAGCACTCGCCGTATACGACGGTGATGTGGTGGCGTTCGGAGGGGATGGCGATCATGACGCCGCACCTCCTCGACGCCGCCGGGCACACCGAGATCTCCGACGAACAGCCAATGCGGAGCTGGAGGCGCCGGATCGCCCAGTGGGCGCTCATCGGCCGAGCCGACCGCAGCATGATGATGATCTACAACCTGCACCTGTCTCCGCACGAGGATGCGGACTCCCGCAGGTTCGAAGCGGAGCGGGTGAGCGAAATCGTCGCGGCGATCGGCGACGATCCTCCGGCGATCGTGGCCGGTGACTTCAACGACGCTGACGATCCAACGATCGTCGACGCGCTCCCGGGTATCGAGCATGTGGTGCCGTCGAACACCAACCCGTCACAGCAACCAACGCAGTTGCTGGATCACGTCCTGCTGCCGGCCGACGCCACCGACGTGTCGGTCAGCGTGCCCAGTGGAGGAACCGACTGGGTGGCCATCTCCGACCACCTTCCGGTGACGGTCCGCTTCTCGCTCCAGAGCATCACAAAAGGGGTCTGACCCCTGTTGTGATATCTACTTCTTCTTCTTGGCTTCGGCGGGCGGAGCCTTGAGCACACCCTTGGCGAGCGCATCGTCGAGGTAGGCCTCGGCTTCTTCGGCCGACACCTTCAACGCCGGCGAGATCTCGGAGATGAGATTCACCCTGGCCCGCTCGTACATGGTGCGCTCGGCCGCCGAGAGCGACGCATCACGGTTACGGGCCGCGAGGTTACGAACCACTTCGGCGACCTGGTACACGTCGCCGCTCTTGAGCTTCTCCTGGTGGTTCTTGAAGCGACGGCTCCAGTTCGACGGCACGCGCGGGTCGGGCTTCGCGAGCACGGCCACGAGGTCTTCCAGTTCGTCAGCCGACACGGGCGGTCGAACGCCGACTTCGTCGGTGCTGGAGATCGGCACCTTGAGGGTCATCTCGTTGATGACCGTCTTGAGGATCAGATAGTCCTGCTTCTCGCCGAAGAACTCCATCTTCTTGGTCCCCATGACGACACATGCGCCATGCTGGGGATAGATGACGGTTTCGCCCTTCTTGAACTTCACGCAGAACCTCGCCTGATCGGGGGGTGGGGGCTGCGGGTGGACGCAGCGCCGTGACAGGCTACAGCGCCCCCGGCACGATTCGAACGTGCGACCTTGTCATTAGAAGGGACTTGCTCTGTCCAGCTGAGCTACGGGGGCCTG
>JANPCI010000272.1:0-8530 GCA_031430875.1 Actinomycetes bacterium | reverse complement strand
TCGTCGTCGGGATCGCCGGTCCAGCCGACCCACGTGCCACCGGTGTCGCGCAGCATGGGAAGCAGCGCGCGCACGAGGCCGCCGGGGCTCGGAGCCCATCCCTCGTCGGTCCGCATCACCGGGAGCCGGTTGGCCGCGACGACGATCGGATGGTTGATCGGTGCGGGGTTCATCGGGTCACCCCAGGCGATCGAGCGCCTGTTCGAGGTCGGCGACGAGATCGCCGGCGTCCTCGATACCCACCGACAGCCGCACGAGGTTGTCGGGCACCTCGAGCGGTGATCCGGCGGCCGAAGCGTGCGTCATCGCACCTGGGTGCTCGATGAGACTCTCGACGGCGCCGAGCGACTCGGCCAGCGTGAAAACCTCGGTGGACGCGGCGACGGCCATTGCGGCATCCATGCCTGCGGCGACGGTGAACGACACCATCCCGCCGAAGTCGCGCATCTGCTTCGCTGCTGCTGCGTGACCGGGGTGATCGGGAAGTTGTGGGTACAGCACTCGGTCGACGGCGGGGTGGTCAACGAGCAGATCGACGACGGCGCGGGCATTCTCGCAATGGCGGTCCATGCGGACCGCCAGGGTCTTGACCCCGCGCATGACGAGGTAGCAGTCGAACGGCGCCGGCACAGCGCCGGCAGCGTTCTGGGTGAACCGCAGCCGCTCGGCCAGCTCGTCGTCGTTGACCGCCACGAACCCACCGATGACGTCGCTGTGGCCACCAAGGTATTTCGTTGCCGAATGCACCACGATGTCGGCGCCGAGCGTGAGTGGTTGCTGGAGGTACGGCGTGGCGAAGGTGTTGTCGACGACCACGATCGCGCCACGGTTGTGGGCGATCTCGGCGATCGCTTCGATGTCGAAGCAGGTGAGGAGCGGGTTGGTCGGGGTCTCGAGCCAGACGAGTCCGACATCGTCGGGCCAGGTGGAGCGCAGCGCGTCGAGATCGGTGAGATCAACGGCCGACCACGGGAACCCGAGAGGGCCCCACACCTTGGCGATCAAACGGAACGTGCCGCCGTAGGCGTCGTTGCCCAGCAGGGTCCGCTGGCCAGGCCGCAACAAGCGCAGGATGTTGTCCTCCGCCGACAGCCCGCTCGCGAAGGCGAGGCCGTGTTTGGCCTCCTCGAGCGACGCCAGTTGCGCTTCGAGCGCCGAGCGAGTGGGGTTGCCCGAACGCGAGTACTCGAATCCCTTGTGCCGGCCGACACCCTCCTGGGCGAACGTGGTCGACAACGAGATCGGAGTGACCACCGCCCCCGTGGTGGGGTCGGGATCCTGTCCGGCATGGATGGCTCGCGTGGCGAATGCGTGCCTGGTCGATGCCTCGACGTCACCCACCCTGGGCTCCGTCGAGCGCAGCGTCGGCGACGGCGCTGAAGTAGGCGAGCACGTCGGTGCGGGTGAGCACGCTCAGCGGGCGCCCTCCCGAGAGCACCAGTAGCGCCGGTGCCGACTCGAGCATTTCGACGGCCAGTTCCAGCTTCTGGCCGACACCGATGGTGGGGAGCTTGTGTCCCATCACCTTTTCGACCGGGGTCGACATGACTCCCGGGTCGCGGTGGATGGCTTCCATCAACTCGAGTTCATCGATCGAGCCCGACACCTCGGCGGCCGCGAACGGCGGCGTGTTCTTGCAGACCGGTAGCTGGCTCACACCGGTTGACCGCATCAATTCGATCGCCTCGGAGACGAGTTGCTGCGGATTCACGTAGAGCAGGTTCTCGATCGACGCATTGCGGGTGTCGAGCACCGCGCCGACGCACTGGTCGCACTCTCGCAGGAACCCGAAGTTGGCCATCCATGCGTCGTCGAAGATGCGCGACAGGTAGCCGCGGCCCGAGTCGGGATTGAACACCACGACGACGTCATCCGGGCCGGCGGCTTTCGCGACCTTGAGGGCCGCAGCGACGGCCATCCCGCCGGATCCACCGATCAGGATGCCCTCGCGTTCGGAGACGTACCGAGCCGTGAGGAAGCTCTCCTCATCGCTGATGGCGATGATGTCGTCGAGCAGTTCGGGAGCCCACGCAGCCGGGAAGAAATCCTCTCCGACGCCTTCGACCAGGTACGGCCGTCCCGAGCCGCCGGAGAAAACGGAGCCCTCGGGATCGGCAGCGATGATCTTGATGTCGGGATTCATCGACTTGAGGTAACGGGCCACGCCGGTGATCGAACCGCATGTTCCGGCGCCGGCGACGAAGTGGGTGATTCGGCCACCGGTCTGGCGCCAGATCTCCGGACCCGTGGTCAACTCGTGAGACGTGGGGTTGTGAGGGTTCTGGTACTGGTTCGGGCGGAACGCGCCGAGCTCATGGGTGAGACGTTCGGCGACGCTGTAGTAGCTCGTGGGATCGCTCGGCTCGACTGCCACCGGGCACACGACCACCTCGGCACCGTACGCCTTGAGCAGCGAGACCTTCTCGGGGGCCACCTTGTCGGTCATCACGAACACGCACTTGTAGCCCCGCTGAGCTGCGACGATTGCGAGTCCGACGCCCGTGTTGCCGCTGGTGGGCTCGACGATCGTGCCGCCGGGTTGCAAGAGGCCCTCACGTTCGGCCGCGAGGATCATCTCGAGCGCCGGGCGGTCTTTGGCCGACCCGCCCGGGTTGGTGCTCTCGTTCTTCATGGCGAACACGCACTCGATGCCCTCGAGCTCAGTGAGTCGCTTGAGCCGCACGAGCGGCGTGTTGCCGATGGTGTCGAGGACCGAGTCGACGATCTCGGTCCCGACAAGTCGAGGATCGCTCATGTGCTCGACAGTACCCGCCGTGCACCGACGTGGCTATGGGTCACCCGAACACTTTGTCGGCGAGACGACTCGCTCCGTGGGGTTGCGATGGCGCGAGACCCATCGGGAGCAGGTCGGGGTGGTGTTCGGCGAGGAAGTCGACGAGCTGGCCGGCGGACGGATTGACGAATCCGGTGTCACCGATGACGACCGTGGGAACCGTCTCGTTGCCGTTCGCATGGCGACGCACGGTGGCGGCGTCGTCGGCGTTGTCCCAGATGTTTCTCTCGACACGTTCGATTCCGAGTTGGTCGAGCTTTCGTTGCAGCATCGAGCAGAACCCGCAGCCAGGCCTCCAATAGAACTCGATCTGCCTGGTGGAAGATGCCGTCTCAGCGGCGGTGTCGTCGAGCATGGGAGGTGCAACGACCTCCACCAGGATCTATTCCCCTGCCTGCCTGCCTGCCTGCCTGCCTGCCCGCCCACCCGCCTGCCCCTGCCCCTGCCCCTGCGCCTGCCCCCAGACCCAGTTGTTTGCGTGACAGTTTGGTTGGGACGGGCCAACAGAACTGCAACACAAACGCTCAGGTGAGCGAGGGCAGGGGCGGGGAGGGCTGGCAGACTGAAGCGATGAGCGGAGCCACCGTCGATTCGTCCGTGTACCTCGACCGCCTGGCCCGGGTACGTCAGGCAATGGCCGAACATGACATCGACACCTTGCTGCTATCGGTCGGCCACGACCTGCCATATCTCACCGGATACACGGCGATGCCGTTGGAGCGTCTCACGATGCTGGTCGTGCCCCGCACCTCCGGAGCCACGATGATCATCCCGGCACTCGAGGCGCCGCGAGTGCGTGAAGTGGCAGGGGCCTTCGACCTCCTTCCGTGGGCTGAAACGCAGGATCCCACGGCAATTGTCGCCCGGCTCGCCGCCGGCTCCTCGCGCATCGCCGTGGGTGATCAGATGTGGGCGCGCTTTCTCGTCGAACTACTCCCGCAGATGCCAGGGGCGCAGTACACCCGGGCGGTCGACGTGGTCGGCCCGCTGCGCATGTCGAAGGACGCCGCCGAGATCGATGCACTCACCGCAGCCGGTGCGGCCGTCGATCGCATCGCCGGCGAGTTGCAGCGCGGCGAGATCCCGTTGGTCGGCCGTACCGAAGCCGAGGTGTCGGCACATCTGAGTCGCCGGATCATCGAAGAAGGCCACGACAAGGTGAACTTCGCCATCGTGGCAGCCGGCGAGAACGCCGCCAGCCCCCACCATCACGCCGGATCACGTGTGATCCGCGAGAACGAAATCGTCCTGTGTGACTTCGGCGGCACGATGGCCGGGTACTGCTCCGACACCACTCGCTGCGTCTTCACCGGTGAACCACCCGCCGACGTTGCCGAGGCGTACGCCGTGCTCCATGAAGCGCAACGTGTGGGCGTGGCTTCCGGGCTGGTCGGGACCTCGTGTGAAGATGTCGATCGGGCGACCCGTGCGGTCATCGACGATGCCGGGTACGGCGACTTCTTCATCCACCGTACCGGCCACGGCATCGGGATGGAGGAGCACGAAGACCCGTACATCGTCGAGGGCAACACCGTGGCGCTCGAAGCAGGACATGCATACAGCGTCGAGCCCGGCATCTACATTCCGGGCAGGTGGGGCATGCGGCTCGAAGACATCGTCGTGGCCACGCACACTGGCCCGGTCGCACTCAACAACTCCGTCCACGACCTCGTCAGCGTCAACGCCTGACCCCGAACCGCACGCCGCCGTTTGTGTGAGCAACGACGCACGAAGTCGGTGTTGTCGCTCACACGAATCGGGGGTGGCCGATCGTGCGTTCAGTTCGTGGCGAACTGCGTCTCGTCGGGCACGTCGGACACCGTGACGAGTTCGATCACCAGATCGGCGCCGTCGTAGCGGGCCAGGACACCCGAGTCGAGGGCGCAATAGGTCTTGGTTCCGCCGGAAACCGGCACGTCGGCGCACGTCGCGGTTTGCCCGGCGATCGTGCTCTCGTAGGCGCGAGCGTTGTCGAGGCGACGGCCCGCGTCGACGCGTAGACGGCGTGCGATGCTCGATCCGTAGAAGTCGTGGGTCACCTGGATGTCACTCGTGCGAGCATCGTTGATCGTCGCCTCACACTCGTCCGTCGTCAGGTTGCATGTCGCTGCGTTCCCCGTCCCGTCCAGATAGCGGACATCGTTCAGGGTCACCGAGCGTCGGCTGTTGTCGGCTTGTACGACGGTCGCCGTCGACTCCAGACCACCGAGTCGCGTGAGGATTGTGTACCCCGCCGTGAACCTCTCGAGGCCGACCGCATCGAGCCGGTCGAGGACGGCGTCGATGCCAGGATCTCCGGTTGACGCAAGGAGCGGCTGGTCGGCGTCGAAGCTCGGACGTGGACCTGTTGCGCATGCCATCAGCGCCCACGCACCAATCAGCAGCGCAACGAGCGCGAGCGAACTGGATCGACTGGCATTCAGGCGGGAGGTGGCCATGGCGCCGTCAGGCTACGGCGTTACCGTTGTCCAACGTGATCAGCCTCGATGCCGCCACCGTGCTCCTGCAGTGGGCGACCGGCGGCATGCTGTTCTGCTGGTTCACGACCCGGCGTCGCATCGCCAGCCTCGGGTATGGCTGGCTGCTGCGGGGTGTCTACTTCTGTTTCGCCGCCGGTGCGCTGGCGGCCGGGCTGGCGTTCGGGGTTGTCCCCGTTCGCGAAGCGGCGTCGGTCGGCGTGATGATCACCTGCCTGTTCGCCCTCGTGGTGTCGGTGCGTCGCAAGGCGGCCGGAGTGAGCGGAGCGAAGGCCGAATACGACCGTCGCAGCGAGCGCGTCGCGGCGATGACTGGCATCGAACGAACCGTCGATGCGCCGGTCGACGAGCGTGGTGCCGACTCGCCGGTAGGGCCCGAGTTTCCCCCGATTCTCGACCTCCTTCCGGCGCTCGTCGGCGCGATCGGTCTGCTCGCGGCAGCACTCGATGCGGGCGGGAACACCGGTGTGGCGATTGCTCGCACGCTCGTCGGCGCCGCGTTCATCGGGGCCCTGTCCGACGGCATGCTGCTCGGGCACTGGTATCTCACGCAACCCGGACTGCCACGGGTACTGCTCAACGAGATGGTCGACGCTCTGCGGTGGTTGTGGCCGGCCGAGGTGTTCGTGATGTTGCTGCCGACGGGCATGATCGCGGTGCTGACCGGGACGGTCGACGATGGGTGGGGTGGGATGCTCGGCTGGATGTGGGTGATGTGCGCGCTGACCACGATCATCCTGATCTTCGTCACCAAGGCTGCCTTGCGCGAGCGTTACTACTCCGCGGTCATGGCCGCCACGGGGCTGCTGTACCTCGCGATCCTCACTGGCTTCGGCATGGACATCATCCCCCGCGCCATCCTCGCCACCCCCTGAAAACGTCACACGGTGCCGGGTCAAACGTGACGTTTGGGCCGACGGCCATTGATTTCGTCACGTTTGACCCGGCACCGTGTGACTGGTTGACTCTGGGCATGGCACGGCCGGTGTGGAGTGGAACGATCTCGTTCGGGTTGGTGGCGATCCCCGTCAAGCTGTTTCACGCTGTCCGGCGCCAAAGCGTGTCGTTCAACCAGCTCGACGAGCGCAACATGGCGCGCATCCGCTACCGCAAGGTCAACGCCGAGACGGGCGAGGAGGTCGGCGACGACCACATCGTGAAGGGCTACGAGATCTCCAAGGGTCGCTATGTGATCGTCGATCCGGACGATCTCGAACCGTTCATGCCCGCGGCCACCAAGTCGGTCGACCTCGAGGAGTTCGTCGACCTCGCCGACATCGACCCGGTCTACTTCGACACCGCCTACCACCTTGCCCCCGATGGCCCACCCAAGCCCTACGTTCTGTTGGCTCGTGCGATGGAGGCCAGTGGCAAGGTGGCGATCGGGCGGTTCGTGATGCGCAACAAGCAGTACACAGCGGCCATTCGGGCCGAGGAAGGCCGGCTCGTGATGTCGACGCTCGCCTATGCCGACGAGGTGATCGACCCGTCCGACATCGAGGAGCTGAACGGCCTCGACGCCATCGAGGTGAATGACAAGGAAGTGGCGATGGCCGAGAGTCTCGTCGCCTCGCTGACGGCCGACTTCGAGCCCGAGAAGTACCGCGACGAGTACCGCGAAGAGGTCATGGCACTGATCCAGATGAAGGCCGACGGCGAGGAGTTCGAGATGCCGGAGACCGCGGCCGAGAAGCCCAAGGTCATCGACATCATGGCTGCACTCGAAGCAAGCGTTGCTGCTGCCAAAGAGGCCCGAACGAGGCATCCCGCGAAGAAGGCTCCGGCCAAGAAGAAGTCGGCCTGACCGGCGTCGGGTTCGACGCTGCTGATCCACTCGACGATGGCATCACCGATCGAGGTCGACATCGACGGCCGCGCCGTACGGCTCACCAATCTCGACAAAATCCTGTATCCGTCGGGGTTCACCAAGGCGGAGGTCGTCGATTACTACGCCCGCATCGCACCATGGATCATCCCGCACCTCGCGGGGCGCTGCATCACCTTCCGGCGGTATCCCGACGGCACCGACAAGGACGGCTTCTTCGAGAAGCGTTGCCCCACGCACCGGCCCGACTGGGTGCCGGTCGCGCTCGGCCCCGGTGATCGTCGCGGCGGCATCCAGTACTGCCGAATCGAGGAACCGGCGGCCCTGGTGTGGGCGGCCAACCTCGCAGCGATCGAGCTGCACGCCCCGATGGCGCTCGCGGCCGACCTTGACACTCCTCGCACGCTGGTGTTCGACTTCGATCCGGGCCCGGAGACATCGATCGTGGAGTGCTGTGAGGTGGCCATGGGCGTGCGGACCGTCCTCGACTCGGTCGGCCTGCAGGGCTGGTGCAAGACATCCGGATCGAAGGGCCTCCAGCTCTATGTTCCGCTCAACACTCCGGGCGTGACGCACGAGGCGGCAGCCGACTTCGCGCTCGCCGTCGGCCAGCTGATGGAACGCCAGATGCCAGGGCGGGTCACCACGGTGATGGCCAAGGTCGAGCGTCCCGGGAAGGTGTTCGTCGACTGGAGCCAGAACGCCCATCACAAGACCACCATCGCGCCGTATTCCCTGCGCGCCCGACATGATCCGACCGTGTCGACCCCCGTCACGTGGGACGAGGTCGAGCACTGCGTCGCCACCGGCATCGAGCTGCGCTTCGAAGCCCCTGACGTGCTCGAACGTGTCACCGAATTCGGCGACCTGTTCGCCCCCGTCCTCACACTCGAGCAATCGCTCCCTGCCGCTGGCTGACCCGTCGCCGAACATCGCGGTTGGGGGCGGGTGCCGCAACTGGCGAGGTTCGGCGCGTCATCATGTCGAGATGCGCCGCTCTGCCAGAGTCTGCTGTTTCGCAGTGCTCGCCGCGGCAGCAGCGGGCGCGGCCGGCTGTTCGCCGTCGACGGCGGAATCGGAGGGACTGTCCGATCCCGGTGAGTCGGCGCCGTCCAGCACCGAGCTGTTCGACATCGCCGAACGTGACCCGTTGCCGTTCCCCGGCTACGACGTCACCCGGGTGACGATCGCCCCGCTCCCGGGTGCGGCGACCCCGGACGGGGCCGACGCGGCCGCGCCAACCGGCTGGGCGGCGTTCGACCAGGAGATCGTGCGGTCGGTTCTCGGCGGCGGTTCCGACGCCGTGTCGGTCGCAGTTGCGATCGACGGTGAGATCGTTCACGAGGGGGCGTTCGGAGCGCGGATCCCCGCCACGTTCGATGCAGTGTCCACGAACGATCTCTTCCGCATCGCCAGCGTCTCCAAGACCATCAC
>JANPCI010000271.1:0-1509 GCA_031430875.1 Actinomycetes bacterium | reverse complement strand
CAACGGCTTTGGCTGGCATACCGCCGAGCGGCCCCCGACGTCGGACGAATTCGTGGCGGCCCAACAGCGGTACTACCTGCACACGATCGAGCAGTTCGGGCCGCAACGCTGCATGTTCGAGTCGAACTTCCCTGTCGACCGCTTCTCGCTGTCGTACCGGGTGGTGTGGAACGCGTTCAAGATGATGGTGGCCGAGTTCAGCGCCGACGAGCGCGACGCGATGCTCCGCGGCACTGCCGCTCGCACGTATCGCCTCTGAGAGCGAGTCCCGGTCTGTTGGGGTCGGGTCCGGAAAGACCGGGTCGGTCTGTTGGGGTCGGGTCCGGAAAGACCGGGGCTCCGACGGACCGCTGAATCAGGCGGGCGGGGGAGCCATCATTGCGGCCATCACTTCGCTCATCATCTGCGAGCGTGGCGGCAGGCCTGGGAACTCTTCGGGCTGCGACGGATTCAGTTGTTCGCCGATGCTGTGGAACCGCTCGACCGCAATCTCGAGCCAGTCAGGATGCGGAAACACCCAAAAGCGTTCGGCTCGGACTGCGTCCGCGACCAGGTCGGCCACAGCTCCCGGCTGCATACCTTCGGCGACCGCTCGGCGGAAGTAGTCGAGACCGATCTCCCCGGCCGCATCTCGCTCGGGAGCGTCGCCGAACTCGTCGGGCCAGTTGCGTTCCGATTCCATGATCCCGGTCTTGACCCATCCCGGGCACAGGCAGCTGACCCCGATCGGCATCTGGGCTTCCTGCACGCTGTTGTAGAGATCTTCCGTCAGTGCCACCACGGCGTGCTTGCTTGCGTCGTATGGCGCCGCAGCGAGGGGATACAGCCCGGCCATGGAGGCGGTGTTGACGATGTGGCCGCCACCGGACATGACGAGATGGGGAAGGAACGCACGGACGCCATGCACGACTCCCCAGAAGTTGACGCCCATCACCCACTCCCAGGTCTCGATCGGGCCGAGCCACGGATCGCCCGCTCCACCGACGCCGGCGTTGTTGCACACCACGTGGACGGCGCCGAATCGCTCGATCGTTGCTGCGGCGAGCGCCTCGACTTGGTCGGCTTTGCTGACGTCGGTCACGACCGTGAGGGTTTCGACGCCGTGCGCCCCAACTTCGACTGCTGCTGCGGAGAGCGCGTCCTCCTGAACGTCGGCGAGCACCACCGAACAACCTGCGGAGGCGAATGCGTTGGCGAGCGCCAATCCGATTCCACTTCCCGCTCCGGTGACAACCGCAACCTTGCCTGGCCCGAGTTCCATCCATTCCCCCTCAGTGAGATGACGAGCGAACCGTAGTCGTACCCATCTCGGGCAAGCGACACGCGTGAGCGACATCTCGCGTGCGGCGACGATGACGTAGGCTCTGAGCACCATGGGAAAGGACCGCTGATGACCGAGAACTCTCTGATGAGGCACCGCAATGTCGGCGTCCTGGCGGTTGAGGCGGTTGAAGCGCCTGTGGTCGTGACGTCGGCGTGGATCGACGAACAACTTGCCGAGACCTACGC
>JANPCI010000270.1:0-4734 GCA_031430875.1 Actinomycetes bacterium | reverse complement strand
CGATGCCCACGACGACGAGCGGGCGGTGCTCGTGCACGGCGACGTCCAGCAGTGGAACGCACTCCAAGCCGGCGACGGCTTCAAGCTCGTCGACCCCGACGGCCTGCTCGCCGAGCCCGAGTACGACCTCGGCGTGATCCTGCGCGAAGACCCCGACGAGCCCCTCGCTGCCGACCCCGCAGCGACCGCATTGTGGATGGCCGAGCGATGTGGACTCGACGCCACGGGAATCTTCGAGTGGGGAGTCGTCGAGCGCGTGTCGACCGGTCTGTCGGCCACCAAGATCGATCTGCAACCGGTCGGCCGTCAGATGCTCGCCCTCGCCGACCGTCTCACCGCACCCTGACGAACACAAGTGTCAGATCTCGATGGTCGAGGTCGTGGCGTCGATTCGAGTCGGGAGACGGTCGAACCAGCCTCGCTGACCGAGCAGTACGGCGAACGGCAGTCGCCACCGTCGCCTGGCGCCCAGTTCGAGCCGCCATGGAATCGAACCGGCATGTCCATCACTCGGCGCCCGCAGACGCAGTTCGACCTCGAAAACCGGTGTCGACTCGAAGCCACCAGCGACGCTCAACGACATCTCGTAGACCGGTTCGGCTTGCTCGATGTCGATACCGAGCCAACCGAACAGATCGGCGTTCGCCACCGACACCAGAGAACCAGAGAACCAGAGTCGATCACGCCCAGCACCGCCGGCAGTCCGGGAGCGACGACGAGCGGAACGACTGGTCTGATGACGGGTGAGCCATCCACGTGGAGCGGCTCTCCGAGGTCTCGGTGGGGATAGACCCAGCTCGACTCCACTGTGAGCAAGGGGTGAGTCAGCTCAGCCCGACGAAGATCGGCTCGCCGACGCCAGGGACACGCTGGACGGTGTCAGCAGGGAGCCCGAGCTCGGCCAAGCGCTCAAGAAGGGGGGGGGGCGAGCTCATCGGCGTCAGCGACAACGTCGCCGGACTCGTCAACGGCTACCCATCGGCCTCGATACCGTTCGATGAGATCGCGCTTCACGAGCTGGACACTACCCGGACCTGTCCGCGGGCAGGACGACGAGATCACCGGAACCCTGGTCGGAGGAGCTGAGATCTCCGCACCAAACGGGGTGGATCACTTCATGAAGGTCCGGTCACGCTTCCGAGGAACCGACTCAGGATGCAGAGACTGCCGGGGTGGCCGTCGCCGTCGACGACGTGGTCACGGAGAACGGCTTCCTGTTCGAAGCCGAGCGCGGTGAACATGTCGATCACTCGGCGTTGACTCTCGAGTACCTCGACGTAGAGCTTGCGCAGCTCCATCTCGGTCGCAACGACAACGGCGCGGTCCGCGAGCGCCGTCGCGAGGCCCTTACCGCGTGCCTCGGGGAGCACCACCAAGCGGAGCTCCCCCACCTCCTTCATCCATCCCTGCTGCGGGTTGACGGTCATGATCGCCACCATGTCGTCGCCGATGAAGGCGCCGGTTCGGCGAGCACCCGTGCGTTGTGTCCACCCGGCGACCGACACCTGGCTGAGCAACGACCGGTCGATGAACGCCCGGTCACCCTGCGGGATCCGCGCAGCGAACGCCTCCGCCGCGCGGCGGTGGTCGGCAGTGAGTGGTTTCAACTCGAAGTCGGGCACCGGGTTCCTCCGATCAGTTGACGGTGGCAGGTCGGCGCCACCGTATTACGTCGCGAGGCTCGGCGCGGACGCCGACCGGGTCTCACCGGCGGGCGCGCACGATCAGGAAGAACGGCACGATGCGCGTGTCGGCCACTTCGGGGTGGTCGGCGGCGATCGATTCGGAGGCAACCGGTTCGATGACGTGCTCGATGGTGAGGCCCGCATCGATCACCATGTTCATCCACGACGACACCGTGCGCCTGGCCGCCGTGATGGTGAACGGCTCATGGCGCATCTGCATCCGCATCTCATTCGCAGCCTTGAAGGTCCACGAGCCGGTCATCGGGCCTTCGACGAAGTAGTCACCGATCGCCAACCACGTCCGAACGCCATCGTCGTCGTCGATCCACCTGCGCATTGGAGTGGTGTTGACCGGATGGGTGATCGAGAACTGCAGCCAACCACCGGGCCGCAGCACGCGGGCGATCTCACCGATCGCGAGTGCCGGGTCGGCCACGTCCATGATGCTCATGAACGCTGTGGCCGCGTCGAATGTCGAATCGGCGAAGGGCAGGCTTGACGCATCGCCGCGCACGTAGCTGCTCGTCGGATCCGCATCGCGAGCGGCACGGATGAACGTGTCGGAAATGTCG
Source organism: Actinomycetes bacterium (assembly GCA_031430875.1). Lineage (GTDB taxonomy): Bacteria > Actinomycetota > Acidimicrobiia > Acidimicrobiales > Ilumatobacteraceae > Sva-07. The sequence goes on along the minus strand of JANPCI010000270.1, from coordinate 2,477 downwards.
AGTGCCGACATACGAGCACCGCGTTCGACGAGCAACCTCGTGTTGTGTCCCTCGCCGCAGCCGACGTCGAGGCAGTGCAGTCCGGTCACGTCCGGCAGCGCGTCGAGGAACGCCGGTGTGTTCACCAGATCGCGGTACCGATCGGCACCGGCACGGCTCAACTCGATCCAGGCCGGAGCGTTCGCCTCCCACTCCGCCCCAGTGTCCGGCTCCGCCATCATGTCCGTGTTCCCGATCATCACAGAGTGTCAGTGCAGGCAGAACTCGTTGCCCTCTGGATCGAGCAGGGTGATCCAGTGCCCTTCGGGCTCGTCGAACTCGGCGACGTGGGTTGCGCCGAGTTCCACGAGTTCGCCGGCGCGGGTGTGGAGTTCACTCGGCTCGACGTGGACGTCGAGGTGCATCCGGTTCTTGGCGGTTTTGCCCTCGGGGACCTTGAGGAAGAACACCCGCGGGCCGATGCCGTCGGGATCCACGATGGCGAAAGCCCGGTCGGGGTCTGACTGGTCGATGCCGAACGCAGTGAGAGCGTCCTCCCAGGTGTCGAACCCCGGCGGGGGCGGCTGCTCGACGTAACCGAGCACCTCGCACCAGAACGCCGCCAGTGCCCGAGGCCCGGCGGCGTCGACCGTGATCTGGATCGCCCGGGCCATCGGCTACTCGACCGTGGCGATGATCACGCCGCGGTCGCCGTAGGGGATGCGGTTGCGCTTGAGGATCCCTCCGAGCGCGCCGAGCACCTTGCTCACCGTGGTCATCATGCCGTACTTGTCCTTGATCTTGCGCTGGATCTCGGCCATGTCGTCGCCCTCCACGAGCCGGGCCGTTGCCTCGACAGGCTCGGAGCCTGACTTCAACTTGCCACGGGCGTCGCACGGCTGGACCGTGACGCGGGCCGTGTTGTTGATGCGCTTCGCCTTGCCCGTGCCGGAACTGGTCCAGAATCCGATCTCACCCGAATCGAGCGGTGCCACCCAGACGGGCGTCGCCACCGGCGTCCCGTCACGCTTGAACGTGGTCAACGACAGGTACTTCTCATCCCCCAGGGCCATCGTCGAAGAGTACCCGACTCCGGAGCCCGGTGATGCGGGACGCCATTGGGCGCCAGACTGCTGGCCGCGTTCGACCCGCCGCAATAGCATCGAGTCATGGCGCTCTCGAACACCGTCGTCGAGAAGATCCTCACGTCGCCGGCGCATCGGATCCTGTCTGGGTCGACGGTCCTGATCCGCTACCGGGGTCGTCGCACGGACTCCGAGTACACCACGCCGGTCCAGTACGCCGATGCCCATTTCGGCCTCGTCGTGCTGGTCGGCAAGCCGGAGACGAAGACGTGGTGGCGCAACTTCACCGACATGGGCCAAGTCCAGGTGCTGCTGGCGGGGACCTGGGTGCCGATGACGGCGCATGCCCTGCGCGGCGCCGATGATCCGGGCGCGGTCGAACCTCTGCTGCGGTCGTACGCCGTTCGCTTTCCCAAGGTCGCCAAGTCGCTCGACGGCAGCACACTCGACGAGCGGGTCCGCAACGCCGTCGTCGTGTGGCTCCGCCCCGCCACGGCAAACTGACACCCCGGTCTTTCCGGACCCGACCCCAACAGACCGGACCGGTCTTTCCGGACCCGACCCCAACAGACCGGACCGGTCTTTCCGGACCCGACCCCAACAGACCGATTACTGCCCGACAGCTTGCCACCAATCGGCGATCACGGCGGCGAACCGATCGGTGTACGCCATCATGAGCGCATCGGCGCCCGGCGGTGCTGCCTGCATCTGTGTCGGGGGCAGCGCGCTCGCACCCGGGACCGGGTCGACCCATTCGAGCCGCAGACTCTCGATCATCCGGCCGAGTTCGGGCGACGCGGTCTCGTGATGTTCGCTGGTCTGGTGCGCGATGAAGGCACTGTGGTCGTCGAACGAGAGCAGCGTGTAGTACATCCGTGGCTCCGCGCCTCGCCAGTACTCGTAGTGACGCACACGGGTCTCGGTTGCATGGGTTCGTTCGTACAGCGTCCGCGCCAGGGCCTCGAACTCGGCTTCGGTGCCGGGCCGGACGGTGATGTGAGCAAGGATCGTCGCCATCGACCGATCGTAGCGACGACGTCAGTCGCTGCCCGAGCCGGTCCGCTCCGGATAGGCGCCCTTGGGCAAGGCGCTGATGGGCCCCTGCAGCACATGACCACCGTCGACGTACAGGCACTCGCCGGTGATGTACGCCGCAGCGGGTGACGCCAGGAACACCGCCGCATTCGCCACGTCGCTGGAGCGGCCCGGGTACGGCAGCGGGACTCCCGACATGTCGTTGCCCACCCCCTCGTCGTACGTGGCCTCCCATCCCTCGGTGCGGAATGCACCGGGCGCAACGCAGTTGACGCGTACCTTCGGACCCCATTCGAACGCGAGCGTGCGACTCAGCTCCACCACTCCCGCCCGGGCCGCCGCGCTGTGGGCGATGCCAGGCAGGCCCCGGCCGACGAT
>JANPCI010000269.1:0-1793 GCA_031430875.1 Actinomycetes bacterium | reverse complement strand
CGGACGGATCTTCCTCGTTGGCGACGCGGCGCACCGGTTTCCTCCGACCGGCGGTCTCGGACTCAACACCGGTGTCGCCGATGCGCACAACCTCGTGTGGAAGCTCGCGGCAGTGGAGGCCGGCTGGGCCGATCGCTCGATCCTCGACACCTACGAGGCCGAGCGCCGACCCGTCGCGGTCTTCAACTGCGACCAGTCGCTGCACAACGCGATCAAGCTCAGCGAGGTGCCCGTCGCGTTCGGGTTCACCGACGACCCCGAACAGTCCCGGCAGGCGATGCACGACACCCTCGCCGACCCCGACCGTCGCCATGGGGTCGAAGTAGCGATCGCCGGCCAGGCCATCCACTTCGACCTGCTCGGTCTGCAGCTCGGGCACACGTACGACGGGCCGCTCGTGCTCGGCGACGGCACCGACACACCGGTGCTCGAGGAACCTGCACGTGACTACGTGCCGTCGACCCGACCCGGCGGTCGGCTCCCACACGGCTGGATTGATGCCACGACGTCGACGCTCGATCTCGTCGATCTCGCGGTGCCGACGGTGCTGACTCGCAGCGGGGTCGTACCGCCGGTGCTCCCGGTTGCAGCGCGGCACCGGGTCATCGATGCGGCGGTCTGGGACGACACGTTCGGCCTCGCCGCCGACGTGTGCCTCGTCGTGCGACCCGACCAGCACATCGCCGCACGCTGCCCGGTCGCCGACGCCGCCGGCGCCCTACGTTACGTCCGGGGTCAGACCCCAGATGTAACACTTGGAGCACCATGACCGCTGAACGCCCGACCCACCCGCGCATCGAGCCGATCGATCTCGACGACGTCACCGATGACGAGTTGCGCACGACGCTGGCCGGTGCGCTCACACTCGACGGGCGGCCACTGAACATCTTCGGGGTGCTCGGGCACCATCCGAAACTGCTGAAGCGATTCAACCTGTTGGGCGGGTTCATCCTGAACAAGGGGCTGATCCCCGAGCGTGAGCGCGAACTCGTGATCCTGCGCATCGGGTGGAACGCTCGGGCCGTGTACGAGTTCGGCCAGCACACCGTGATCGGTCGCCGCTGCGGCTTGACCGACGAGGAGATCACGGCGCTCACGAAGGCACCCGGCTCCCATGAGTGGACCGTCGATGATGGAGCACTGATTGCGATGGCCGACGATCTGTCGTCCGACGACTGTGTGAGCGACGCCACGTGGGCGACACTCGCGACGCGGTGGTCCGACGCCGAACTCGTGGAACTCCTCATCGTCGCCGGCTTCTACCGGCTCGTGTCGGGCTTCCTCAACAGCGCGGGCGTCCAACTCGACGACGGCGTCCCCGGCTTCCCCACCCCCTGACCTTGGCTTGCGATGAGTCTCAGCGCGCACAGGTCGCGCCCAGACTCATCGCTGGAGTTGCCTACGACGTCATCCCACCGAGGCCGACGAGCCCGCGGGCGAGTTCGATCTCGCCCATGTGGCGCAGCCCGTGCTGGTAGAGCCAGCATTCGAAGCCGTCGAGCACGGTGATCCCCGCCGGTCCGGCGCAGCGGGCGCTGTAGGTGCTCGCAACCATCGGCGGGTACGGCTTGGCGATCAACACGCGGGTGAAGTCGGCCGGGTCCATCGACGCGATGTACGCCTCGGTCCGCTCGAAGACAGTGCGCTGGTAGTCCTTGTAGGCGTCGTAGTTGCCGATGCGCTGCGCCACCATCTCCTCCACGGTCTTGTGCTTGCCGTGGTCGGCGATCGTGAGCTGCACGCGCTCCTGCCACTCGTCGTTCCAGATCGGCGGCTCGCCGGTGATCATCATG
>JANPCI010000268.1:0-1635 GCA_031430875.1 Actinomycetes bacterium | reverse complement strand
CCCGCGCGAGTTCCTCGACCACGATGACGAGTTCGTCGATCCCGTAGCCGGATCCGCCGACGTCTTCGGGCAGGTGCAGCCCGAGCCAGCCGAGCTCCGCGAGCTCGGCCCAGAACTCCGGCAGTGAATCGTCGGGCGATTCGAGTCGTTCTCGAGCGGCGCCGCGCAGGTTTCGCTTGTCGGAGAAATTGCGCACCGTCTCGGCGAGCGAGCGGTGGTCCTCGGTGATGGCAATCGACATGGTGAACAAACCTCGGCTGGTGGAGAGATGAGACGTCGCCATCTTCCCCGACCGCCACACCCGACGACGACTCCAACCACCCAAAGCGATGAGCGAGCGGCCCGTATCCGGGCGCTCCGCTCATCGCCGCGGGCTGTGCGGGGACCGCCGGTAGGGATCAGGCCGATGCCAGCGTGGCCTCGAACAGGGCGAGGGCGGCGACTGCGAACGCGACCATGTTCGCCTCGCGGTCGTCGATGCCGGTGAGCACGTGCTGCGTTGCATCGACGGGGCCGGCTACCGCCACCCAGCAGTGTCCGGCCGGATCGCCGTAGGGGTTCGCGGGGCCCGCGGCGCCAGCCTCGCCCAGCCCCCAGGTGGCGTCGAGGCGCACCGCCGCCGATCGTGCGAGATGGTCGGCGAACGCCTCGGTCGCTCCCCGCATCCCCGACGGCCGCTCGACGACGCCGTGCATCCACGCCCGGTACGCGGCTGCGGTGTAGATCACCACGCCGCCGAGGTAGTAGGCCGATGCGCCCGGCATCGACAGCAACGCCGCCGAGACCAAACCACCCGCCGACCCTTCGGCGACACCAACGGTCTCACTCCGCTCGCGCAGCAGGGCGCCGATACGGCGGGCCGGTTCAGTCAACGAGGTGTCGAGCATGCCGACAGCATCGCGTAGCCGGCGTCGGCGCACGTCACGCCACCGGGCGGCGCCAGACGCTCACGTGGGACGCGCTGTCGCCGGTGAACGCTGCGCGGTCCCATCCGGCCCAGCGGTACTCGAGCGCCAGGCCGGCGATGCGCGCCATCAGGTCGAGCTCCGACGGCCACACGTATCGGAACGGCGCCGTGAACTCGCGGAACGTGCCGTCGGCGGTGCGGTGGAAGTGGCGGGACTGCGAGATCTGGAGGTGGGTGCGATCGATGAAGTCATCGATGCCGAGGTAGTCGTCGGTGACGGTGAACGGCCGGCCGACGGCGCCGGGCGGCAAGCTGCGCAGAGCAGGGATCCCGTTCTCGATGACGAACCGCCCACCAGGGGCGAGGTGGCGGGCGGCGTTCTCGAAACACGCGACCTGTTCGTCCTGGGTCGTCAGGTTGGTGATCGTGTTGAACACGAGGTAGACGAGGGTGAACTCGCCGTCGACTCGAGTGGTGGCCATGTCACCCTCAACCGCGTGGACGTCGCGGCCGCCGGGCGCACGGCCAAGCTCGGTGAGCATGTCGGCCGACAACTCGATCCCCGCCACGTCGATGCCGCGCCGCGCGAGCGGGAGCGCGACCCGGCCGGTGCCGATGGCGAACTCGAGCACCCGGCCACCCTCGGCGAGCGACTCGAGGCAGTCGACGGCAGGGTCGAGCACCTCGGGCGCGACCATGCGAGCGTTCGTGCGGTCGTAGGTGCGGGC
>JANPCI010000267.1:0-3042 GCA_031430875.1 Actinomycetes bacterium | reverse complement strand
CCACTCAGCGGCGAACTGGCCGCTCTGGATCTCCTCGAGGATCTTCTTCATCTCGGCCTTGGTCGCCTCGTTGACGATCCGCGAGCCACGGGTGAGGTCGCCGTACTCGGCGGTGTCGGAGATCGAGTACCGCATGCCGGCGATGCCCTCTTCGTACATGAGATCGACGATCAGCTTCACCTCGTGGAGGCATTCGAAGTACGCCATCTCGGGCGCATAGCCCGCCTCGGTCAGCGTCTCGAAGCCGGCGCGCACGAGCGCGGTGAGGCCGCCGCACAGCACGGCCTGCTCACCGAACAGATCGGTCTCGGTCTCCTCGGCGAACGTGGTCTCGATGACCCCGGCGCGGGTGCCGCCGATTGCATCGGCGTACGACATTGCGACGTCACGAGCCTGGCCGGTCGAATCCTGCGCTACGGCGATGAGCGCCGGCACGCCGCCGCCCTCGGTGTAGGTACGACGCACGAGGTGGCCCGGACCCTTCGGTGCGATCATGATCACGTCGCAGCCGGCAGGCGGCTGGATCCGATCGAAACGGATGTTGAAGCCGTGAGCAAACGCGAGCGCCTTGCCATCGGTCATGTGCGGCGCGATCGACTCGTCGTAGATCCGCTTCTGCTCGGTGTCGGGGGCGAGCACCATGATCACGTCGGCCCATGCAGATGCATCGGCGATGGTCATCACCGTGAGGCCGGCCGCTTCGGCCTTGGCAGCCGACGACGATTCCGGACGCAGGCCGACGACGACGTCGACACCCGATTCCTTCAGGTTCAACGCGTGAGCGTGACCCTGCGATCCGTAGCCGACGACGGCCACCTTCTTACTGCGGATGATCGAAGGATCCGCGTCCTCTGCGTAGTAGACGGTGACGGCCATCTCAGCCAGCCTTTCCAGTGTTCGGTGTGGGGGTTTGGTTCACGGCGCGCAGGCGCTTGCCGCGATCGAGCTTGGGAAGCGCAACGCGACCCGTGCGCTGGAGCTCAACGATGCCATATCCGGCGAGCAAATCCTCAAAATCGTCGAGCTTGTCGGGATGGCCCTCGAGGCTCACGGTCAGCGCGGCTTCGGCGACGGCGATGATCTTGCCCTCGAAAATGTTGATCAGTTCCACCACCTGGCCGCGCTGATCGTCGGGCGCCTTCACCGTAGCGATGAGCAATTCGCGCTCGACCGATCGACGCGGATCGAGCTCGGAAATCTTCACCACGTCGATCAGCTTGAACAGCTGCTTGGTGATCTGCTCGAGCGGGGTCGACTCGACGTCGACGACGATCGTGATCCGGCTCATCCCCTCCTCTTCGGCAGGAGCGACCGCCAACGAGAAGATGTTGAAACCACGCCGGGCGAACAGACTCGACACCCGCGCCAGGACGCCGGGGCGGTTCTGGACGAGCACCGACAGGATGTGGTGGTTGAGGGTCTGGCCCCCGTACTGGTTGATGGTGGTCATGAGCGCAAGCTTTCGGCTCGGTCTTGCTGGGTGGGATGGAGAATGAGGTCGTCGTTGCTGGAGCCGGCAGGCACCATCGGGAAGACCTTCTCGGAGGCGTCGGTCCGGAACTCGATGACGACGGACCGGTCCTTGATCGAGTTGGCCTTCTCGATCGCCGGGCCGACCTCCTCGGGTGATTCGACGAGGATGCCGACACAACCCATCGCCTCGGCCCACATCACGAAGTCGGGGACCTTCGCATTGAGGTAGACCTCGGAGTAGCGCTCGTCGTAGAACATTTCCTGCCACTGCCGAACCATGCCGAGGTAGCTGTTGTTGAGCAACGCCACCTTGATCGGCAACCCCTCGACCGTTGCAGTCACGAGCTCCTGGGCGGTCATCTGGAAACAGCCGTCGCCATCGACGGCCCACACGTCGCACTCCGGCTTCGCGGCCTTGGCACCGATCGCGGCCGGGATGGAGAAGCCCATCGTGCCGAGACCGCCGGAGTTGACCCACGTGTAGGGCTCGTTGAACTCGAAGAACTGCGACGTGTACATCTGATGCTGGCCGACGCCAGACGCGACGATCGTGTGGGGTGAGGCGAGGCGGTTCAGCTCCTCGATGCAGTACTGCGGCTTGAGCGCGGCACCCGGTTCGGACTGCTCGTAGGTCATCGGGAACTGCTCACGCCAACCCGACACCTTGCTCTTCCACGCCGACGTGTCAGCCTGGACCGTGCCCGCAGCGATCATGGACTTGATCTCGGAGATGATCTCCTCGATCACATACTTGGCATCACCGACGATCGGCACGTCGGGGCGACGGACCTTGCCCTGTTCGGCCGGGTCGATATCGACATGGATCACCTTGGCGACCGGCGCGAACGAATCGACTTTGCCGGTGATCCGGTCGTCGAAGCGGGCGCCGAGCGTGATCAGGAGATCGGCCTTCTGCAGCGCCGTGATCGCGGTGGCATTGCCGTGCATCCCCGGCATGCCGAGGCACAGTGGGTGGCTGTCGGGAAACGCGCCGCGGGCCATGAGCGTGGTGACGACATAGGTGTCGATCAGCTCGGCCAGCTCGCGCAACGCCTCAGCGGCACGAGACTTGAGGATGCCACCACCGGCGTAGATGATCGGGCGCTCCGACGCCATGATCATGCGGGCGGCCTCCTTGATCATCCGGGGGTGACCCTTGACGTTCGGGCGGTAGCCGGGCAGCGAGTCGAGCACCTCCTGGTCGGTCGGCCAGTACCACTCCATCTCGTTCTGCAGACAGTCCTTGGGCACGTCGATCAGGGTCGGGCCAGGACGCCCCGTGGTGGCGATGTGAAACGCTTGGCGAACCGCCATCGGAATGTCCTGCGCGCTCATGACGAGCTCGTTGTGCTTGGTGCACGAACGAGTGATGCCGACGGTGTCGCACTCCTGGAAGGCGTCACTGCCGATGGCAGCGGTGGGGACCTGGCCGGTGATTGCGACCATCGGCACCGAATCCATGTAGGCATCCATGAGCGGCGTGACGAGGTTCGTCGCCGCCGGACCCGACGTCACCATGGCGACACCCGGCTTGCCTGACACGTGCGCATAGCCCTCGGCCATATGGCC
>JANPCI010000266.1:0-3502 GCA_031430875.1 Actinomycetes bacterium | reverse complement strand
GTGGTCGTAGTTGGGATGCCATCGACCGTAGTCAGATCGCCGCTCGCGAGATCCTCCCGCCAGATCTTGACTCCTTCGAGGCCCGAGCGCCGGATTCGCGTCGCGGTGGGAACGGTGACCTCGATCGTGTCCGGAGGAGTGTCGGTCGAGCCATGGAGGTAGTCCGATGACGCATGTGACACGACGGCACCGTGGCCCACCAGCATGACGGCGGCTGCGAGATGGTCGTACTTGCCGATTGGCAGCTGGGGGATGCGATACAGACCTCTGCCCCACCGTTCGAGCTGTCCTCGCGCCAGCATGACCGGCAGGCGGTCAGGCCCCACGCCCACTGCGCTGGCCGTTTCAGGTGTGATGAAACCATGCTGGCCAACAGCAACCTCCAAGAGGCGCGCCAGCATCGAACCCTGAGACATGGCAGAAATATATCACATAGACATGATTGTGGCGGCCCCTTGCTCGGGTCGGACGGCGGGCTGAGGATGCGCCAGGTATTGGTGTCGAGCAACGGTCCGGTAGGAGTCCGGCGAAGTTCGGGCCCAGACGCTCAGAACCCCTGCTGTTGGCGTCAGGCCTTGGCGTCGAGGTCGGCGAAGGCCGCGTTGACCGTGTCGAACAGACGGGCCGAGCAACCGGCCATGTCGATGGCGTCGGGGTCGGCGGGTGGTGCGATGTCGGTCAGGATGCGTTCGGCGATCGCCCGGAAGGCGTCGGCGGCTGCGCCGGTGCCGGCGAGTGCAACGGGCTCGCCGGCGTCACCGCCGGCAGCGACGGATGCCTCGAGCGGTACCTGGCCGAGCAGCGGAGCACCGATTGCGTCGGCGAGGGCCTGTCCGCCACCTGAGCCGAACAGTGCGTACGACTCGCCGTGATCGCACGTGAACGTGCTCATGTTCTCGATGACACCGACGACCTTCAGGAAGCTTCGCTGCGCCATGTCGGCAGCACGCTGGGCAACCTTCTGTGCCGCCAGCGCGGGGGTGGTGACCACGATCAGGTCGGTGCTCGGCAGCATTCGCGCCAAGCCCATCTGCACGTCGCCGGTGCCCGGTGGCATGTCGATCAGCAGGTAGTCGAGCTCACCCCACTGCACGTCGCGGAGGAACTGCTCCACGGCCTTGGTGAGCATCAGACCCCGCCACATGAGCGCGGTGTCCTCGCCGACGAGAAAGCCGGTCGAGACGACCTTGAGCAAGCCGGCGCCGACAACGCGTTCGTTGGGGAAGATCTTGGGTTTGTCGGAGCCGTCGACCCTCGATGCCTCCATACGATCGGAGATGCCGAGCAGTCGAGGAACCGAGAAGCCCCAGATATCGGCGTCGAGCACCCCGACGGTGTGGCCGGCCGACGCCAGCGCCGTGGCGAGGTTGACGGTGACCGAACTCTTGCCCACGCCGCCCTTGCCGCTGGCGATGGCGAGCACCTTGCACGACAACGGCACCTCGGTGTCGGGGGCGTTCTGGCGGGCGTTCCACCGCGCCTTGGTCATCACTTGGCTGCGTTCCTCGGCGTTCATTTCTCCCCACGAGATCTTCACCGAGGAAACCCCGGGGTGCACCGACACCCTGGTCTCGACTTCCTTCTTGATCTCGGCGCGCAGGGGACATCCCCCGATCGTGAGCTTGATGCCGACGGTGACGAGGCCGTCGGGAGTGACGTCGACCGATGGCACCATCCCGAGCGACACGATGTCGGTGCCGAGTTCGGGATCGATGACCGTGCCGAGCACGACCATGACGTCGTCGACCGTCGGCGGCGCCGTGGTGTTCGGGGTGCTCCTCGAGGGGCTGCTGGATCGGCCGACGGACATGCGAATGATTTTACCGGCGAAGTCCGTGTAATCTCCGTTCGTGGATCGAGACGTCATCAACCTTGACCCAGTGGCCGCACTGGGGGGAACGCCGCAGCTCGACCTCCTCAAGGCGCTGGGCGACAACACGCGGTACGCGATCTACCTCGAACTCGCACGCTCGCCGCGACCGCTCGCAACGGCCGACATCTCCGAGTCGCTCGGATTGCATCCCAACACGGTGCGTCCACATCTCGAGCGCATGCGCGAGGCCGGCCTCCTCGAGGTGGAGGTTGGCGGACGCGGTGACGTCGGCAGACCCCAACATCGCTACTCGATCGCTCAGCACGCCCCATCGCTCGGCTTCGAACCGCCGACCATGCCGGTGTTGGCCCGGATGGTGCTGGCCATGGCGGCTCGTCTTCAGGCGAGTGCCGACGACGCCGAAGCCGTGGGTTGCGTCGAAGGGGCGACTCGAGCGCGGCCGTATCAGCAGGCACCGTCCACCCTCGAAGCCCTCGTGTCCGATCTCGATCGGCTCGGCTTCGATCCGCTCGTCACCGACAGCCCCGATGATGCCGACGCGGCAGTGATCGCCTTCGCCCACTGTCCGTTTGCGGATCTTGCCGAACAGCATCCCGATCTCGTGTGCGGCCTGCACCGGGGCCTGGTGGCCGGCTTCGTTGCGGAGATGGGCGACGCCGAGGTCAGCGAGTTCTGCACGCTCACAAGTCGCACGCCGTGTCGTGTCACGGTCGCGTCACGCTAAATTGAAGTAACTGCCATCAGGAGGTTCCATGATCACGCTCACCGATTCCGCCACCGTCAAGGTCCGTCAGCTGCTCAGTGACGAGGGTGCCGAAGATTTGGCCCTGCGCGTCGCGGTTCGCCCCGGCGGTTGCAGCGGCTTCTCCTATGAGATGTTCTTCGATGGCGACATTGCCGCCGACGACACGCAGGTCACCTACGGCGACGACGGATTCGTCAAGGTTGTCGTCGATCCTGCGTCGAAGCAGCTGCTCGAAGGTGCCACGCTCGACTACAAGGACGGCCTCGACCAGTCGGGGTTCGCCATCACCAATCCGAACGCGTCACGTACCTGCGGTTGCGGCCAGAGCTTCTCCTGACCTAACAAAAGGGGTCTGACCCCTGTTGTTAGGTCTGCGGGATGGTGTTGAGCACTTCGAGGAGTTCCTCCTCGTTCCACACTGCGTCCAGCCGCTCGATCACGATGCCCGCCGCATCGGTGATGAACAGTGCGGGCTCGTACGTGAGCCCCGCAGCATCGACGGCCGGAGCTGGCGTGGTTGCTGTGTTGTCGGTGTAGACCTCGGCGTGCACGAACACGTACTGGTCGGTGAAGTCCTCGTGGATGTCGATGATCGACTCCAGAGCCGGCGCGCACGATCCGGTCTGGCAGAACGCTGGCGTGCCGACGAGGTAGACGACGCCCTTGCCTGATGCGAGTGCCTCCGTGAGCGTGAGATCGTGAAACGGGCACGGCTCAGGTTCGCGGGTGCACACCGGGTCGACTCCGCGTGGATCGGCAACGGTCGGTGTTTCGAAGGGCGGCAGTGGCTGGCCGCGCCCCGGCACCGTGACCGTGCCGGGTTCCATCACCTGGAACGCGGCACCTTGCGACGGGCCACCATCGACGACGAGGTAGTAGACCCCGGCCTCGGCGAGGTCGGTGCGGAAGTCGTAGTACGGGCC
>JANPCI010000265.1:0-3026 GCA_031430875.1 Actinomycetes bacterium | reverse complement strand
GGCGCGCCCCGGTCGGGTGCAGTCGTCCGGGTGAGGTCGGGTCGGTCTGCCTCGCCGGATCGGGTGTCGTGTGTGGCCGGCTTCAGCTCGTCGTGGGCGAGGCGGAAAGGGGGCATGCACCTTTGCAGGTTCCCCTCAGCGGGGAACCTGGCACTCCCAACCACGCCGAGCCGACAACGTCCGGCCTGGGTGAGCATGACGCTTCGAAGGTTCCGCCCAGCGGTACCTGCAAGGGTGTACGCCCTCTTCCCACCGGGCGCACGACCGACGGGACCCGACCTCCGACGAGACACGATCCGGCGAGGCGGACCTCCCGGACCAGGATCGAAGGAGCTCACGACCGGCCGCGACCGGAACAGCGAACAGCAACACGACCGCACCCGATCACCCTGGTGCAAATGTCTGAAACCACTTCCACGACGCGCAACCCGACGACACGACACGACGAACTCAGACCTCGAACAGCCGAGCGGCCGAACCGGGCTCTGACACGCCGCCGCCCGCACGCTCTGAACGAGCCAGGGCGGGGACCTCCGACGGGACCGACAGCGGGCCAGCGGAGGACGGGCGCTCGACGACGGGAATCGGCCAGGTGATCGGCGCTCCCAAGAAGCGTTCGAACGCGGCTCGGGGCACCCGGGTGAGCCGACCGACCTTGATCGCCGGGATCTCCTTCTCGCTGCCGGTCGCGATGAACCGCGCTGTCGAGGCGTACGCGAACGTGAGCCCGACGCGAAGTAGCGCAGCTGCTTCGGCCACGCCGAGCAGATCGGGAACATCGCCCCGCTGTTCGATCTCGGATTCGACACTCACCGTTCGGCCCCTCCGTCAGCGCTTGGCCATCACCCGTGTAAAGGCTGACCAGAAGTGAGAACGCGACGAATTGTCGAGATGGGCGGAGGAGCGCGGCTCGACTGGCCCGTCAGGAGTTTGTGAGAGAGCGCGGGCCTCGGGTGCCGGCAGTTCCGTCAGTCCTGCTCGTCGCCGGAGTTCGGACACGCAAGAAGGCTCAGTCGTCGCTCGTCGTCAAGACCGTCAGGCCCGGCGTGTCGATGAACACCGTGTCGTTCGACACGAGGTCGAGTTGGCCTGCGACGGCGGTGGCTGCGATCCACCGGTCAGCTTCATGGATCTTCTGGGCCAGTGGATGACCTTGTCGCTCACAAGCCAACCGCAGGCGGGCACACTGCTCCATCAGGGCGTCGTCTGGTTGAACGACGATGAATCCTCGAAGGTCGCGTTCGAGCGCCCTCAGCCGTAGGTCACCCCAGTCGGCCTTGACTGCGCCGAAGAGCAGTTCGGTCACCGTCGCGAACGAAACGATGATCGGTCGGCCTGCGATGAGCTTTCTGAAAGCAGCGGCTCGGCCTCGATCGAATCGAGCATTGACAAGCGCCGAAGCAGCCATCGTGTCGATGACCACGACCTCGGAATGTGAAGCGCTCACCGTGCTTCGAGTGCCGCGATGAACGCATCCCATTCGCCGTCGCTGATGCCTTCGAGAGCAGACGGTTCATCCCAGTTCCACGGTTTGGCGAGTCGGATGGCCTCGGCGAGAGCCACGACAACCAGGCCCTGGGGGGCGTCGTCGTGTGCGGCTGGATCGGACATGTCGACAACGATACTCCTGTGTCGTCCGCCGGTCGACCGCCAAAGGCGGCGTGGCGCGCCTGCCTACTCGTCCCGCCCGAGCAGGTTGCCGATGACATCGGCTGCGTCGCGGTCGCTCGCTTCGAGGAAGTGGGCGTAGACGTTCAGTGTCGTCGCTGAATTGGCGTGGCCCAGCCGCCCGCTCACTGTCGGCACCGGTACGCCCGCCGCAAGCAACTCGGTGGCGTGGAGATGGCGCAGATCGTGGAGTCGGATGCCGTGCAGGCCGGCTCGCTTCTGGACACGAGCGAACCCCTTGGTGATCGTGTCCGGATGGAGTGGGTCGGAGCCGTCGGCCGTTGTGGTGAACACGTAGCCGTCGTTGTTGAGAGCGAGTTCGCACATCTCCGCACGACGTTTCATCCGATCGCGTTGCAACTCGAGAATCGCGATCGTGTCATCGTCGAGCGAGATCCGCCGAGCCGCATGCGACTTCGTGTCCTTGACGATCGTGCCACCGGGAACCGACGCAATCGACCGCTTGATCGACAGCGTGCGCGAGCCACCATCGATGTCGGACCATCGAATTCCGCAGACCTCTCCCCGTCGTGCGCCCGTTGCCGCAAGCACGCGAAGCAGTGCCGCCAGCTCGACGTCGTACTCGTCTGCGGTCGCCAACAGTTTCCTCGTGGCGGCCAGTGACGGCGGAGTGATCTCCTTGGTTCGTAACTTCGGCGGTGATGCGCTGATGGCAGGATTGATCGGGATCCAGCCCCACTTCACTGCCTGGCCGAGCGAGCCGCGCAGGATGGCATGCACATGGCGCACTGTCCCGGGCGACAGATCGTGGTCCCGTGTCAGCGCTGCGTAGTACGCGTCGATCCGCTGCGTCGTCAGCTTGCTGAGACGGAGACGGCCGAGGTCAGGACCGAGTCGCCGATTCACGATTCGTCGGTACTCCCGGGCGGTTGTCGGCGACAGCCGGTTGTCGATCTGGTCGAGCCATCGAGCGAGTAACTCGTTGAGTGATGTCGACGACGACGAGATCTTGCCCTCCGCGACTTGAGCGACGAGAGCCGCAAGCGCACGTTGCGCCTCGCGTTTTGTGCCGACATGAGACCGGCTGAGCTGCTTGGGCCTGCCGGTTGCAGCGTCGCGCGGGAGTTGAACAATCAGCTCCCAGTTGCCCGGGCGGCGCTCTCGCAACGACCCCTTCACGGCGACAACCCCACACCGAAATCTTGGTTAGATCTTGGTTGGACCCTGGAGCCAGAATCCTCGGTAGCTCAGAAATAGGGTTCTTCGGATCTGAGCGTGGGGTGATGGGCGGGTAGATCCCGGGCGCGACACAGGGGCTCTGCGAATCTGGCGATGTCTTACGTCGTCGAATCCGAGGAGCCCCTGTTGGAAACTGATCCTACGCGCATGTGCGAACT
>JANPCI010000264.1:0-2634 GCA_031430875.1 Actinomycetes bacterium | reverse complement strand
CCCCAGTGCGTGAGCGCGTCGAATTCCCGCACCACCATCCGATGCCATGTATTGATCGATCGAGCCAACGACGTCGCTCGGCAACAAGAAGGAGCTCACGTCCCCGACACTATCGGACCGGCGACAATTGTTCTAGTGTTGTCTAGAAGAACTATGGGGTCGAGCGTCGGCCCCACTTCCACAGGAGCTGAACGCCGATGAAAACCTTGATCCGGGTCGAGAACGCCAACTGCCCAGACTGCCTGAACGCGATCCAAGAAATCCTGATGGCACGATCGCTCGTACAGTCCGTTCACGTCCACGCAGCGGACAGCATCGACCTCGGTGGTGAATCGCCCTGCCTCGCGCACCTCCTCGACGACTCGAACCCCGTGCAATAGCCGGTCGATGCAGCCTGCGGCGCCGACCTTCCGCCGGCCCACCGGCATGAGACCGGTGGCACGGACCGGGCGGATCGAGCGCCCCGAACAGGTCGGGTCTTTCGAAGGAGTCGATCAGTTCTCGGCGTCGCCCTCGGTGTCGACAGGCGTGATGGGCTCAGCGTGCTCGTTCTGGAGTCGCTCGTCGATGTCGTCCCTCGCCTTGTCGTGCTTCGGTCGGTGCGACGGCTGGCCGGTGTTTTCGTTGATGTTGAACGGCTGCGTGGATTCGTTGCTCATATCGATCCTTCTGTGGTGCCGAGGGCCTTGTGCGACTCGGGGGGTCCGACCGATGACTACCCGAGTTGGCCAAGACTCAAACTGCGCAGTCCGTGTTGCCGGACGCGACATGCGGTCAGTCGGGGCGGGACGGGGTTTGACGTCCGAGGGAGTGGGTAGCGAGTCTCCATCAATCCGCAACAAGGAGGAGTGCCCAATGATCTGTTTCAATCTCACTGGTGTTGACCGAACTGGCTCGGTCACACGATGAGCGGCGATCACGACGATGTCGTGTCCACGCCGGATCACGGTGACGTCCAGGTGGAGCCCGTCCAGCCCGTTCAGCCCGTCGTTGCCGCTCCCGTCGTCCCGGTGGTCACGGCCACGTCGATCCGACGATTTGCACCCGATGCGGTGATCGCCGCTCTGGTCGGTCTCGTACTCACCGTGATCGGCCTCATTGCGATCACCCGGGCCGGCATAGACGATCCCATCGAACAGCCCGTTGTCGAGGTGCTGGGCTTCACCCACACCACCTGGCTCGGCGCGATCGAGGTCGCGATCGGCCTTGGACTGTTGCTCAGCGGGGCCGCGCGGTCGCGTGGTGGCGCGATCCTCTTCGGTTCGATCCTCGGTGTCGGGGCGTTCGTCGGGGCGGTGCAACAGGACTCATTCGACGAGTCCCTGGCTCTCGAGTCGTCGTTCGCGTGGCTCCTCGTGATTGCAGGCGCCGTGGTCGTGCTCGCCGCTTTGCTCGTCCCGCGCACGATCAGCCGTACGGAGAGGGTGACTACGTTGTGACAGCGCCTCGACGGTTCGGAATTGCCAGTCGACCTGGCAGACCGGGCTGTCGAGGACTCGCGACATCGTGCCCGAGGACGGCGGGCGCCCGGTGTGACAAGCACGTGGGTTTCGGGTCCTGTCCGTGCCGATCGTTGGGGACCCATGTTCGGATCAGTACCGACTCGGGCACTCTCGCTTCCGGCGATGATCCGCTCGTCGTTCCCATTGGCGCAGCCGATGGTGTGACCACCGAAACACTTGCGGTTGGAGGTTGATCGCGTGGCGGTCGTCGACCCATCCGTGGTCGCCGCTGATGCCGGGCTCGTTTACCTTCCGGGTGACCGGCCCGGCATCACGCGCCGCCGGCACGGACGCGGCGTCGTGTACGCGGGGCCGCGAGGTGGACGGATCGATGCGTCCACTCGTGGTTGGATCGAGTCGCTCGCCATCCCACCGGCGTGGGGTGACGTGTGGATCTCACCGGATCGCGATGCCCACCTGCTCGCCCACGGCGTCGACGCCGCCGGGCCGCGAGTTCCATTGGTCGGTCGAACCCGCTGAGGTCAACCGCGTCGCAGCCCTTATCAACGGACAACGCCCACGATCCCTCGACGGCCAATCACCCAGCGACCTCTACGCTGCCCTCACCGGGCACCAGTTCGAGAGCCGTGCGAGCTGATTGGCTATTGAAGTGTGGCTGCGGATGGACGACAGAGAGTCGGTTGGAGCAGTCATGAGTTGTCCTGTCGGGCGGATGAAATCCGCCAGGGCCGCAACCGGCGGCGCTGGCGGGGAGATATAGAGGCACGTGTCCGTTTCGAAGAGCTTGAAAACTGTCTAGCCCTCGACGCCCGCCTCTGCCTCCTGGTGGCCACGTGAGCGAGCCTTACGGGGCGCGTATGGGAGCAGTTCGCCGACGGTCCGTTGCTCGATTGCCGAGCTGTCAGCGGCTGCGGCGAGGACGACGAGATCCGGTCCCCCCAACTCCAAGGCCACTTGCAGGCACGCTCCACACGGGTAGGTCAACGCGCCATCAGTGCGCGGGGCAACGAGGGCAAGCGCCAAAGGTTTACCGTGCCCGAGCGCGACCCCAGCAAAGAGCGCAGCGCGCTCGGCGCACATGGCCAGCCCCAGCGACACGTTCTCGACGACTGCACCGGGCACGATGTGTCCACCATCGAAGCGAACCGACGCCCCCATCGCGAACCTGGAG
>JANPCI010000263.1:0-2328 GCA_031430875.1 Actinomycetes bacterium | reverse complement strand
GCCCATGCGGCGCGCATGCCGTCCGGGTCGGCAGGACGCAGCATCGCTCGCAGCGGGTACCACGGGTCACGTTCGTTCACGTACGCCGTGACGTCGACGCTGTTGATGACGACCCCGTCGATCAGCGCGTCGATGTCGACGTTGACGAGCCAGGCATGGCTGATCGTGGCGTCGGTCAGGTTGACGTCACGGAATCGGGCGCCGGTGAGATCGGCGCCCCAGAACACGGCTCCGGCAAGATCTCCCTCGAACTCCTCCGGCATGGTTCCTCCGCTCGACGCGGAATCGCTCTCGCGCAACAGCCGTCAGACCCCTGTTGTGAGCGATTCACACACGGCGTACTGCTCGCGCAGCCACGTGAGGCACTTGCCCTGGTAGGCGAAGGGTCCCTGGCGATACTCCTGGCTGTCGATCTCGCAAATCATCTCCTCGGTGCCGGTCTGCAACGCCTCGGCGATGGAGCGGTCGCCGCGATCGTTCGGGTGGTTGCGCGCACCGCGCGTCGGCGTGGACCGAGCCGTACGTGGCGATCCTCGACCAGCTGATCGAGCGGCACCCCGGGTGGCGGTCGGCGGCGGGCTGGCTCACCCAGTTCGGCCACGATCCCGATCGGGCGAACTATCCCGACATCTACCGGCTGTGAGTTGGCGGCGACGGGAGGGATCAGCCGGCGGTGGTGTCGCCGCGTCGGCGGGTTGCCGCGATGAGGCCGCCGCCGATTGCCAGGAGCGCCAGGGCGATGACGATGCTGGCGTCGGTTCGGTCCGGGCCGGTTGCCGGGAGCGTTACTGGCGCCACGGTCGTCGTGGGTGCGGGCGGTACCGCGCCGACGACCGTGGTGGTCGGCGCGACCGTGGTGGTCGGCGCGATGGTGGTGGTCGGCGCGATGGTGGTTGTCGGCGCGATGGTGGTGGTCGGCGCAGCCACGACGACCACGGTGAACTGAACGCCAGATGGACCGCACGGTTCTGCTTGCGTGAACCTGATCCCAGAAGCCTTGAGACCCAGCTGCGGTACAACCGCACATCCGAAGTACGTGTTGGGGGTTGCGGGCGCAGTGAAGGTCGTCGTCGCCGTGAACGGGCCGAGCCCCTCACAGTCCACCGCCGGCAGTTGGGGAACGCCGTTGAAGCTGAAGTTGACGACGTCCAGACGACCAATGCATACAGCCGTCACGGTGAACTGCGCCCCGGGTTGCACAGGTGATGGCGGCGTCACTGCCACCGAAGACACCTGGGCCTGCACCCCGGTTCCGATCAGTGTGGCTGCGGCCACCGCCGCTGCGACCGCAAAGGTCAACTTCCTCATTGCCCGCCCCGTTCTGTCGGTGTCGAAGGTCGGAACGTACCACAGCGGGTTGTCGTGCTGAGACCCTCCGCGCTCGCCGCCTCACCGGCCGCCGGCGACGAGTTGTTCGCAGCCGGTTCCGGCGAGGAGGGCGTCGACCGCGGTGCGGTCACCGTCGGTCAGGCGGCGTACTGCTCGCAGAGCCAGGCGAGGCACTTGCCCTGGTACGGGAACGGACCCTGGCGGTACTCCTGGCCGTCGATCTCGCAGACCATTTCCTCGGCACGAGACTGCAGGGCCTCGGCGTTGGCGATCATGAACGGCGCATAGGTGCGGCCGATCTCGTGGAGCAGCGCAACAGAGGTCGCAGGGATGTCGTCGCTGCCGTCCCACTCGTCGTCGCCGTCGCAGGTCCACCACGACAGGTCGTCGACCATGTCGACCCAAGTCACGACTCGCGGCGCGCGGGCGACGGCAATGCGTGCCGATTCGGGGTCCCAGCCGACGAGTTGGCGGAGTTGGCCGAAAACCCCGAAGTCGCCTCGTCCCGGGCGGTCACCGAGCAGGAACATCCGCTCCTGCAGGCTCGCCGTCAGCAGGTCGAGCAGCCGCAGATAGGAGTCCTCGATGATCGGCCGATTCGCATCGGTCGACCCGACGAGCGCTCGTCGCCCGTACTCGTGGCCGGGCCACGGGAAGTCGACGGAGCCCGAGTTCGGTATCCCGATCGGGTGGAACGGCTCCGCGAGGATCGGCGCCGTGAACCACTTGTCGATCGCGAACACGAGATGTCGCAGCGTCGGGACGAACGACCATTCGCCGCCGACGGACTCATGTAGCAGGCGTTCGGGGAGAGCGTGTGCGCGGGCGGTCGTCGTCGCCCACTCTGCTTCGAGGGCCGCCCATGCGGCGCGCATGCCGTCCGGGTCGGCAGGACGCAGCATCGCTCGCAGCGGGTACCACGGGTCACGTTCGTTCACGTACGCCGTGACGTCGACGCTGTTGATGACGACCCCGTCGATCAGCGCGTCGATGTCGACG
>JANPCI010000262.1:0-17604 GCA_031430875.1 Actinomycetes bacterium | reverse complement strand
ACTCGATCGAGCGTGTCGACACCACGGCTTCTTCCTCCTGCAGGGCCACGGCCTCGACCACGTGATCGACGACACGTTCACTGCAGCGAGGCGCTTCTTCGATGCCGACCGGGGTGTGAAGGATGACGTTCGGCGCGATGCTCGCGTGGCGCTCGGGTACAACGACCGTGAACTCACGAAGCGGCGACGCGACCACAAGGAGGTGTTCGATTTCGTCGATCCCACCCAGGGACGAGCGGCCCATCACAACCGGTGGCCCGAGGTCGATGATTTCCGAGATGCCATGTGCGCCCACTACGACGCCTTCAGCGATCTCGCTGCACGCACAACCGAACTGGTCTTCTCGGCGCTCGGCCTGTCGTCTGCGGCCGTCGACAGCCATCGAGGCGACCGGACCTCCAGCCACATGCGACTCAACCACTACACCATCGACGACCCGGTTCCCGAGAACCAGCGCGGCGACCTCAACGTGCTGGCCGACGACGTTGCACTCGGCGAGCACACCGATTCCGGCCTGCTGACTCTGCTGATCCAAGATGCAACGGGTGGCCTCCAGGCGCTGTCGACGGATGACGGGTGGATCGATGTCGAGCCACGGCCCGGAACCGTGGTCGTCAACCTGGCCGACTGCATGCAGGTCTGGACGAACGACAGATACCGAGCGGCGCTCCATCGGGTCCTGCCCATGGACGCAGCTGATCGCATGAGCATCCCCTACTTCTTCAATCCTCGCATCGACGCCGTCATCGAGCCTGTCGACGAACTGGTCACCGACGCGCCGCGCTACCGCCCGTTCGTGTTCCGCGACTTCATCAACGCCCGCGGCGCCGACAACTACGCGGACGGTGGCGTCGACGACGTCCAGATCACCGATTATCGGTCATGACGTGTCGGTGAACCGGCCGACCACGAGTTCGGCCTGTTGCGATGCGTCGGCATGACCGGTGACGGCCGGGAGGAAATGACGCCGCTCGATCGCCCGTAGGGTCAAATCGGTGACGGCGGCGACTGTCGCAGTACGCGGCACGTCGCGCAGGAGGGCGATCTCGCCGAACGATTCGCCACCTTCGAGTTCGGCGACAGGTTGTCCGGACTTCGAGACGAGGGCAGCGCCTGATTCGATCACATAGAACCGGTCGCCGCTGTCGCCCTCGACGAAGACCTGCACGCCGGCACCCACCGTCACCAGTTCCGAAGTCCGAGCGAGGCGCTCGATCACGTGCTCGGGCAACACAGCGATCATGGGCACGCCGCGGAGCAGGTCGAGGCCCTCGGGTGCGAGCGCTGTCTTGTCGACGCGGATGAGTCCGGGAATCGTCAGCACCACCAGCAGCGTCACGCCGACACCGATGACGACCAGACCGGCGCTGAGACCGATCGTCGCGATCATCGCCGACATGAGAGCGGCACCGACCGCCATGCCGGCGATCGCCGCACTGTCGAGTGCGCCGAAGACGCGTCCGAGCACATCGTCGGGAACGAGCCGCTGCACGATGGTCTCTGCGTTCACATCGACGAGGGAATTGCCGATGCCGATGAGAACCATCGCTACCAGGGCAGCTGGAATCGACGCGAACACCGCAACGAGGAGGAGCGGAGCCGCCCACAACGCCACACCGATACCGAAGTCGCGAGACAACTTGCCGCGATGCGAGAGCACCAGCGCGACCACACCACCGATCAGTCCACCGATACCGAGCGCTGCGGTGAGGAGACCGACCCCGCTGTCCGACATGTCGAGCAGGTCGAGCGCGATCGTCACCTCAAACACAGCAGAGCAACCGGCGACGACCGTCTGCGCGACGTAGAGCGCAACGATCAGGCGCAGATTCCGGTCACCCCAGATGACACGGTAGCCATCGGTAACACCTGCGAACATGCTGCCGCTCTGCTCTGGGGGTTCGCTGTCTTCGACGAGAGGGTCGACCTCGGTGAGCGTCTGGATGTCATTCGTCGTCTCGATGACCACGGCGGTGGGCCGCACCCCGAACACCATCACCGCCGACCAGACGAACGTCAGGGCATCGAACGCAAAGACGGTGCCGATGTCGGCCACTGCCAGCAGCAGCCCGGCGACCATGGGCCCGACGAAGAAGCCCAGGCTGTTGATCGTGCTCGATGCAACGTTCGCTGCCGTGAGCTCCGACGGATTTCGCGCGAGGGATGGGAGCAGCGCCGCCAGCGCCGGCCGAAAAACCAACCCGACGACACCGACCACCACCGCTAGGACGTACACAGCAATGGCCGGCCCGTCGACAAGCACGATCGCCGCTGTTGCGAGCACCAGAACGGCTCGAACGACGTCTGCGACAAGCATCAACCGGCGTCGATCGAGCTTGTCGGCCAGGACTGACAGGACCGAAGCCAGCACCGCCATCGTGACGAAGCGCACCACGCTGATCACGCCGAGCGCGGTGGCACCACTGTTCTGGTACACGTAGACCGCGAACGCCACATTGAAGGCCCAGTCGCCGACCACCGAACCCACCAGGGCGAGGTTGATGCGCCGCAGCGCCGGACTGCGGAACACACCGGTGATCGCCAGCCGCGACTCGGCGAACTGCTCTGCAACGACCGTCATGTTCTCGACTTCACCGCCCCCGAATCCTCTGAGAATGCATCGCCAACGTAGACGCCGCCGACCGGCCAGAATGACATCGTGGCAAGCCCGGGAAACCTCACGCGCCAACTCGCAGCAGTGGCCGACTCGTTCGGTCCGATGCTGATGCCCGTCGAACAACGCGACCAACTCATCGACCTCTGCTCGTTGACGCGGCTTGCGGTCGGCGCCGCGAGCGTGTCGATCGCACGACTCGACGACGGCGAGCTGTCGTACGAGGCGGCAGACGGGACCGGTGCGCACAATGTGATGGGTCTGCGCCTGCCGTCCGGCCAGGGGATCGCCGGCTACGTCGCCCACACGGGCCAATCACTCGTGATCGACGAGGTGCACGCCGACCCGAGATTCGCCCGCGACGTCGCAGAACGAATCGGGTACGTGCCGAACTCGCTGCTTGCGGTACCGATCGTCGACCCCCAGGACCGGGTACTCGGTGTGATCTCGGTACTCGACCGAACGATCGGCATCGGCGATCCACTCGCGGTGACCTCCGCGTCGGCGCGTGTGGCCGCGCCGATTCTCGCGATATCCGGCGCGGTCACGAGGCTTGGCCCTCTGCTCGTTCGCGCGGTCGCCGACGCTGTCGACGCGAACGAGACCACGTTGGTCAGGGCATTGCGTCGCCTCGCCGACGATCTCCCGGAGGAGGACGCCGAGATGGCCACGCTCGCGTCGCTGCTCGCTCAGCTCCGGGTGCTGCCGGCAACGTCACAGCAGTCCATCGAACGCATCCTGCTCGAGAGCATTTCACTCGCCACGCCGAGGCGACGTTGGTGACCGCCGGCAACAGTTCGATTCTCCCGGCCTGGTCGGAACCGTTCCACCGCGAGGCCGGGCCGGGTCCTGCTCCGTCGATCGCTTTTCCGCACACGCTCACGAAGGCGTGGGCGTACGGTGACGGCACCGGCAAGGGGGTGCGCGTCGCCGTCGTCGACAGCGGGGTCGATGGCGAGCATCCGATGGTGGGTGGAGTCGAGCACTATGTCGCGATCGATCGCGACGATTCGACCGAAACCGGTGTGTGCTTCACCCCCGGGACACACGACGATCTGTACGGCCACGGAACCGCATGCGCTGCGATCATCCGCCAAGTGGCGCCCGAGGCCGAACTCGTGTCGGTTCGAGTGCTCCGTGATGATCTGAAGGGAAGTGCCGCCGCGTTCGCCTTCGGAGTCGAGTGGTGCATCGAGGAGCGTGTCGACATCATCAACCTCAGCATGTCAACGGCGAGCGAGCGCTGGGCCGACACGTTCTGGGACCTCGTCGATCAGGCGACGTATCGGGGCGTGTTGCTCGTGGCGGCGATGAACAACGAACGCAAGCGCACGATCCCGAGTGAATACGCGGGCGTGTTCTCGGTGGCGTGCGCGCCGGGGACCGACCGCGAGGAGATCTGGTGCAATCCGGAAGGGCCGGCCGAATGGGGAGCCGCCGGGATCGACGTCGACGTCGCCTGGTTGAACGGCGCAACCATTCGCACGACCGGGAACTCGTTCGCGGCTGCCGTGGTGGCCGGGCATCTTGCGCGCATCCTGGCGACCCACCCCGGCATCAAGCCCTGGCAGGCCAAGACCGTGCTGGCACAACTGGCCGTCAACGCGCCGTCCCCGCCCTGAGACGCACCGCCCTGAGACGCACCGCCCTGGGACGCCGCGACAAAGGGGCACCGACCCCACCGTCGGTGCCCCTTCGACCTCCGGGTGTCAGTACCTGGGGACCCGGTGACCTTCGGCCTCGTCATCGAGGCCATCGCTGGGCTTGATCGACGCCTTCTTGCCGGCGTCCTCGGCCTCCCCGAACATGACCTTGTCGCGGACCCGGTGTCCCTCGGCGGTGTCGGTGTCGATATTCCGGTTGACTTCGTTGTCCTTGGTGCTCATGGCGTTCCTCCTGTGTCGGTGTGGGCCTCACAGCCCCCTTGCTGATGAGTTGAAGTATGCATCATCGTCACGACGCAAGATGTCAGCCGTCTGACACTCTGAGAATTCACTCGAACCGGCCGCCGGCCGACACCGACCGCAGCCTCAGCCCTCGCTCGTCGATGATCTGCACCCTTCGGCCATCGAGCACGATCAACCCCGCTTCCTCCAAGGTCCGCATCACCTGATTCACGGTCTGTCGAGCCCCACCGAGCATCTGGCCCAACTCCAGTTGCGTGAGTCCGAGCGTGATGACCGATCGGCCCTGACGTTGCGACTCACTGAGGAGGTATTTCGCCAATCGACCACCCAGATCGAGATATGCGAGATCGGCGAGACCGTCCGTCACCATTCTGAGCCGATCGGCGAGCATCGTCACCATCTGACGGGAAATAGCCGGATCCGAGTGATACGCGGTGCGGAACGACACCGCGGGCACCTCCACGATCTCCGACCGACGCAGCGCCGCGATCGACGCCGAGCGAGGCACGTCGTCGAGAACGCCAAGCTCGCCGACGAGCTCACCTTCGTGAATGAGTGCCAACGTGGGCTCGGTTCCGTGCATCGACGAGGTGAAGACGCGGAACGTACCGGACACGACGACGTAGATCGAGGTGGCTCGCTCGGCAACGGCGAACAACACTTCGTTGCGTTGAACCGTCCGCCACCGCGACGCACGGGCCAGGTCGGAGATCGTTCGGAGATCTGCGGCGCCGAAGAGCGGCGTCGATGCGAGCACGTCGTCGATACTGCGTTTCGGTACGTCGGCCATGGCGGTTGAGTGAACGACCCGAATCAGTCGATGATCGCCTGGTAGGTCAGTGACCGCATGTCGCGCTCGGGCGACAGGATGCCCGTCATGTATTGGCTCATGAAGACCCCGACCAACTCCTCGGCGGGGTCCACCCAGTAGTAGGTCTTCGCCGCGCCGGCCCAGCCGTACTCGCCGACCGATCCGGTTCCAGCCGTCTGGGCAGGGTCGAGCATCACCCGTGAACCGAGACCGAAGCCCATCCCCGAGGTGAACTGACCGAGTAGTTCCCACGGCATCAGGGAATCCGGAAGATGGTTGCTGTGCATCAGCTCGAGCGTCTTGCGACCGATGTTTCTCTCACCGTCGAGTGTTCCCTCGTTCGCCAGCATCTGAGCGAAACGCATGTAGTCGCCGATGGTCGAGAACAGTCCGAGCCCACCGCGGTTGAAGACATCGGGGGTGTCAGTCGGATAGGTCGCCGAGACGTCGATCCGTTCGTTGAAGCCGCTCAGGGCGGCTTCCAGCAGTTGGATCCCCGAGTAGTTCTCGCCCACGAGATCGGGGAGGCCGTACATCGCTGCGAGTCGACCGAGTTCCGAGTCGGGCACACCAAAGCCCGTGTCGACCATGCCGAGCGGATCGAACAGGCGCTCGCGGAGGAAGTTACCCAGCGGCTGGCCCGAGATCACCTCGATCAGTCGGGCAGCAACGTCGATGCCGACGCTGTAGTGCCAACGCTCACCCGGCTGCGACGCGAGCGGCAGGGTTGCGAGTTCATCGATCATCGCTTCGAGCGTGCGGGTGGCGTCGTGGCAGATCTTGTGGTCGCGGTACATCTGCGCAACAGGGGTGTCGATCATGAAGTCATACGTAAGCCCGCTGGTGTGCGCCAGCAGGTCGCGAATGTCGATCGGCCTGACCGGGTCGACGAGCGTTCCGTCGGCGGCGAGCACCTTCACGGATCCGAAGGCGGGCAGATAGTTGGTGATTGGGTGCTCGAGCTGGAAGCGGCCCTCCTCGTGTAGCAGCATCAGCGCGGTCGACACGATGGGCTTGGTCATCGAGTAGATCCGAAAGATCGTGTCGGCGGTCATCGGCAGGTCGGCTTGTTTGTCCCGGTACCCGAATTGCTCAGCGTGAACGACTTGACCGCGACGGCTGATCATCGTGCTGATCCCGACCACACCACGTTCGTCGACGTACGACTGCATGATCGGTCGGAGACGAGCGAGACGACTCGTGCTCATCCCCACGGCTTCCGGTGATGTGGTGTTGCTACTGCTCATGTGGGCCCCATCCAACCGATCGGTCCAGACCATACCGGTTCTTCGGATTTGAGCGCGAGATGAGATCCGGAGCGCCCGTTTCACTTCGCTGCCGGCGGTAGGCGCAGATCGCCGCCAGGCTCCGATGGCCGCCAACAAGGGGTCGACCAACGCGCCCGCGGACGCGCCGAATTCACCCGAGTAACCCTGTTACACCCGACGACTACGCTGGATCGCGCGAGCGCGATCCGAACCCGGCGCCCACCGCATCCCGATGCCGAAGGCGTCAGTTCGTTCCGATACCGGATCGTGTGTCGACCTTCCTCGACGGCCGAATCCCTTCGAAGCCAGCTCCGGCTGAGCCCATCACGTCGATCAGGATGTCGGCAGCCTCGGAGGAGTACACGCAGATCTCACCGTTGACGTCCGGCTGCACCACCGCGAAATTGGCGATCGTCTGGCCTCCCCCATAGTTGATGTTCGAGGTGTCGGGGCGTCCACCCGCACACGGATAGACGGTCCCGAAGCCGGCGTTGCGCGCCTCCACGATCGTCAGGTTCATGAAGACTCCGCCGATCGGAGCGGTGGTGTCGAGGTCGGTCTCGTCAACCGAGAAACGAACCACTCGGCCTGGCGTGCGCGTCGAACCGTCAGATCTCGTGTCAGTCACGCGATCGGGTCGCACCAGTTCGATCGGTGCGCCGGTCGCGAACGAAGCAAGTCGGTCGACGATGAGATGTGTCGTGGTCGACGCGATGATGCAGACGTTGCCGTCTGCATCCGGCTTCGTGATCACCAGATTCGGGGTGACCGTTCCCGGCACGACATTGACATTCGAGGTCTCGAGGGAGGTCAGCCCACAGGGCTGAACGGTGACGAAGCCCGGCGCAGCCGCATCGAGGGCGGTGACGTTGAGCGCGACCGCACCGACACCTGCATCAGCGACCCGGAGTTTGAGTTCGGCAAGTGCCGGCTGACGCGTGCCCACGATCCGACTGTCGCGGAGCCTCGTCGGGCTCGACCCGACGAGTCTCACAGTGTCGTCGAATCGACCGAACAGGTCGACGATGAGCTGGGTGGACTTCTCGTTGTACACGCAGATGTCGCCACTCGGCCCGACCGGGACAATCGCCGCAGCCGCAACCGTGTGATCACGTCCGTGGTTCAGATTGCTC
Organism: Actinomycetes bacterium; assembly: GCA_031430875.1. GTDB lineage: Bacteria > Actinomycetota > Acidimicrobiia > Acidimicrobiales > Ilumatobacteraceae > Sva-07. The sequence goes on along the minus strand of JANPCI010000262.1, from coordinate 9,871 downwards.
ACATCAGGTCGGCCCGACTCGCATGGGAACGCGGTGAACCAGCCCGGGGCACGGGTGCCGGTAGCGGTGAGGTTCACCGCTACCGCGCTCGTGGACCCGTCGGCGACGTGGACCCTCGTGACGGTTCCGTTGCCGAGCTGTGTCTCGGAGTTGCGAACTGCGGCTGCAATGAGGGCGCTGTAGAGCGCCGCACCCGTCGGATTCAGATGGATTGCGTCATAGGTCAGCCCGACCTGGTCGGCAGCAGCTGCCCAGTCGATCAGGGTGAGGTTGGGGTGGCGCAGCACGGCCCGTTCGAGGTGTTCATTCACCGTCGGGAAGTACCACGAGTACTTCAGGCCCTCCTGCCACGCCGACGCCGACACGTACTGGGGCTTCACCTCGCGAAGCTTCACCCAGTAGATGTGCTCGACGCCGGCATCCGTCAACGTGGCGATCATCGAATCGATCGACCTGTCGAAACGCGCAGGGTCCCAGTACGGGTAGTTGTACCCGCTCCCGATCACGACGTGATCGCCGATGATCGACCGGTTCGAGATCAGTGTCGGGATCACGTGGCGGTCACGCAGTTGTTCCACCATCAATGCAGGCGTGCCGATGGTGTTCACCTGCCAGTCGGCCGGGAACGCCCTCGGTAGCGCCGCTGCAGCTCCCAGGCCCACCGAGTCGCTGAAGAGCGTGACGCGGTGTTCAGGTGGGGCGGCGTGGGCGACCTCCACCGCTGACGGAGCGAACACCGACAATGCGGCGACGAGCACGCCCGCCAGACCGAGGACGAGACGCCGCGACACCCGGCGGCTTGCGATGGCCGAACTCGACATCACGGAACCCACCACCCGGTCACGTCGAAGAGCGAATGGGTCGCAGGTTGTGAGTACACGCACAGCCTTCCTGAGTTGGACACGCCCGTTGTGAGCGAGTTGGCGAGCGCTTGACCGGCGCCCGCATTGACCGATGACGTGGGTGGCGTCGGTCCGCATGCGTGTGCGACGAGGTACCCCGACGCCAAGGGACCGACCATCGTGAGCGTGCCCGTGACCGCCTTCGCGTTGTCCGGTGCGACGCGCACGTCGAGGGTTTGCCCGGCCCCGTGGATCGGTGACCAGCCGCCGATCGCATTGCGGGTGTCGAGCATCCGGGTCGGGGGAACGGACACGAACGACAGCCCGCCCGGCCCGAACGTCGCGGTCAAGTCGACGATGACGTCGGCTGATGTGCTCGCCTCGACGCAGATGGTGTCCTGCTGCGACGTCGCGACGAACGCCGAGCCTGCGACCGCCTCGATCGGTCCGTAGTTCACATTCGACACACCGGTGATCGCATCACACGGGGCAGCGCGGAGCCAGCCGGCCTCGGCGGCACCCACGACGGTGAGGTTGACTGCAACCGCCGTTGCGCCGCGCGGTGTGTCGACGACGAGCACCGCTGACCGGCCAGTAGCCCGGGTGTCGACGAGGCGCCGGTTCGCGTCGAGAGGGGTGAGCCCGCTCGCTCCGACGCCAGTGACAAAGGCTCCTTGGAGGTCGACGATGACATCGGTCTCACCACGATTGAAGATGCAGACCGTGTCGTCGGGCCCGAGCGGTGTCACCGTCATCGCACCGCGGGCCGTGCCGCGCGTGAAGTTCACGGTCGATCCGCTGTTCGCCGATCCGCACGGGCCGGCCGAGAGAAAGCCATCGGCTCCCGGTCCCGCCGCGGTCACATTGATCGCAACCGCTGTCGCTCCCGACGGAATTCGGCCGCCGAAGTCCACCGATAACTCGGTGCCATCAGGCCGCCGGCCCGGTGAGTCGTGACGGGTGTCGACGACGCGGACAGGGTCGAGTGGCAGGAACTGGCTCGCAGAGGCCGGCGGTGTTGGAAGGACAGCATCGCCTCCCACCCGTGACGCTCGCGCGAGGTCGGCGGTGAACGCGGCCGCCATCCGAAGCGAGCGCTGCCGATAGCCGACGACGTCGAGGTGCGTGTTGTCGTTGCTCACGTAGCCACCAGACGCCATCTCCATGGGCCAGTCCCACGTGAAGAAGTCGTCCCGCTCGGCGGCGATCTGGGCGAGCGCGGCATTCCACGTCGCCGCGTCTGATTCGCCTCCTGGAGCACGCGTGATCATGGGCCACCAGATCCGGTGGCCGGGGCCGATCACCGCGACCACATCGAGAATGCGCCTGCGCGAGCAGGCGAGGTCGGTGCGACACAGAGCCGAGTCGTTCGCGCCGAGGTTCACCAAGACGTTCGGAGCATCCCAGCCCTCACGTCTCCACGTTTCGATCCACCATCCAGCCGTGTTGGTGGCTCCGGTTGGTCCGGCCTTGTCGCCGACACCGGCGCGGAACCGAACCGGGCCCCACCCGTTGGCCTGCAGCTGATCCGGAAGTGTCGGACTCCAGAGTCCGGATCCGAGCATCACCGAATCACCGACGACGGTCACCGCTCCGAGTGGACCAGCCGCTGGAAGGATGATGTCCTTGCTCAACACGACGCCCTCGACGTTGCCATCGGGATTGGCCACGCCAAGACCGAGCACGAACATGGGCAGCAGGACCAGAGCGAGAACGAGACGCTTGGGGCGCACCGCTTGTTCGGAGTTCGGCAGGATGCGCACGACAGCCGTCACCTTATTCGCCGACCTGGGCCTCGATCTGTCTCCATGGAGGTGCCGACGCAATAGGGTCGCTGACGTGCTGCGACGATCCCCCGGTACGGGCCGACTGCTGATGGCAGCGGGAGTGGTCGTCGGCCTCGTGGCACTCAGTGTTGCCGCCCTGATGCACGACTCAGCAAGCGCCTCGTCCACAACGGCGCTCGAACTCTCAGCGCCTGCTCGGGCTTCAGCTCCGGCGGTTCGCGGTGAGCAGGTTCGCATCAGGCCGTTGCCGAGCCGACCCGAATGCAACCGCGTAGCGGTGATCGGTGACTCGCTGATGGACAATGCCCGCTGGTATCTCAGCAGCGGACTCCGACAAGCCGGCTTCGTCAGCATCATCGACGCACAGCCCAGTCGCCGAATTCCTGCATCGGTCCGAGCTCCGTACAGCGGCGTGACCGCCGCCCGACAGGTTCGAGCAACATGGGGAGAAGCGGATTGCTGGGTGATCGCTCTCGGATCCAACGACTTGATCTTCGGTGGCGGCGATCCAGCTCTGGCGGCCTCGTTGATCGACGTAATGCTGGCAAGCGTCACCCCGGGCTCGAGTATCTGGTGGGTGAACCTCGACTATCACCGCGACCCGGAGCTCTCGTTCGACTTCGTGGCAGCTACCTCGACGTTCAACGCGGCGCTCGACGCGCGGGCGGCGCTTGACGAGAGCCTGATGGTGATCGACTGGTACTCACTGGCCGAATCACATCGAGAATGGTTCTTCGACCCGGTTCACGTCGACACAGTCGGCAGTCGTGCCCGGGCCCAGCAGGTGGTCGACGCGCTCGCAAACTGAGCAGCGCGCCGCTGTGAAGCACACGCGATCAGAACGAGACGGTTGGTTGGATCGGCGCGAGCACGTCGGCTCGGCCGTAGTGACCCACAACGTCGAAGTAGCGCTTGGCATGCAGCGCCTCGCGAAGGTCGCAGTCGGCGACGACGATTCCTTCTGCGTCATAGAGCGGGCCGGTGATCACCTCGCCGCCGGGCGACACGATGCACGCGCCGCCGCGGCCGAACACGTCGACGCCCTCGGGCAACGTCAGCGGGAAGTCATCCGGGAACGCGTTCGCCGGGATGAACTGCGGCACGCTCACCACGAACGCCCCGGCCTCGATGGCGATGTGTCGCATCGACGCGATCCAACCGTCACTGTCGTCAGCGGTTGGTGCCAGCCAGATCTGCGGACCGCCCTGATAGACGCGCCATCGCGCCAATGGCATGCGGTTCTCCCAACAGATGAGGCCCCCCACCCGTGCGCTGCCGGGAATCTGGACCACACCGAGATCGTCGCCGGCGCCCACCCCGTGGAACACGCGCTCGTGCATCGTGGGCATCAGTTTGCGATGCCGGTGCAGCACGCCCTCGCCGCCGATCACGAGCAGCGTGTTGTACAGCGAACCGGGCCGATCATCCTCGCGCTCGTTGATGCCGATGGCGAGATGAACGCCGTGGTCCGCGCACGCTTTGGTCAGGCGATCGACCTGCGGACCGCCGACGTCGATGCTCGACGCCCACATCCGCTCCCACAGCTCGTCGCAGCCCCGTGTCCACGTCGCCGCTTGCGCGGCCCACACCCCGCTCGGGTACAACGACACGAAGCATTCCGGGAAGACCACCACCGTCGCACCACCAGCGGCCGCCTCGCCGAGGAGGTCGATGGCCTTGTCGATGGTCGCGTCGGCGTCGAGAATCACCGGCGTCGCTTGGACCGCCGCAACACGCACCGTCTCGAATCCGGTCATCTTGCGATGGTAGTCATCCATCACCGGCCGTCAGGACGAAGGACAACGCGACCCCTCGCAGACAGGAGTTTCGGTGGGCACGACGGGGCTCGAACCCGGGACCTCTACCGTCTCATCACCTTGGCACTCGGGGGCGAAATGCACCGCCATGGGTCGCGACGGTCGACTTGTCGCGGTCCAGTGGGACGATGATGCTTCCATCCCGGACGATGTGACCACCCTCGGACCCGCCCGAGTCGTTCCGTTGACCTGGATCTGGCCGTGCCCCCTCTGATTTGTCGACCCGTCGAGGTTCACTGGTGAGTTCGAGATGCTCGTGGCGCGGTTGGCAACACGGATGGACGCCACTGCGACCACGCGGTGGTTCCGAACTCGCGGCGCACCGTTGGACACATCTTCGAACGTGTCGTGACCGACGAGTTGGACCCGACCCGCCTTGACGGCCCGTTCCAGATCGGCGTCGATGAGATCTCCTGGCGCAACAGATGCGTCGACTCCCGGACCCGGACATCGCGAACCAGCCCAAAGGATTCACCACTCGGGTCCGCCTCATCGTGCGACGAGCCTTCGGGTTCTCGCCCCACGACCCCTGGTCATGCTGTCCTGCGGCCCCATCCCCTCGAACCGCCCCGCCTCAACCCACATCGATGACAGGAGACCCGAAATCACTTGCAAGCACGCGAGTACGGGCGTACGTTCAATAATGCGGGCGGGGGGCCAACCCGCTCTTTACGTGACTTCGGCGGCTCTGGTCAGATCGGAGAAAATCATGAGTTCGTCAAAGTGTGGTCGGGCAGTTGCTTTCACCATGATGGGCGCGCTGGGAGTGGCCGGGATGCTCGTTGCCTCGAACGGCCCAGTGGGGGCAGCCGCGGCAGCGTCGCGGACCTACACACTGGACGCCGACTTCGACCAAGGCACCTCGAACAACGTCGTGCACAGCACGGCCAACCAGTTGCAGCTCGACGACACCACCACGGCGTTCCCGTTCATCTGGGTCGCGCTGTCGGCGCGAGGAACGATCGCGAAGATCGACACGTCGACCGGTGAGGTCCTCGGTGAGTATTCCTCGACCTCCGACGGTGACGGCTCAAACAACCCGTCGCGGACGACGGTCGGCAACGACGGGAGCGTGTGGGCCGGCAACCGCAGCCAGAGCTCGGTGATCCACGTCGGACTCGTCGAAGCCGGTCAGTGTGTCGACCGCAACGCGAACGGCGCGATCGAGACCTCGTCGGGTTACGGCGATCTGCTGACATGGCCAGGTGGCTCGTCCGGGGCGTCGGCACCGGCCAGTGACGCAGCCGATGAGTGCATCTTGCACTATGTGGACACGGCCGGAAATGACGCCCGCCATGTGAGCGTCGACCCGGCCGGGAACCTCTGGATCGGGAGCTATGGTTCAAGCAACTTCCAGCTGATCGACAGCGCGACGGGCACCATCGTGCCGAGCAGCGTGCGGACCCTGCCGTGCGGAGGTTACGGCGGGCTCGTCGACGGCAACGGCATCCTTTGGTCCGCCGACGGCGGCAGCTCCCTGCTGCGGTGGGACCCCAACGCACCAGATGTGGCCGCTGTGAACCCGCGCTGTATCGCGGTCACGAACTACGGGATGGCGCGCGACAGCCAAAACAACATCTGGGTCGGTCAATTGTTTGGCGGCAACGTCAGCAAAGTCTCCCCCGACGGCAACACAATCACGCCGTTCCCAACCGGCATCGTAAACACGCAGGGGCTCGCTGTCGACGGCAATGACGACGTCTGGCTCAGTTCGTCGCTGTTTGGCGGACCGAACAAGATCGCCCATCTGAAGAACGATGGCACGCTCGTCGGCCATGTCGAGGGAGCCGGCGCAGGAAGTACTGGTGTCTCGGTCGACGCGGCCGGGAAGATCTGGACGGCGAACATCAACTCGAGTGACGCGACCCGCATCGACCCCAACGGAGGCCCACTCGGGCTGGACGGCGTTACCCGCGTCGGGGCATTCGACCTGACCGTGCCTCTCCCCGGTGCCTCTCCCTACAACTACAGCGACATGACCGGCAGCACCCTGACGGGTAAGCCGAAGTCGGGCACCTGGTCCGTGGTGCACGACAGTGGACAGGCCGATGCCGATTGGGAAACCCTCAGCTGGACTGCCAACGTTCCGGGCAGTGCGTCGCTGATCGTGAGTGTCGCGAGCAGCAACGACGGAGTCGCCTTCGGGCCGGCCGAGGTTGTCACCAGCGGCGGCTCCGTGTCGGTCGCGAATGGTCGATACCTCCGGGTCACGGTGGTGTTCAACCGGGCTACGACTGCCGGCGAACCGAGCCCGGTGCTGTACGACCTGACTCTCAACACGCCACCACCACCGACCACAGCGGCACCGACGACTGCTGCACCGACGACTGCTGCACCGACAACGATCGTGGCTGCGCTCCCACCCAGCCAGGTGACACCGAGCACGACCAACGCGACCAGCTCGCCGGTCGCAGACATCCTGCCCGAAACAGGATCGTCGTCGAACTCGCTGGTCGTGATGGCGATCGTGTCCATGCTGCTCGGTGGCTGCATCCTCGCCGTGACCCGCCAGCGACCGCCACGTCGGACCTGATCGACACCCACTTCGAACCAGGCAGACAATCAGGGTCGACCGCCGAGGTGAGTCCGCTGCGTCCACGTCGGCAGCGCGAACTCCGCTGCGCCGATGGCGCGGCCATCATGGTGGACGCACGGGGACGGAGGAGGATTTACGTCCGATCTCGACGTCGATCTGGCGATCATGTCTCACAGGGGGCTGGCGGAGCCTGCCACGGTCCTGGTGGACAGCGGGTCTTGTGGGCACGACGGGGCTCGAACCCGGGACCTCTACCGTGTCATGGTAGCGCTCTAACCAACTGAGCTACGCGCCCGTAGCGGAGCCGTACGCTACCAACTCGTGAGGCCCTCACCACACATTCCGGTCGTCGACATCGCTGCGTTGCTCGACGATGACGCGCCGCCGGGAGCGATCGCCGACACGGCGGCGTCCATCGATCTGGCCTGCCGCCACGTCGGATTTTTCGCTATCACCGGGCACGGCGTGGGCTCGGATCTGCAGGACCGGCTCGAAGCGGCATCCCACGCGTTCTTCCAACGATCGGAGGCGAGCAAGGCCGAGATCGCCATGGCCAACGCTGGTGCGGCATGGCGCGGCTGGTTCCCGGTGGGGGGCGAGCTCACCTCCGGCGTGCCCGACCGCAAGGAGGGCATCTACTTCGGCCTCGAACACCCTCCCGGGCATGATCGGGTGCGGTCGGCGACTCCACTCCACGGAGCAAACCAGTTCCCGACCGACCCACCCGAACTTGGCCCGCTCGTGCTCGAATGGCTCGCCGCGATGCGACCCGTCGCCGATGCCGTGATGAGAGGAATCTCCTTGGGCCTCGGCCTACCGGCCACGTGGTTCGCCGAGCACCTGACTGCCGATCCCACCGTGCTGTTCCGCATCTTCCACTACCCGCCCGGCGGCCAGATGGCCAACGACCTGACCGCCGACGAGTGGGGCGTGGGCGAACACACCGACTATGGGCTGCTCACACTGCTCGCCCAGGACCGCCACGGCGGCCTTCAGGTCAAGGGTCTCGACGCATCCTGGATCGATGTCCGGCCAGAGCCGGGGGTGCTGATCTGCAACCTCGGCGACATGCTCGAACGGCTCACGGCTGGCCGTTACCGATCGACGCCGCACCGGGTGCGCAACACCTCCAGCGAGTCCCGCCTGTCGTTCCCCTACTTCTTCGATCCAACGTGGGATGCCACGGTGCCGACCCTCCCGATCGCCGCGGATGTCACGGGCGGGGCGAGCGACCGGTGGGACGGCGCAGATGTACTTGCGTGGGAGGGGTCTTACGGCGACTACCTGACTGCGAAGGTCGCCAGGGTCTTCCCCGAACTGTTCGACACGATCTCGACCGACGCATCACCGCAGTCGCAGTGACACGTCGTTGGCCATCAGCCGCCCGCGGCGGGTGAGAACCACCCGGGCCGGGTCGGTCGGATGGTCGACCACCATCTCGTCGAGCAGTTCGAGCGTTGCGGGCGAGAACGCATCGCGCAGCACGCCATCACGGGTGCGAAGTGCGAGTTGCAGACCTTCGAAGCGGCGCGTCTCGGCATCGAGCGTTTCCGACGCCGCTTCGGCCGTCTCACGACGGTCGATCACCTCGATGTACCGGTCGGGCGTCCGCACGTTCCACCACCGGCGACCGGCTTCGTGTGAGTGCGCCGCACAGCCGAAACCGCGGTAGTCGGCCTGGTCCCAGTAGAGCACGTTGTGGCGTGACTCGTGACCGGGTCTCGCCCAGTTCGAGACCTCGTAGTTGAACAAGCCTGCAGCGGTCAGCAGGTCGTCGACGAGTTCGTACTTGTCGGCCTGGTCATCGTCGTCGGGATGCCGATCGGGTTGCGACGCCAGCGGTGTGCCGGCTTCCACCGTCAGCCCATAGGCGGAGATGTGCGGCGGATCGAACGCCAACGCCGCGGCGACGGTTGAGTGCCAGTCGTCGACGGACTCGCCGGCGGCGCCGTAGATGAGGTCGAGATTGAACGACGGCATACCGGATTCCTTGATCGCCTGAACCGCTCGCTCGACGTTCGCCTGATCGTGGGTGCGGCCGAGCGACGCGAGTACGTGTGCCGACATCGACTGCACGCCGAGGCTGACGCGGTTGACACCGGCACGCCGATAGGTCGCCAGTAGCTCGAGATCGACGTCGTCCGGGTTGCACTCGACCGTGATTTCCGCGCCGGCGCTGACGGGGATCGACGAGATCACGTCGGCGAGTGCAGCCGGCGGTACAAGCGTCGGGGTTCCGCCGCCGACGAACACGGTGTCGGCCACCGTCAACCCGGCATCGACGGCCCGGGAAATCTCCGTGCGCAGCGCCGCGAGGTACGCGTCGACGAGGTGGCCACGGTCGGTCCACGTGGCGAACGCGCAGTACTCGCACTTCGACGCGCAGAACGGGATGTGTACGTACACCCCGAACGTCGCTGCGGCCATCCCCCCAGTCAACCCTCCAGCGATGAGTCTCAGCGCGACCTGTCCGCGCCCAAACTCATCGGAGCTGGTCAGCCGGCGGGAACGAAGAGCAGGTCAAGGGCGGCGAGGCGTTCAGCGACCTGATCGACCGGCACGTCGAGCATCGCCGCAATCGAGCGGGTGTCGTCGCCACGCACGGTGATCACTCGGCCGTTGAAGTCCTGGCGCTGCACCTGAATGAGCCGCAGGTACCGGGCCAGCATCTCGAACGGGGACCCCTTGAGCTGCAGGAGCTTGGCAACATCGATCGCCAGCTTCTTATTGATCGGCGACTGGAGAGCTGCGGCGGCTTGACTGCCGGTGACCTCACGCGGCAACAGTTGCTCGACCGGAACGGAATAGAACTGTGAGAGCCGGTCGAGGCGAGGCACCGACAGCGCCCGTTCGCCCCGCTCGTACGCCCCGAGGACCGATGCCTTGAAC
>JANPCI010000261.1:0-4441 GCA_031430875.1 Actinomycetes bacterium | reverse complement strand
CGGGACGCAGTTCGACCTCGAACGCCTGCGCACGGACGTGGTCGACATCCTCCTGACGGGCGAGGCGGCCCAGTACGACGAGTGGGACTGGGCGGCCAAGGAACGACGACCCGGCCGCCGCGTCGAGCCAGCGGGTGTGGTGATCATCGAGGGGGTGTGTGCGCTGCACCAGATGTTTCGAGATGATCTGGCCGTGCGCATCTGGATTGACGCGCCATACGAGGTGCGACTGGCACGCGGCGTCGAGCGCGACGGTGAGAGTTCACGAGACACGTGGGTGAATGTGTGGATGCCCAACGAGTTGGCCTACGTCCGGCGCGACGATCCAATCGCCTGCGCGCACGTGATCGTCGACGGGACCCGACCGGATTACTGACCGTCAGGTACCGGGAGGGCGATTGAAGTCGAAGTTCCCGGTGACCATGATCGTCCCCTCGGACGGATCACCGCTGATCTCCGCGAGCGCGTCCTCCATCGGCAACTCGAACGTCCCGGTGATGCTGTCGTCATCGAACTCAGTGATGGTCAGAGTTCCACCGGGTTCGGCGACGCGCCAGTTGGTCTCGCTGTCAACCAGCGTGATCAGCAGACCGAACAGGTCGGATTCGACCAGCGCGCCATCGTCCGTGAACTCATCCACCGTCAACTCATACGTTCCCGGCCCCTGCGGCACGTTCGACTCATCGGCTGCAGGTGTCGAAAAGATCGACACCGCGTTGCCGTCATCACCGGCGCAGTTGAGGAGAATGGTGAATCCGTCGCCCATCACCTCACGAGCGGCATCGTCGAACCAGTAGCTCACAAGGACGTCGGCAAGCGTGCCCCCACCGGACCACTCCGCCTGCTTGTCCCCGGAGACGTTGACGTCGCACGACCCATCACCACTGCTCGGAGCCACGACCACCTCGGGTGCATTGTCGCCACTCTCGTCATCGGCAACCGTGTCGGCAGATGCAACATCATCGGCGGCGGCTGTCGCCACGGTCTCGCCGTCAGCAGAAGTTCCCGACGGCTCCGATGACGAGTCGTCGCTGCCGCCACAGGCCGCAAGGGCCAATGCGCCGAGCGCTACAACCACAATGAGTCGCTTCATGACACACCTCGCTTCGTGAACGCTGGGCGATCACCCATCGGCCCGAAAGTACCACGACCCGTTTGAGCCAGAGTTGAACAACACGTGAACTCAGCTCATGGTGCGATGGTGGAGCAACTGCGTCACGAGGGCGGGGTTGGATGCTGCGACCGGCGTGCGGCGGGCCACGTGATCGAGGACGACCAGATCGCGACCCAGCGCGTCGACTACCACTCCCCCAGCCTCGCGTACGACGAGCAGTGCTCCGATGTAGTCCCACACGCCGTGGGCCTCGTGGCTCATGTCGACGAACCCGTCGAACGAGCCACTTGCCACGGCACAGATGTCGAGCGCCGATGCGCCCATCGCTCGGAACTGGCGCCATCCGTAGTGATGACCGGGCAGCCCGCTGATCGCCACGATCGCGTCGTCGAGCGAGGTCTGGCCCGCGACCGCGATCACCTCGCCGTTGAGCTGGGCGCCGGCGCCTCGAACTGCGCTGTAGCGCGCGCCTGTTGCCAGATTCGACACCATCGACACCATCGGCTCGGCGCCGACGACGAGACACAGCGACGTGGCACACCACGGGAGTCCGAGGCTTGCGTTTGTCGACCCATCGAGTGGATCAACCACCACCGTGCCGAGCGCCGATGGTCCGCCGGCGGGGTGCTGGAGGCCGCTCTCCTCCGACAACACCGAGAAGCCAGCCCCGAGGAGGGGTTCGACGCACACGGCATCGACATCGAGATCGACTCGGTACTGCCCTGGTCGAACGCCGGACTCTCCCCAGTCGGTCGTGCGGGTCACGACCTCGGCCGTCATTTCACAGATCGACGCGAACAGTGCGAGCACGTCGATTTCATTGGGCTCGGTCACGCTCACAGACGGTAGTGTCCGATCTGCATGGCAGTGATCGACGTTGCAGGTTTCGTGGCCGACGTGAAAAGTCAGGCCATCGACCACGGCTTCCACGTTCATGACGAACGCCACTTCGTCGAAACGTACTCGCTGCGTCAGTTGTGGGAAGTCGACCTGCACCCTGAAGAGGCCTGCGCGGGCCCAATCGACTTGCACCTCTCACTCGACGTCGACCCGCGGGCGATGCTCGGCTTCGAAGACGAAGTGATGAAGCTCGACGAAATCGACGACCCGCCGCCGACCGGTTTCAGCTTCCCACTGATCTTCACGTGGACACTCCCGCCGCTCCCCGAGCCACCCGACCTGTTGGTGCTGGCAACCGATCTCGCCGGGATCGGCGGCATCGACCTGCCACTCGAGGTGTCAGCAATCGACTCGTTCCCGAGCGTCACCGATGCGCCCGAACGAAGCCTGTCGATCGTCGCCAAGATGACCATCGACCTCGCCGACGTCTACATGAACGTCGACGACGCAATCGAAGCCGCGCTCGACCGTTGCAAACATGTCAGTCTGTACTTGCTCGAGCGGGCGCCGACCTGGCTCGACGAGTACTGAGTTTCCACGCAACGACCGGGAGAGCCATGCGAGTCCACGAATTGATCGACATCCTGAGCGAACAGCCGGCCGACGCCGAGGTGGAACTCGCCGTCATCGCACCGGTCGACGACGGCTCGGATGACATCACTGTCGATCGCTACTTCGTCGATGGCGTGCTGCCCTGGGAAGACGACGAGGACGACGAAGAGTCCGACGGCGAGATGACGATCTGGCTCGTTGGTGGCGAGGAAGCCGACGTCAACGCCTTTCTCGACGCCATCGAACAACCCGACGACTGACTGATCGACCTCCACTCGCGCGGTAGCTTGCCGGGATGAGGGCACCACCGAAGCGCTATCAGAGCTTCATGTCGGACAGCGCACGTTGGATGCAGTTCGAGCCTCGGCCGGGCGACATCATCATCTCGACGCCGCCGAAGTGCGGAACGACGCTCACGCAGATGCTGTGTGCGCTCCTGCTCTTCAACGGCCCCGACTTCCCGGGACGGATGGACGACCTCTCACCCTGGTTCGACATGCGGACCCGCAGCGACGAGGAGGTGCTGGCCCACGTCAATGCTCAGACCCATCGCCGCTTCATCAAGACGCATACACCCCTCGATGGTGTCCCCGAGTGGCCCGAAGTGACCTACGTCGCGGTCGGTCGGGACCCTCGCGACGTGTTCGTGTCGTGGGAGCACCACATCGAGAACATGGACATCGAGCACATCATCGCTGCGGTCGATGGCGCAGTCGGCCTCGACACGGTCCTTCCGTTCCACGAAGAGATTCCCGAGACCCTCGAGGAACGCTTCGATCTCTGGCTCGTCGACGACAACCCGACGGGGCGGATGTCGCTTGCGCTCGTGGCCGGTCACATCGAGGTCTCGTGGGACCGTCGCGATCGCCCCAACGTCGAGTTGTTCCACTTCGAGGAGCTGCGCTCCGACCGCACCGCAGCGATGACCCGCCTCGCCACAGCATTCGACATCAACCTCACGGCCGACCGGATCGAGGAACTCGCCGAGTCGGCATCGATCGATCGGATGCGGGCTCGGGCCGACGACCTCGCCCCGAACACCAAACAGATCTTCTCGGATCCCGAGAGATTCTTCCGGTCCGGCAATGGCGGAGACTGGCAATCGTTCGTCACGCCCGACCAGGCCGCCATCTACGGGCAGCGGATCGACGAGCTTGTGTCACCCGAGCTACGCGACTGGCTCCACCAATCCTGAGCCGTCAGTCAGTCGACTCGTCGGGAGCTGGAAGCGGTACCCGACGCCGGCGTCGGTGATCGTGCGTGTCGACGTTCCAGCCGGCGGGCTGCGGAGCGGGTGTTGCAGCCGGTCAGATCGCTGTGACTGTGCTCGAGCGGTGAGTACTTCGTACGAGGGCAACGACCACCAGACCGGCGATCGCTGCGAGCGCCACGGTGCGCATCACCTGGGTGCTCCGCTCAGCGACTTGCTGGGCCCGTTCGGCTGCCAATTGGGCCCGTTCGGCTGCCTGCAGGACGCGCTGAGCGTCGTCGAGTGCGGCTTGAACGTTGGCAACCTGCTCTTCGGCATTCTTGATCGCTTCGAGATCCATGGAGTTCTCCAACTCTGTCGACAACGTCCCAGGTGGGAGGTTGGGATGATTCACTCAGGCTCAGCATCTGACCGAACTTCACGCAGGTCGTGCCGAGCTCGCGAGCCAGCACATGGCGGCGACGAGCATCGCTTCGATTCCGGTGGTCATGGTGGGGTCCTGGACCGGCGCGTACTTGGGTGAGTGATTGAACGGGATGTCCTGGTTGATGCGATTGGCAGCGAACGCCTCCTGCCAGGTGACCGGATCGGCGCCACCCACGAACCAGAACATCGACGGAACACCGCCGCGGGCACCGAACAGACCGAAATCCTCGCTCGCAGTG
>JANPCI010000260.1:0-3583 GCA_031430875.1 Actinomycetes bacterium | reverse complement strand
CGTCGACCTCGCCGAGTCGAAGATGTTCGAGGTGGCCGAGGATCGTGTCGTCGATTCGACACGCAAGATCCAGGAACTCCTCAACGAGACGATGGATCAACTCGAGGAGAACTACGAGCGCGGCGACACGATCACGGGTGCAGCCACCGGCTACGACGATCTCGACGAACTCCTGTCGGGTCTTCAGCCGAGCACACTCAACATCGTCGGCGCCCGCCCGGCGATGGGAAAGTGCGTCGCCTGGTTCACGCCGATGGTCGATCTCGCTACCGGCGACGTGGTCACGGCCGACGAACTCATGCACCGTGCAACCGAGCGCGGGTCGCTCGTTGTGCAGGCCATCGGCCACGACGGCCGACTGACGCTGGCCGATGTCAGTGTGTGTCTCGATGATGGTGTGAAGAGCGTCTTCACGCTTCGTACCCGCTCGGGTAGAGAGGTCACCGTCACTGCCGCGCATCCGTTCCTCACGCCACGCGGCTGGCGCCGTCTCGATGAAATCATGGTCGGCAACGACGTCGCTGTTCCGAGCACGGTTGGGGTCTTTGGCTCGCAGGATCTGTCCGACGCCGAGATCGACGTGCTGGCCATTGTTCTCGGAGACGGTTGCGTCGCACCCGGACAGACAAGTGCCACTTTCACGACCGAGCTGGATGATGTGCGTCAGGTAGCCGACGAGGCCGCCCGAGTGCTCGGTACCGGTCTGCGTATGGCTGGCCCAGCAGGTAACGCTCAGAACTATCGCTTCTCCTCCGGATACCGTGGGGGTCTCGCCAACCCAGTGATGGAGCTGCTTCGAACCCACGGAATGTGGGGCAAGAGCGCCCACGACAAGCAGGTGCCCGAGGCCGTGTTCCGGTGCTCGAAGCCGGTCGTCGCCCGGTTCCTCAACCGTCTGTTCGCAACGGATGGCACTGCCTGGGTGGCGAGTGCCGGCTACGCCCGCATCGGGTACTCGTCGGTGTCGAAGGAACTCGTTGACGGTGTTGCTCATCTGCTTCGTCGGTTTGGTCTGAGGGTGAAGCTGCGCGAGCGCCGAATCGCGTACCGAGGTGCTCGTCGAATTGCGTACGAAGTCGAGATCATGGATTCGGCATCATTGCTGCGCTTCTGTGACGAGATCGGCATCTTGGGTAAGTCGGTTGCCCTGGCTGCCGTTCGGGGACGGGCGAGTGCTGCACTGCGCAACGATCAGGCTCCGGACTACGTGCCCGCAGCGGTGTGGGACGACATCGAGAAGGCCAAGGGTGATCTGTCATGGGCAGAGATCAGCCGTCGGGCCGGGAGGCCGTCGTCTCACAATTGGCATCAGGGTCGACGGGGCAAGCTGCGTCGTTCCACTGTTGCCGTACTCGCTGACGTGCTCGATGATGAGCAGCTTCGTTGGTGGTCGTCGCCCGACGTCATCTGGGAGCGGGTGACCTCGATCGAGCCCGCAGGGCAGGAACGCGTGATCGACTTCACCGTTCCCGGCTTCCACAACTTCGTGGCCGCCGACTTCTTCCTCCACAACACCTCCTTCGGACTGGGCATGGCAACACACATTGCGAAGCACTCGGCCAAGCCGGTGCTCGTGTTCTCGCTCGAGATGGGACACTCGGAGCTGACGCAGCGCATCCTCGCGAGTGAGGCCAAGGTCGACTCGACGAAGCTGCGCACCGGCAAGCTCAGCGAGAGCGACTGGTCGAAGATCGGTCTTGCTGTCGGACGTTTGGAAGTGCCGCTGTTCCTCGACGACAACCCGCAGGTCACCGTGATGGAGATCCGGGCCAAAGCGCGGCGCATCAAGGCCCAGCACGGCGGACTTGCGCTGATCATGATCGACTACCTGCAGCTGATGAGCGGCAGCGGACGTTCCGAGAATCGCCAGCTCGAGGTCAGTGAGATCAGTCGAAACCTGAAAGTGCTCGCACGTGAGCTGGAGGTGCCGATCGTCGCGCTCAGCCAGCTCAGCCGAAACCTCGAGTCGCGTTCCGACAAGCGTCCAATGCTCGCCGACTTGCGTGAGTCGGGCTCGCTGGAACAGGACGCCGACGTGGTGATGTTCCTGTATCGCGACGAGGTCTACAACCCCGAGTCACCCGACAAGGGTTCGGCCGAGGTGATCGTGTCGAAGCACCGCTCAGGCCCGATCGGCACCAAACGCCTCGTCTTCCTCGGCCAGTACACGAGGTTCGACAACGCCGCCCGCTCGATGTAACGATTGGTGTCAGACACCAATCGTTACATCACCAGTGGCGCAGGTCGATGGGCCAACGGTCGCGGATGTTCTCGCCGTCGACCATCCAGAAGTCTTCATGTTTGGCCACGGTGGGGTCGACGTGTGCCGGCCAGATTCTCACCCGGTCGCCGACCTTCCAGTCGCTGAGCTCGCGGGGCAGCAGTGTGATGTGCTCGTCGGAGCAGAAGAACACGTCGCCCTCGTCCCACGACGGGTTCCCGTGGTCCATGCCGAAGGCCTTCAGCCCGGCGTCGGCGATGATCCAACCCTTCGAGCTGATCGAGACGACGGTGGCCAGTACCGACAACGCCTTCTCGAACGGTGACTCGAGTTCGTCGTACTGGGTGTCCATCAGCATGTATGACCCGGCTTGGATCTCGCTGCACCAGGTGTTGAGATCGAACGTGCCGGTACCGCCGCCAGACACGATGTGGCCGCCCACCATCTCGTGCGCCTGCAACAGGATCGCCATCGCTGCTTCGACCTTCTCGCGTTTGGCAACACGGTCGTGGATCATCATGAGGTGGCCCTCATACCCCATCACGCCGCGCACCTCCAGGCCGGCCGACCGGGCCTGATCGGCCAGGCGCCCGGAATCCTCCACATCGCAACCGCACCGCGGCAGCCCAACATCGACGTCGATCAGCACCGAGCGGACCCCTCCGCGAACTGCTGCGTCGAGCGTTGCACCGGAGTCGATTGCCACCGTGATATTCGCCTGGTCGGCGAGCGCCCCCAAGCGCGCCGCGTCGAGCGTCTCGTTTGCAAGGAGGAGGTCGTCGGTGAGCCCGACCGCCACCAGCCCCTCGATTTCTCGCGGCGTTGCGGCACAGAAGCCGTGATGTCCATCGGCGTCGAGGCGCTTGGCCATCTCGGTCGACTTGAACGCCTTGACGTGCGGGCGCAGTTTGGCGCCGGGGAGCAGTGCGTCCATCGCGGCCAGGTTGCGGCCGAACGTCGGAATGTCGACGAGGAGTGCCGGCGTGGTCAGGTCGTCGATGGTCGAGGGTGTCGGAGAGGTCACGGCCCCATCTTGGTCGAAGCTCCCGGCACTACCGTGGCCCTGTGCTCGACCTCGATTTCGTCCGCTCCAACTTCCCCGCCTTCTCGCGCCCCATCAACGATGGCCAGTCGTTCTTCGAGAACGCCGGGGGCTCGTTCGCCTGTCGCGAGACGATCGACGCGATGGCCAGCTACTACACCGATCTGAAGGTGCAGCCGTACAGCGAGTTCGAGTCGTCGGCGCAGGCGGGCGCGCTGATGGATCGATCTCGGGCGAGATGGGCCGAGGCGCTCGGGGTGGAGCCTCGTGAGGTCGTCTTCGGTCCATCGACATCAGCCAACACCTATGTACTGGCCCAT
>JANPCI010000259.1:0-10126 GCA_031430875.1 Actinomycetes bacterium | reverse complement strand
TGCGGGCGCGTCGGTTGGTGCTGGCCAGGTTCGGACACGCCGGTTTGGCGGGTGGCTGGTCGAGGGAGGCGGTGGGCTCCGGATTCGGATCGCGCTCGCGCGATCCAGCGTAATCAGGGGGTGTCGCAGGGTTGCCGAGGCGGGTTGGGCGCGTCCGCGGACGGCTGTCGCAACCTTCCTCTGCCGGACTCCTGATCTATGCAAACCCCTGTACCGGTTGTGCGGTGTACGGAGCTTCGAGGCGTCGTACTTCGTCGTCGGTCAGGGTGATGTCGAGTGACGCGATGGCGTCGTCGAGATGGTGCGGCTTGGTGACCCCGACGATCGGCGCGGTCACTGCCGGATGGTGTGACACCCAGGCGAGCGCCACCTGTGCTCTGGACACTCCGCGCTCGGCCGCAATCGCAGCGACTTCCTGCGCGATCTCGGGATTGGCCGTGCCGTAGAGCGTTTTGCCGAACTCGTCGGTTTCCTGCCGAGCCGTCGACGACTCGGGGTCGCGGGTCAGCGCTCCGCGGGCGAGGGGGCTCCACGGGATCACCCCGACGCCCTGGTCGGCGCACAGCGGGAGCATCTCGCGTTCCTCCTCGCGGTACAGCAGGTTGTAGTGGTTCTGCATGGTCGCGAACTTCGTCCAGCCGTTGCGCTCCGCGACGTGTTGCGCCTTCGCGAACTGCCACGCCCACATCGACGACGCGCCGATGTGCAGGGCCTTGCCCGCCTTGACGACGTCGTGCAGTGCCTCCATGGTCTCCTCGATCGGAGTGCGCGGGTCCCATCGGTGGATCTGGTAGAGGTCGACGTACTCCGTGCCGAGCCTGGTCAGGCTGGCGTCGATCTCGAACATGATCTCCTTGCGCGACAACCCGCGACCATTTGGTCCGGAGCGCATCACGCCGTGCACCTTGGTCGCCAGCACGATCTCCTCGCGGCGGGCGAAGTCGGCCAGAGCCCGCCCGACGATCTCCTCGCTGGTGCCGTCGGAGTAGACGTTGGCGGTGTCGAAGAAGTTGATGCCTGCCTCGACGGCGCGCTGGATGAACGGCCGGCTGGTCTCCTCGTCGAGCGACCATGAGTGGGCGCCGCGATCGGAGATCCCGTAGCTCATGCAGCCGAGACAGATGGGGGACACGTCGAGGCCCGTCGGGCCGAGCTTCTGATACTTCATTCGCCTGACTCTACGACGACGGCCCCGACGACTCCGCGCAAAGTCATACCTCTCAACCTGTGTCGAACACCGCCGAGACTCTCGACCACCTCGAGGTGCAGTGAACTGAACTGGATCAACCCGGTCGCTCGATGAGCTGACAGCCGAACTACGTTCCGGCGATGGCAGAACTCAGTCGTCGCCACGTCATCGATGCGTGCAGGTACTTCGATTCGTGGTTGGCGTTCCGCTGCCGTGCCGATCGGGTGCCGGGCGTGCAGGCGGCACTGTTCCACGACGACGAGGTCGTCTTGTCGACTGCTCACGGCGTGTCGAACACGGCGACCGGGATGCCGCTGACGGATGGTCATCTGTTCCGCATCGCCTCGCACTCCAAGACGTTCACGGCTACGGCGATCATGCAACTGGTCGAACAGGGAACGGTGCGACTCGACGACACCGTCGGTCAGTGGATCCCTGAACTCGCCGGGTCGTCGATCGCAGCGGTGACGATCCGCGAGTTGCTGTCGCACGCCGGGGGTGTCGTCCGCGACGGATGGGACGGCGACTTCTGGCAGCTCTGGCGGGCGTTCCCCGATCGCAGCGAGCTCCTGCGGGTGGCGGACGATGATGCCGCCGTCCTCCCACGCAATGAACGCTTCAAGTACTCCAACGTCGGCTACTCGTTGCTCGGTCTGGTGATCGAAGCAGCGACTGGTCAGTCGTATGGCGCCTACGTCACCGAGCACATTGTCGACCGGCTCGGATTGGTCGACACCGCACCCGAGTTCGACCCGGTCCGTTCGGGCGACTACGCGGGTGGGCACAGTGCGTTGAGCTACTCCGATGAACGGATCCCGATCGATCACGTCGACACCGGCGCCATGGCGGCGGCGACCGGCTTCTTCTCGACCGCATCGGAACTCGTTCGCTACATGTCGGCGCACTTCGAGCACGACGAACGACTGCTTGGCGACGAAGCGAAGCGTCAGATGCAACGAACCGAGTGGGAGGTCGACGGGACCGACACTGCGTATGGCCTGGGGTTCGCAATCGCGACGATCGGCGGACGCCGGGTGCTCGGGCACGGCGGCGGGTATCCGGGCCACCTCACACGTACCTTCTTCGATCCGGTTGATCGGGTTGCGGTGTCGGTGTTCACCAATGCAATCGACGGCCCGGCCGTGGCGTGGGCAACCGCTGCGATCCGGCTGATCAATCTTGCGGCCGCCGACACGGGCGGCGAGCGGCTTGCCGCCACGGAGCTGGCCCCGTACTGCGGACGGTTCGCGTCGCTGTGGGGTGTGTACGACGTCGTCGATCTCGGTGGCCGCCTCTATCAGCTCGATCCGTCGCTGGTCGACCCGCTTGCCATCCCCACCCGGCTCGAGGTGATCGACGACAGCACGTTACGCATCGCCTCGACGCCCGGATACGGGTCGCGCGGGCAACGCCTCACGTACGAGTTCGGTGACGGCGGGGCGATCGTCACGGTCCGCGGCAGCGGTACGGCGTATCCCATCGACGTATTCAGCGCATCGATGCGCAACCATCGGAAGATCTCCGTCGGCGGCATCCGGCCCTGACGCCGGGTACCCTGATTGGCCGCCGGGAGCCGTCCGGACATCACCCTGAAGGAGCCGCCGTGACCTTGTCGTCCCCAGCATCGAGCACCAGCAATACCGTTCACGCCACCGTGACCGGGCCGATCGTGATGATCGGGTTCGGGTCGATCGGACGCGGCACACTGCCGCTCATCGACCGTCACCTCGATGTCGACCGGACCCGTGCGGTCGTCGTCGAACCCGACGACCGCGACCGAGGCATCGTCGAGGAGTACGGCTTCGAGTTCATCCAGTCGGCCGTGACCGTCGACAACTATCGCGAGCTGCTCACGCCGCTGTTGACCGAAGGCGAGGGCCAGGGCTTCTGCGTGAACTTGTCAGTCGACACGTCGTCGCTCGACATCATGAAGCTGTGCCGTGAGCTCGGCGTGCTCTACATCGACACGGTCGTCGAGCCATGGCCCGGCTTCTACTACGACAAGGAAACCGACAACGCGACCCGGACGAACCAGGCGTTGCGTTCCACCGTGACGGATGAGCGGCGTGCGTCGCCGGGTGGCACAACTGCGATCTCGTGCTGCGGCGCGAACCCCGGCATGGTGTCGTGGTTCGTGAAGGAGGCGCTGGTCACGCTCGCCTCCGATCTCGAACTCGACGTCAACGAGCCGGCGGTCGGCGACAGCGCCGGATGGGCCGAGTACATGCGCACGATCGGTGTCCGCGGTATCCACATCGCCGAGCGCGACACCCAGCGGACGCGCCTGCCCAAGCCGATCGACACCTTCTGGAACACGTGGTCGGTCGACGGCTTCATCTCCGAAGGCCTGCAACCCGCCGAGCTCGGTTGGGGTACCCACGAGAACTGGATGCCTGACAATGCTCGTACCTTCGACGACCCGTCGGCGCCTGGCATCTTCCTCGAGCAGCCGGGCGCCGAGACCCGGGTGCGTACGTGGTGTCCGTCGCACGGCGAGCAGTACGGATTCCTCGTGACCCACAACGAGGCGCTGTCGATCCCCGACTTCTTCACGGTCCGTGCGGCCGATGGCTCGGCCGAATTCCGCCCGACGTGTCACTACGCCTACCACCCGTGTAACGACGCCGTGCTCTCGTTCCACGAGTTGTTCGGTGCGGCCGGTCGCTGGCCGTCGCAACAGCACGTGCTCGACGAGGACGAGATCGTCGATGGCCGTGACGAGCTGGGAATGCTGCTCTACGGCCACGCTCGCAATGCCTTCTGGTTCGGGTCGCAGCTCACGATCGAAGAAGCGCGGGCGCTGGCCCCGCATCAGAACGCCACCGGCCTCCAGGTCACCTCAGCGGTGCTGGCGGGGATGGTGTGGGCTCTCGAGAACCCTGACGCCGGGATCGTCGAAACCGACGACATGGACCATCGTCGTTGCCTCGAGATCCAGCGTCCGTACCTGGGCACGGTGGCCGGCTACTACACCGACTGGACGCCCCTCACGAATCGTCCCGGCCTGTTCGACGAGGACATCGATCCCGACGATCCCTGGCAGTTCCGCAACGTCCTCGTCCACTGACGGTCAATCGTCGCCGACGTGGCCCGTGGCGATGCTGTGGGCGGTGGTGAAACTGCGGGGGTGGCCGGTGACCGCTGCGAGGAAATCGCCGCGGTCGATGACCAGCAGTTCGGCGTCGGTCAGGGCGGTGACGGTCGAGGCTCGAGGGACGTCGCGGAGCAGGGCGATCTCGCCGAACGACTGGCCCGGGCCGAGCCGGTTGACGACCTCGCTGTCCTTCGCCACGCTGAACTCGCCGTCGACGATCACGTAGTAGTGGTCGCCCTCGTCGCCCTGGACGACGACTGCGGTCTCGGCGAGCGTGCTCGCTCGTTGGACGGTGCGGCCGAGGCGTTCCATCGTCGGTGCCGGTAACTCGGCGAACACCGGATCCGCCGCGAGACGGCTGATGATGTCGGAGTCCACCGCCGCAGGACCATCACCTGCGCTTCTCAACCTCACGACCATGAATGCGCCGAGCGCGAACACCACACAACCGAGCACGACGAACGACGCGCTCACCGTGAACCTGGTGACCATGATCGTCACCATCAGCCCACCGACGGCCACGGCCGCGATGTGTGCTCCCTCGACGATGCCGAAGACCCGCGCCAGCACCTCTGTCGGGGACTGACGCTGGATCGTCACCGATGCAGCGAGCGCGAGGAATGTCTCGCCGATGCCGAGGACAGCGAACAGTACGAGGGCCATCCCGAGCCCGTTGGTTGCCGCCATTGCAACGAGTGCGCCGCTGGCCAGGGCGGAGCTCATCAGGAACGCGCTCCCGACACGTGCGCTCCGCACGAATCGGGCCACCCCGAGCGTGCCGAGTAAGCCGCCGATGCCGTACGCGGTGGCGAGGAGGCCGGCCTGACCGCCGCCTCCGTCGAGGCGCTCGTCGGTGAACGTGACGAACAGCACGTCCGAGATCCCGTTCACGAGGCCGGCCACCGCGATGATCCCGACGAGCACACGGACCCGGAACTCTCGCCCCAAGCAGGCGAACCCCGCGAAGAGGCGTTCGTTGAGGGCGCCCAGATCGAGATCAGCGATGGGTGCGTCCTCGTGCACCGGCGTGGTGAGCACCGCGAGGCACGCGAATCCCGTGAGGACCGCACACGTCGCGAAGACCGATGCCGGTGAAGCGATCGCCATCACGACGCCCGCGAGGAGTGGGCCGAGGAATCTGCCCGACTGCTGGATCATCCCGGCGGCGACGTTGGTGGCGATCAGATCGGCCGGTGTGTGGGTGAGGGTCGGCAGCAAGCTGCCCATCACCGGGCGGGTGAACGAGATTGCTGCGCACGCAACGGCGCTCGCGGTGTAGACGAGCAACCAGTTCCCCGACAGCATGGCGACGGCGACCACGATCATCGCGGCGCACTGCACCGCGTAGCCGCCTGCCAGTGCCCGCTGTGGGCGGAACCGATCACCGGCGTACGCGGCGAACGGCGTGACTATCACGGTCGGGATGAGCTGGAGGAACGCAACGAGGCCGACCTCCTGGGGGCCCCCGCGTTCGAGCGCATAGAACAGCACTGCCAGCCAGGTGGCGTGCTCGCTGATTGAAAACCCGGTGTATGCGAGCAGGACCCGGCGGAGTTCACGGGTTCGGCCCACGCGCAGGATGATCGCGAGACCTCCGCGTTCGCTCACGCGTTCTGCTGCCCGTCGACCGCCACGGCGTCATCATCCCATGGCGGTCGGTCGTCAGGGGAACTGCGGCAGTGTCGGACGCACCGACGAGGGTTCATCCGTCGGCGGGGCCGACGTGGCGGACCGCGATCTCGAGTGCGGTCGTGAGGCTGCGGGGGTGACCGGTCACCGTTTCGAGGAAATCGACGCGATCGACCACCAACAACTCGGCGTCGGTCACTGCCGTGACCGTCGTGACTCGTAGGACATCGCGGAGCAAGGCGATCTCGCCGAACGACTGGCCCGGGCCGAGCCGGTTGACCATCTCACCATCCTTCGTCACGGCGAACTCGCCGTCGACGATCACGTAGTAATGATCACCGGCGTCGCCTTGTACGACGACGGCCGTCTCCGCCGGCGCGTGGCGGCGTTCGACCGTGCGACCCAGCCGTTCCATCGAGGGTGCCGGCAGCTCTGCGAACACCGGATCGGCCACGAGCCGCTCGATGATCTCGTCATCGACCAAGGGAGGTCCGGCACCCGACGTCCGCAGACGCCAGACCCCGACCGTCACCAGACCGAACACGACCACGCCGAGCGCGACGAACGACTCGCTCACCGTGAACCGGGTGACCATGACCGTCACCAGGAGTGAGCCGGCTGCGATGGCCGCCATTCGGGCGCCTTCGACGATGCCGAACACGCGGGCCAGCACATCTGCGGGGGCCTGGCGTTGGATCGTCACGGACGCGGCAAGGAGCATGAACGTCTCGCCGGAACCCAGCGCGGCGAACAGCAGGAGGGCCATGCCCAACTCGGTCGTTGTTGCCATCAACATGAGTGCGCCCGCCGCAACGACAGCGCTCATCAGGAACGCCCGGCTGATCCGGGTGGCGCGCACGAAGCGGGCAACTGCGACGGCGCCGAGCATTCCGCCGAGTCCGTAGGCGGCCGCAAGGAGTCCGGCCTGGCCACCGCCTCCGTCGAGTCGCTCGTCGGTGAACGTCACGAACAGCACGTCGGCGATGCCGTTCACGAGACCCGCCACGGCGATCATCCCGACCAGCACACGAACGCGAGACTCCTTCCTCAGCGTGGCGAACCCCGCGAACATGCGCTCGGTGAGATCGCCGAGGTCGGGAACCTCCTCCGGTTCGTCGTCGATCACCGGGGTTGCCAGCACGGTGACGCATGCGAGTCCGGTGATCACGGCGCAGGTCGCGAACACGCCGGTGGGTGATCCGGCGACCATCACGGCACCGGCGAGGAGGGGGCCGAGGAACACGCCTGCCTGTTGGATCATGCCGGCGACGACATTGGCGGCGATCAGGTCGTTGGGTGTGTGGGTCAGGGTGGGGAGCAGACAGCCCATCACCGGGCGGGTGAAGGAGATCGCCGTGGCGGCCGCCGCGCTGGCCGTGTACGCGAGGAGCCAGTTGCCCGACAGCATCGCAACGGCCACGACGACCATCGCCGCCGACTGCACGGCGTACCCACCCGCGAGCGCCCGTTGGGGGCGGAACCGATCGCCGGCGTAGGCAGCGAACGGTGTGACGAGCACAGCGGGGACGAGCTGCAGGAATGCGACGAGACCGACCTCTTGCGGCCCACCCCGCTGCAGCGCGTAGAACAGCACGGCCAGCCAGGTGGCGTACTCGCTGATGGAGAATCCCGTGTAGGCGAGCAGGATTCGTCGGAGCTCGCGTGCCCGCCCGACGCGCACGATGTTCGCGAGGCCACTCGTTTCGTTCAATTGAGCGCTCTGCTGTCATTGCCCACGTCGCCATCCTTTCAGTGCGACCGGTTGTCGAGGTGACTGAACGATTGTGGGATGATCCCTCCATGATCAAGCGAGTGGGCAAGAACCTCGCCGTCCTGACCGGTGACGTCCCCGACGTGAGCGCACAACTCGAACGCGACGGCTACGCCGTGCTGCGCGGCGTGCTCACGCCGGATGAGATCACCGGGCTCATCGACGAGATCGAGGAGGCCTTCGCGACTCGTGATGCCGAACGGGGTCGCTCCGACCGCGACGAGTTCCGCTACGAGATGCTCAACCATGGGCCACGATCACAGGCAGCGGTCGCAACCCCCGAGATTCTCTCGGTCATCGAGCCGCTGCTCGGCGACGACTGCCATGTGATCGCAAACACCGCGTGGCGCAACCCGCCCGAGTTCGGTGGCGGTCCGTGGCACTGCGATGCGGGCCCGCACGTCCCGCGCCCGAAGGGCGTCGAGTGGGACGACCGGATTCCCTATCCCGTGTTCGCGATCGGCGCCCATCTGCTGTTGAAGGACTGCGCGGTGGCCGACGGACCGACCGCCGTGGTGCCGGGCAGTCACCGATCCGGCCGGCTCGCACCGCTGTCGCAGATCGAGGATCCCGACCTCACCTACGACGGTCGCCCACCCATGCTGCTGGAGGGCGAGGCCGGGGATGTCGCGTTGTTCGTGTCGGATGTCTGGCATCGCGGCACACCGGCCAACGGCGGAAGCGGGCGCCTGTTCCTGCAGGTCCACTACGGCCGGCGCGACATCGCGCAGCGGATCCGCACGACCGACGCAGTGAATCAACTGTCACCTGATGCAATGGCGCGGGCGGTCACGCGGCGAGAACGCGACCTCGTCGGACTCCACGAGCCGCACTTCTACGACGGCTGATCAGCACGCCGTCGACGCGGCTCATTCGTTCTCGCTCCGTTCACAAGGGCGATATCGCACGGCAATCTCGCTCTCCTACGTTGCCCGTCCATGGATACATCGGCGGGTACCGAACCGGATACCGCCCTGGATACAGATCCAGGGAGGTATCCGGACGCGGTGCGCTCATCGGAACAGTCGCGTGGCGAGGCGACCCATCGAGCGATCAAGCGCAGCTTGCTCCTCGGGGAGTTCGCATTCGGCCAGCGGTTGGCCGAGGAACGGCTTGCCGGCATGTTGCAGGTGTCAAGGACGCCGGTTCGCAATGCGCTCGTGCGACTTCACGCCGAGGGCCACGTGCAACGGCACGTCGATGGCGGATTTGAACCGACCTTCCCCGACATGGATCGGATTGCGCAGCTGTATGAGGTTCGCAAATCGCTGGAGTTGACTGCGGTGCGTCGTCGTGTCGGCGTTGACCAGGATGCGAGGTCGCACGATCGCTCAGCCCTGCTCGAACTCCGATCTGACTGGATGGCCCTGGAACCCAACGCCGCCGAGCACGCCGACCCTGACTTCGTGCTGGTCGACGAGGACTTCCACATCCGGCTCGCGCTGGCGAGCGGTAATGGCGCACTGGCCGAGGTGTTGGCCACGGTCAACGAACGCATCCGCATCGTGCGCATCCACGACTTCCTGACCGAGGAACGAATCATCGCAACCGTCGAGGAGCACGTGGGAATCATCGACGGTCTGCTCGACGGCACCGTTGAACAGACCGTCGCACGTCTGGAAGCCCACATCGACGAGTCGGCACGGGTGGCATCAGAACGAGCGTGGAACTCGATGGTGCGGATGCTGTCGGGTCGAACCAGGAGCCGGATCAATGAATGACCAGACCGACGTTTCCAACACGTTGCTGAGCGCACGAGGAATCACGCAGCGGTTCGGGTCGCTCGTCGCCAACGACCACGTTGACCTGGATCTGCGGGCCGGGGAGGTGCATGCGTTGCTCGGTGAGAACGGTGCCGGCAAGAGCACCTTGATGAAGGTGCTCTACGGGATCAACCATCCCGACGAAGGGGAGATCCGCATCGACGGGGCACTCGCAGAGATCAACTCGCCGATCGACGCCCGCCGACACGGAATCGGCATGGTCTTCCAAGATCTACGTCTGGTCCCGGCGTTCACCGTGCTCGAGAACATCGAGTTGTCCACTGGATCGGGGCGGATGCGACCCGCCGCCGCGCGGGCACGAGTCATCGAGGCGGCCGATCGTCTCGGTCTCCACGTCGACCCTGATGCGCTGGTGCGGAACCTCACGTTGTCGCAACGCCAAATCGTCGAGCTCGTTCGAGTCCTCATCGCCGAGTCGCGGATCGTGATCCTCGATGAACCCACGAGTGCGCTCGCACCACAGGAGGTCGATGCCCTCCTGGGCATCATCGACAGGCTTCGGCTCGACGGTCTCGCCGTCGTGATGATCACGCACAAGCTCCGTGAAACGCGTGCGGTCGCCGATCGGGTGACCGTGCTGCGAGGCGGCCAACTCGTTGTGAGGGGTGAGGACCCCGCTGGTCTGACCGATGACGAACTCGTCGAGCGCATGGTCGGCA
>JANPCI010000258.1:0-9424 GCA_031430875.1 Actinomycetes bacterium | reverse complement strand
TACAGCGAGTTCGAGTCGTCGGCGCAGGCGGGCGCGCTGATGGATCGATCTCGGGCGAGATGGGCCGAGGCGCTCGGGGTGGAGCCTCGTGAGGTCGTCTTCGGTCCATCGACATCAGCCAACACCTATGTACTGGCCCATGCCTTCGCCGATGTGTTGGAGCCGGGCAACGAGGTGATCGTCACCAACCAGGACCATGAGGCCAACACCGGCGCCGTTCGTCGAGCCGCAGAGCGTGTCGGCTGCACGATCAAGGAGTGGCGGACCGATCCGGTGACCGGGATGCTCGACATCGATGTGTTCGAGTCGTTGCTGAGCGAGCGGACCGGGCTCGTCACGGTTCCTCATGCTTCCAACATCGTCGGCAAGGAGAACGACGTCTCCCGCATCACCACGCTGGCCCATGCGGTTGGTGCTCGCGTCATCGTCGATGGCGTGTCGTTTGCACCGCACAGCTTCCCCGACGTCGCCGCGATCGGTGCCGACGTCTACCTGTTCAGTCTGTACAAGACGTACTCGGTTCATCAGGGCCTGATGGTGGTACGCGCTGGCCTGATGGCCGAGCTGCCGAACCAGAGCCACTTCTTCAACGACAGTGTCGCCGACAAGCGCCTCAACCCGGCCGGTCCCGATCACGCCCAGGTGGCGTCGGCAGGCGCGGTGCTCGACTACGTCGAGGCGCTCCACCGCCACCATGGCGGCGCCGACACCGACAGCCTCCGCGATGCGACGATGGCGGTCTCTGCGCTGTGGCGTGAGCACGAGGACTCGCTGACGCCGATGCTGCTCGACGTACTCGCTGACCGCGACGATGTTCGCCTGATCGGTCCGGCATCGCTCGACGCGACCCCCGGGCACCGGTGTCCCACTATTGCCTTCAGCCCCCTCGCCGAAGATCCGCAGGTCGTTGCTCATGAGCTCGTCGAGCGGGGGGTCCAGACGAGCTCGGGCCACTACTACGCTGCTCGGATGCTCGACGGTATCGGCATCGACCCGGACCGTGGAGTCGTGCGTCTCTCGTTCGTGCACTACACATCGCGTGCTGATGTCGATCGGGCCGTCGAGGCGCTCCACGTGGTGCTCGCCTGAGGGGCGCCCTCACAGCGCGCCCCTCCAGCAGAGGTGATCTTCGGATCGATCGGTCAGGATCCTCAGGTGCAGTCGCGGCCTACGCTGCCAAGGTGAGCGCAGCAGTCGTCGGTGTGGTGATGGGGTCGTCGAGTGACTGGCCGACGATGTCGAAAGCTGTCGAGGTGCTGTCGTCGTTCGGTGTCGCCCATGAGGCCCGAGTGGTCAGTGCCCATCGGATGCCCGACGAGATGTTCGCCTATGCCGACGAAGCGCTTGCGCGTGGGATCCGCGTCATCATCGCCGGCGCCGGCGGGGCTGCGCATCTACCCGGCATGTTGGCAGCAAAGACGACGGTTCCCGTTCTTGGCGTTCCCGTGCCATCGCGCCACCTGTCGGGTCAGGACTCGCTCTATTCGATCGTGCAGATGCCCGCCGGTGTGCCGGTGGCGACCTTTGCGATCGGCGAGGCCGGCGCCACGAATGCCGCCCTGTTCGCCGTGGCGTTGCTCGCCGACTCCGATCCAGACCTCCGTGTTGCGCTCGAGGAGTATCGAACGGCGCGCCGCAACCAGGCCAGCTCGTCGGTGCTTCCCCCGGAGGGTCCGACCAGTGAATGACGGTTCTCGATGAGCCACCGCCCGGTGTACGCGCCGGCGACGCTCGGGGTACTCGGTGGCGGTCAGCTCGGGCGCTACTTCGTGATGGCGGCAGCGACCATGGGCTATCGCACCATCGTGCTCGATCCTGACCCCTCTGCTCCGGCGGGTGCTGTGGCTCACGAGCACCTTGTCGCCGCCTATGACGATCCTTCATCGCTGCAACGATTGGCGTTCGACTGCGACGTGGTGACGACCGAGTTCGAGAACCCTCCCGCCGCGGCACTCGACGCACTGGCCGCAACGGTCATCGTCGCGCCATCGCCGGTCTCCGTGGGTATCGCGCAGGACCGGATCGCCGAGAAGGCGTTCCTCATCGACAATGGTTTTCCGGTCGGGCCGTACACCCTGCTGGCCGACCTCGACCAGTCGCCGATCGAGGCATCGCTCGTCGATGGCGGTGCTGTCGTCAAGACCGCGCGTCTCGGCTACGACGGCAAGGGGCAACGGTCGGTCGACGGTGTCGCGGAGACGTTGGCGGCGTGGGCGGAACTCGGCGGGGTGGCGTGCGTGGTCGAACGACGTCTCGACCTGCAGACCGAGTTGAGCGTGATCGTGGCGCGCACCGTCGACGGACGTGTCGAGGCGTGGCCGGTTGCCGAGAATCGCCACGTCGACGGTGTCCTCGATCTGACCGTCGTGCCGGCGGCGGTGACTCGCAAGGTCGCCGACCGCGCCGTGGGGTTGGCGATGGCGATCGCTGATGCGCTCGACTATGTCGGAGTGCTCGCGGTTGAATTGTTCGTTGTCGACGGCGAACTGCTCGTCAACGAACTTGCTCCTCGGCCTCACAACAGCGGCCACTGGACCCTCGACGCCTGTGTCACGAGCCAGTTCGAGCAACAGGTCAGGGCGGTGTGCGGGCTCGGGCTCGGGAGCACGGCGATGACGGCTCGATCGGTGGCCATGGTCAACCTGCTCGGCGACCTGTGGGAGGGCGGCGAACCCGACTGGTCGGTCGTGTTCGACGATCCCCACGCCAAGGTACATCTCTACGGCAAGAGCAACCCTCGGCCCGGTCGCAAGATGGGCCACCTCACCGTGACCTCCGACGTGGCCACGGCGGCGGTGGCACGGGCGCTCGAGCTCAGGTCAGCCATCGTCCGCTCACCACCAACCCATTCCCAAATTCCGTTTGCGTGACAGTTTGGTTGGCCCGTCCCAACCGAAATGTCACGCAAACAGTCTTGGGCGGCCGCTCCAACCGAAGGGTGACGCAAATCGAGAGAGTGATCAGTTGGCGGTGACGGGTTCGACGTCGAAGGCTTCGATCCGTCCGTCGGCGTGGTGGGCGAAGCGGCGCGGCGTCGGTCCATGGTTCGGGTCGTCGCTGCCCCACGGCCAACCACCGAACTGGGTGCGGCGGTAGTCCTCGAACGCCTGCTGGATCTCGGCCTGTGTGTTCATCACGAAGGGTCCGTACTGAGCTACCGGTTCGCCGATCGGACGGCCCTGCAACACCATGCACTCCACGCCGTCGTCGCCGGCGATGAGTTCGAGCGGGCGAGACGAATCCAACACTGCCCCGTTGCCGGCGTCGAGACGTTCGCCGTCGACGGTGAGCCACGAGCCGGTGAAGGCATAAAGCAGGCGGTGCGTGTCGTCGCCTCCAGCGGGAGGCATCGTCCAGCGAGCACCGGCGTCGAAACGAAGGTGCCAGATCGCCACGTCGGCTTCGGCCTTCGACGCCCACGAGTTCGGTGGCGGAGCGGGCGCGGTGGCGTTTGCCAGCGAGCCGGCGATCACCGTGATGTCGACGATTGTTCCGTCCCCTGATGGCTCGGCGATGACGGTAGGTGTCTCATGACTCCACAGCATGGTGAAGTACGGCTCGACCATCTTGTCGGCGGCGGGAAGGTTGAGCCAGATCTGGAACAGCTCCAGTGGGTTCGGGCCGTCGTGGTCGAGAAGCGGGAACATCTCGCAGTGCACGATGCCCTTGCCGGCTGTCATCCATTGCGTGTCGCCGCGCCCGAAGCGCGCCGTTGCGCCGAGCGAGTCACTGTGGTCGCAAAAGCCGGTGCGGACGTAGGTGACCGTCTCAAATCCTCGGTGCGGGTGCTGCGGGAACCCCGGAACGGTCGCGCCGTGGTACATGTTCCACCCGTCGACGCCTGCGAAGTCCATCCCGATGTCGCGTCCGACGAGCGGTGCGTCCGGCCCGAGTCCCTCGGCGCCCTCTGGGTAGTCGTCGCGGTGATGCGCACAGAAGAGGAACGGATCGATCGTCGGCCACGGTGTACCGAGCGGGAACGTCTGCAGGAGTGCGTCGGCCATGGCGCAAGTCTACGGCGAGACACCAAACATTGCGACCGCAATGAAATCACTCTGAAACGTGCAGGGATATGTGCACGAGGTGCACGTTTCCCCGCAATTTTCGGATGGAGAGGTCGGAGAGGTCGGGAAGGTCGGAGAAGTCGGAGAGGTCGGGAAGGTCGGAGAAGCGGAGCGTTAGCGTGCCGGCGGTGTCCACTGCCCGCGACGTGCTCCGGTATCCCGCCGTTCGGCGGTACCTGCTGTCGACGGCGTTGGCCGCAGTCGGGATGAACATCCTCATCACGGTGCTCTTCAAACAGGCGTTCGACATCTCGGGCGACACACTGTCCATTGCCTTCATCGGCCTGGCGCAATTCGTTCCCGCGGTCTTGCTGGTGCTGGTGAGCGGCTGGGTCGCCGATCGATTCGACCGTCGTCGCGTGACCGCCCTGTTCCTCTTTGCTCGCACGGTGTGCGCTGTTGGATTCGTCTGGTACAGCGTGGTCGAGCCGGGAACGCTCTGGCAGTTGTACTTCCTCGCCTTCCTTTTTGGAACCACTGATGCCATGATCGGGCCGTCGCGCCGTTCGATCGCCCCGCTCCTGGCACCACCCGAGCTGTTCCCGCAGGTCGTCGCACTCTGGACGGCCACGTTCACAGCGAGCGCAATCGTCGGCCCGGTGATCGGCGGCTTTCTCTACTCGGTCGGCCCCAGTTGGGCCTACGCGCTCGCAGGTGTCCTCGAGTTTGCCGCCATCATCCCGATCCTGATGATCGTCTACGCCCGCGAACCAGAACGGATCACCGACCGGCCGACGCTGCATTCCGCGTTGGAGGGTCTGAGGTTCGTGCGCCACACGCCCGTCGTGCTCGGCACGATCTCACTTGATCTGTTCGCCGTGCTCTTCGGCGGAGCGATCGCCCTCATCCCGGCCGTTGCAAGCGAGCAACTCGGCGTGGGTGACATCGCGTACGGCTGGCTGCGCGCGGCACCCGGGATCGGTGCCGCGGTGATGGCGCTGTGGCTCGCCGTGCGCCCGGTCAGGCGACGGGTCGGCCCGACGCTGTTGATCGTGGTGGCGATTTTCGGGCTCGGCACGATGGTGTTCGGGTTGACGACGAACTACGCCGTCGCGTTCATCGCATTGATCGTGATCTCGGCGGCCGACATGGTGTCGATGTTCATCCGAGGATCGATCGTTCCGCTCGTCACGCCCGACGACCAACTCGGCCGGGTGAGCGCAGTCGAAGGGGTGTTCATCGGAGCCTCGAACGAACTCGGAGCATTCGAGAGCGGCGTGGCCGCTCGGATGTTCGGGGTGCCGTGGGCGATAGCTGGCGGCGGATTGATCACCGTTGCAGTTGCCGCCACCTTCGCCGTTGTCTTCCCATCACTTCGCAAGATCGACACGTTCGACGAACTGCGGCCGACATCCGCTGCGGCAGCCGCCTGACCCGCGGTCGGTGTTACGTCGGCTGTTACATCTGGGGTCTGACCCCAGCTGTAACACGGGTGTAGATGAGGTCGGTGGGTTGGCGCCCGGCGTCGAGGCCTCGTTGTTCGAAGCGGGTGAGGGGGCGCCAGTCGGGTCGCTCGATGACACCGCCGATGAGGCGGGGTTCGGCGTTGCAGACCGACTGCATCGATTCGGCATAGTCGGCGATGTCCGTCGCGAGGTGCACGAAGCCACCTGGCCGCAGACGGTCGACCAGGGCGGCGAGTATGTCCGGCCGAATCAGTCGGCGATGGTGGTTGCGACGCTTCGTCCACGGGTCGGGGAAGTACACACGGATGCCGGTGAGCGATTCCGCCGGCACCCGGTCGAGCAACGGCAGTGCGTCGCCGTGGACGACTCGGATCTGGTGCAGCCCCCGGTGCTCGATCGCGTCGAGCACGGTGACTGCCCCGGGGGTGTGGACCTCGACGCCGATCACGTCGACATCAGGTTGTGCTGCGGCCATCTCAATGGTCGATTCCCCGTGGCCGAACCCGATGTCGAGGACTACGTCGCCGGCGCGTCCGAACACCTCCAACCAATCGAGAAGGGGGCCATCGATCGACAACCCCCACGTCTCGATCCATTCGTCGAACTCCACCTGTCGCTTCGGTGACAGCGAGCGCCGGCGGACTTTGAACGAGGCCGCTGGTCGGCGGATGGTTCGCGCCTCGCTCATCACGGCCATCCGTCGCGCACGATCATCACCGTGGAAACTATCGGCGGGTGTTCGGTGACTGAGCGGGTTGTGATGATCGACTGCGCCGGTTTGTCGACCTTCTGCTCGCCGCGGGCACTGGTACTACGATCGGGCCCATGGCGAACACAATCGAATTGATGCCCGGCGAGAACATGATTCTGTATGCGAACCCGCACTGGTGGTACTTCTGGAAGGAGGTGGCCGCTTCGGTCGGTCTGGTGGCGCTGCTGTTCTTGATGGTCGTGTTGGAGGATGGGTGGCTGAACGACGCGCTGGGCTGGCTCACTGTTGCGGTGTTCGTCGTTGTCGTTGTCTCGACGATCTATGCATTCATCGGATGGAAGACCACACGGTTCGCGATCACCGATCAGCGGGTGGCGTATCAGAGCGGGATCATCCAGCGTCGGGGCGTGTCGATTCCGCTGAACCGGGTCAACAACGTCAACTTCACCCAGTCGTTCATCGCCCGCGCCCTGAACAACGGCATCGTGACGATCGAATCCGCCGGCGAGGCCGGGAACTCGGTCTTCGAAAATATCCCCGACCCCGAGAAGGTCCGCTCACTGATCTTCCAGCAGGTGGAAGTTGACGAGCAGCGTGATTCGGATCGCGACGCGGCGTCGTTGGCCAAGGCCATGCAGCAGCACGTTCCCCCGCCGCCCGCGGCTGTAGCCGGCCCGTCAGCACAGGAACGACTCAAGGCGCTCGACGAGCTCCGCACGCAGGGCTTGGTGAACGACGCCGAGTACGACGTCAAGCGCAAGCAGATTCTCGAAGAGCTCTAGCTCCAGCCGACCACCGGTCGACGAAAGCGACGAACGTCTCGACGTCGTCGTCGGTGATCTCGATCGACAGCGCGATGAAGCCTCGCCGGGCGATGAAGAAACCTTCGTTGAGCGCGGCGAAGAACAGCAGCTCTTTCCAGGCATCGTTGGAGCTGCGCAGATCGTCCACCGACGTCACCGGCCCGCCCGTGGCGTGGATGTTCATCAGCGATCCCGATCCGGTCACGCACATCGGTAAGCCGTGGCGGCTGAACGTGGCGTCGAGGCTCTCACGCAGCCACTCCCCACGGGCGTTCGTGGCGGCAAGGATCTCGGGGGTCAGCACCTCGGTGAGCGTGGCGATTCCTGCGGCCATCGAGACCACGTTGTTGTTGAACGTGCCGGCGTGGCCGAGGGGTCCCCCGGTCGTCGAATCGAATGCGGCCATCAGCTCGCGCCGCCCGCCGAAGGCCCCGAACGAGAACCCGCCGGCCAGGTACTTGCCGAGTGTCGTGAGATCCGGCAACACGTCGAGGATGGACTGGGCGCCACCGGGCGACAGCCGCGAGGTCATCACCTCGTCGAAGATGAGCAGCGCGCCCGAACGATCGCACTCGCGCCGCACGGCGCGCAGGAACTCCGGATCCGCAGGGATACAGCCGGCCGAACCCTGGAGCGGCTCCACGAGAACGGCGGCCAACTCGGGGCCGACTTCGCCGAACACGCGACCGATTCCGTCGATGTCGTTGTAGGTCGCCGTCACCCACTCGTGCGGCACGTTCACTTCGCGGTGCCCGGCGAAGGTGATGACGCCGCCGTGGTAGCCGCCGTCGAACACCAAGACCTTCGTGCGTTGCGTGTGGTGGAGTGCGAGCGCCAGGGCCATGAGGTTGGCCTCGGTACCGGAGTTCGTGAATCGGACCTGTTCGATCGACGGGAACCTGGCTACGAGCAACTCGGCGAAGCGGATCTCGTTCGGATGCACGGCGCCGAGTGCCCATCCGTTGTCGATCGCGGCATGAACCGCTGCCCGCACCGGACCAGGCGAATGGCCGAGCAGGCCGGCGGTGTAGTTGCCGAGCAGGTCGACGTAACGATGGCCGTCGACGTCGATCAGGAACTTGCCCTCGGCCGAGGCGACACGAAACGGGAACGGATCGAAGTGCAGCACCGACCGCGTGTTGCCGCCGGGGAGGACTACCGACGCGCGCGCTGCAAGATCAGCGCTTTGCGGCCGCGAACGCGCGTACCCATCCCTCGCTGCAGTCACGGCCCGATCGAGTTCCGACACGCCCGCCACGGTCACGCTTTCGTGCGACGTTCGCCCCAGTGGCCCATCGCTCCGACGCGCTGGAACCGCTCAGGCCGATCATCAGGAGCAAGCACATCGGTCGCCAACCAGAGGCGCTTGAGCCAACGCACGTGACCGTTGGCGCGGTCGTCGACGTACGAGCGGCGGCCGTGCAGGACGTGGTAGTTGTTGACGAACTGCATCTCGCCCGGTCGCAGCGCCATCTCGACCCGGTTGTTCGGATCGTTCACGAGCGCGTCGTAGGCGTCCATCGCCTCGATCTGCTTGGCACTCAGCCGTGGCGCGTCGACGTGACGTTGCGACGCACGTATGAACGGGCGGATGTATCGCACGAAGAGGCGATCGCCGCTCGGCCCGGTGTGACGCGTGAACGCCGGCATCTCGTAGAACGGCCGGCTGCCTTCTCGTTGCTCGCCCCGGAAGTCGTAGGGAAGCGGTTGATACAACACCGCGGCGAGGTCTGGGCGGGTCCGCACCAGTTCGTTGTGCGCCGCGAGTGCGTTGGCAACAAGGCTTTCCCCACCGCCCACGCCGGCGTCGAGACACAACAGCCCGACGAGATCGGAACCGTCGCTGTGGAAGTCGAGTGGGTGACCGCCGATCTCGTTGCCACGTGCAGTGGGATCATCCGGTGCCTTGCCCTGATCCGTGACATCGCCGAGGAGGTGTCCCTTTGCGTTCTGCGGCCAGGGCTCGCCGAGGTGCATGCCAATGCCCCAGTACATCCATGAGGCATCCTCGGCGCCGAGCGTGTCCACGTCGAGCGCCGCGATTCGGGCGAAGCCACGGCCGCTGACCAGTTCCTTCACCACGTCGTCGAGTCGTGGCGCCAGTGTCGGCAGCGGAAAGTCGTCGATGGTGACGTCGAGCACGTCGTCGGCGACGCCGCGCGCGTGGGTGAGCGCTGCGTCGAGCTCAGCGTGGTCGGCATCGGACAGGCGGAGCGTCCACTCCTCCACGTCACCGATGTCGCCAGCGC
This sequence comes from Actinomycetes bacterium, assembly GCA_031430875.1. Classification (GTDB taxonomy): domain Bacteria; phylum Actinomycetota; class Acidimicrobiia; order Acidimicrobiales; family Ilumatobacteraceae; genus Sva-07. The sequence continues at coordinate 190 of JANPCI010000258.1, read as the reverse complement.
GCCAGTTGGCGTGGGGTTCCAACTCGATCACGTCGTCGGCTGTCGGCAAGGGACTGGATTCGATGGTGCTCACTGTCACGCTCCTGTCGGTGCGGGTTGGGCGCCGCGGATGAGGCGACCGGGAAGTGCGTCGGTGGCGACGCCGTCGTGGTATGTCTCGTGGCCGCGGACGATCGTGTGGCGCCAGCCG
>JANPCI010000257.1:0-7495 GCA_031430875.1 Actinomycetes bacterium | reverse complement strand
GTGAGCGTGACGTTGCAGATGTGCACGGGTTGGACGTGTTCGGCTTCCACCACGTCACCACCGAGCTCGCCGTCGAGCATGACCACAATCGGACCGTCGGATCCGGTGACCCCGCCGATGAATCCGTAGCGCACCAGCGGCAGTCCGTCGTCGTCGGTGGTGGCGTAACGGATCCGGTCGCCGTGGCTGAACGTGGTCACCGGCCGGCTCCCGCAGGGTCGGCGAACTCGGCGATCACCGCGTCGGACAACTCCGGCCATACCCGCAGTGCGACGTCGGCCCACTGGTCGAATTCGCGGTCGGCGAGCGCTACCACCGCGAGGTCGGCGCCGGGGTCGATCCAGAACATCGTGCCCGACCCACCGAAGTGACCGAACGTACGCGGCGAGTTGGTCGTACCGGTCCAGTGCGGCTGCTTGGCGCCGCGCACCTCGAATCCGAGCCCCCAGGGGCACTGCGCATAGCGACCCACGCCGGGAACGATACCTGCGAGCGCGGGGTAGTGCGTGCGTTTGGCGTCGGTCGCGGTCGACGAGTGGATCAGCGACGGCCGCATCACCTCGGCGATGAAGCCGCAGGTGTCGACGAGACTCGAGCGGACCCCTGCTGCCGCCGAACCGCGCAGGACGCTCGACGTCATCGCGAGCGGAGCGAACACCGCGTCGTGCAGGTAGTCGGCGAACGTCATGTCAGTCGCCGCCTCGACGGCTCGCGCAGCGAGGCTGAATCCGCTGTTCGAGTAGATCCGGGTGCTCTCGGGTGCGCTGATTGGATCCTCACCCTCGAAGGGGTATCCCCCGGCATGGGCGAGCAGATGACGCAGCGTGCAACCGGGTTGGCCGACCGCTTGGTCGAGTGTGACCACGCCCTCCTCGACGGCGACGAGGATGGCCCAGGCGGCCATCGGCTTGGAGACCGACGCCAGGCGCTGAACCCGGTCGACGTCGCCGATGGTGCCGACGACTACGCCACCGCGGAGTACCGCAGCAGAGACGTCGGGGACGGGCCACTCGGCGGTGAGATCGAGCGCCGACACCTCGATCACCCGATCGATCAGGTGAAGTCGCGGAGGAGTTCGGCCACCCGGAAGGCGAGGTCGACGCTCTGGCGAGCATTGAGCCGAGGGTCGCACACCGTTTCGTAGCGGTGGTCGAGATCGGTGTCGGAGAGGTCGTCGCCGCCGCCGAGACACTCGGTGACGTTCTCGCCGGTGAGTTCGATGTGGATGCCCCCAGGCCAGGTGCCTTCGGCGCGATGCGCTCTGACGAACCCGCTGATCTCGGCGATCACATCGTCGAAGTGCCGGGTCTTGCGGCCCCCGGCTGCGGTGTAGGTGTTGGCGTGCATCGGGTCGCACGCCCACACGACCGGGTGTCCGGCATCGGTGACCGCTCGAAGCAGTGGTCGCAGGCCGTCTTCGATCTTGTCGGCGCCCATCCGGGTGATCAGCGTGAGCCGGCCCGGGATGCGTGAGGGGTTGAGGACCTCGCAGAGTTCGAGGACGAACTCGGCGCTGGTGGTGGGGCCGATCTTGCAGCCGATCGGGTTACCGACGCCGCGCAGGAATTCGATGTGTGCGCCGTCGAGATCGCGGGTGCGTTCGCCGATCCAGAGCATGTGGGCGGAGCAGTCGAACCAGGCGCCGGTCAGCGAGTCCTGGCGCGTGAGGGCCTCCTCGTAGCCGAGGATGAGCGCCTCGTGCGACGTGAAGACGTCGACTTGCGACAGGTTCGGGTTCGATTCGGTGTCGATGCCACACGCCCGCATGAACGAGAGTGCCCGTTCGATTTCGGCAGCAACACTCTCGTAGCGCTCGCCCTCGGGGCTCGACGCCACGAACTCCTGTGTCCAGGCGTGCACCCGTGACAGGTCGGCGAAGCCACCTTTGGTGAACGCTCGCAGGAGGTTGAGCGTGGACGCCGACTGGTGATAGGCCTGCACGAGTCGTTCCGGATTCGGGACACGTGCAGCCTCGGACGGGTTGGCGTCGTTGACGATGTGGCCACGGAACGACGGGAGTTCGAGGTCGCCGACCATCTCGGTGGGGGAGGATCGGGGCTTCGCGAATTGGCCGGCGATCCGGCCGACCTTGACGATCGGTACACCGACGGAGTACGTGAGCACCACGGCCATCTGGAGAATGACGCGCAGCTTCTCACGGATGTTGTCGGCGGAGAACTCCTCGAAGCTCTCCGCGCAATCGCCGGCCTGGAGGAGGAAGGCGTTTCCCGCAGCGACCCTGGCCAGTTCGGCCTGCAGCGATCGGGCCTCGCCGGCAAACACCAGCGGCGGCATGGAGGCGATCTGCTTGAGTGCCTGTTCGAGCGCCGCAGCATCGGGCCAGTCGGGCTGTTGGCCGACCGGGTGGTCGTGCCATGACGTCGGCGACCAAGTGGATCGGCTCTCAGGCATCCGCCCAGGCTACCCGGCCGGAAAACGACCGGAGCGGTCGGATTTCTCCAACCGCTCCCATCAAATTTCCTGGTCCTGTTTTGGTGGATCTGATTCGTTCGGTGGCAAGGCGCCGGACGACGACGCTGACTTTGGTCAGCGAGGAGTCCCGGCAACGCCGCCAGCGGGCGAATCAGACCGCCAAAATGCGTTCGGCGTCGTCGCGGAGGCCAGCGACTGCGCGAGACACCAGACGGCGGGCGGCTTCGGCGGTGACACCGAGCTGCTCGCCGACTTCGCGGAAGCTCTTGCGCTCACCATCGACGAGCCCGAACCGGGACTCGACGGCGAAACGGGCCCGAGTGTCGAGCGTGCCGAGCAGCTCGTCGAGGAGTTCACTGTCGACCATCGTCATCACGTGGTCTTCGGGGGTGCCATCGCCGTTGGCCATCAGGTCGCCGAGGGTGGCGTCGCCGTCGTCGCCGACCGTCTTGTCGAGGCTGACCGGCGTGGTGAGGCGGTGCAGTTCGGCGTTGGTCTGGTCGAGGGTTTCGCCGTCGCCGGAAGCCTGACGCAACGCCGCACGAAGGCTGGCGGAGCGGTCGCCCGGGATGCGGATGAGGCTGGCCTTCTGGTCGAGCGCACGGCCGATGGCCTGGCGGATCCAGAAGGTGGCATAGGTGGAGAACTTGAACCCACGGCGCCAGTCGAACTTGTCAACTGCGTGCTCGAGGCCCAGGTTGCCCTCTTGGATGAGGTCGAGCAGATCCATGCCCTGTGGCAGGGGATAGCGGCGGGCGATGCTGACCACGAGGCGCAGGTTGGAGCGGATGAAGCGATCCTTCGCTTCGGCAGCGGCGGCAACCTTTGCCTTGAGGGCGGCGCTGCGCTTGCCGGAGTCGAGTTGCTCTTGGGCCTCGCGGCCGGCTTCGATGACGCGAGAGAGTTCTCGCTCATCTTCGGCGGTCAGGAGGGCGACCTTGCCGATGTCATTCAGGTAGAGACCAATGGAGTCGTTCATGATGTTTCCTACAACCGTTCGTGTTCGTGATGATTCCGAGCCAAGGCTGTGTCATTGGACACACTTCATCGGCCATGCGGATCGAACGGTGTTGGAATTGCACGTGATCATGCAGGTCCAACGAGTTGATCGATAAGCGGCAAACGCTGACTACGAGGCAATTCCCGGGGGGAAGCGTCGTAAACCGTGTTCTCGGGGGTATATGGGGGGAGCAATGAACAGTAACAGACCTGTCAACCCCTGGCATGGTCGGTTGAGCGGGAAATCCGTCCGGAAGTAATAAAGTAGGGCGATCGTGCCCAGAACCGCTCAGCTGCTGCGCCGAATCGGGCTCTTTGGCGGCACGTTCGATCCGCCGCACGTGGGGCACCTCGTGACCGCTGTCAACGTGCGCCACGCCCTCGAACTGGATCTCGTGGTGCTGATGGTCGCCAACGTGCCCTGGCAGAAGGAGGGCACCCGCCAGATCACTCCGGCAGGCGATCGGCTGGCGATGGTCGAAGCTGCCGTCTCCGATGTCAGCGGGTTGTCACCTGGCCGTCAAGAGATCGACCTCGGCGGTCACAGCTTTACGGCGGACACTCTCCAAGTCTTGGCGCGTGAGAACCCCGACGCCGAACTCTTCACGATCATCGGCGACGACGCTGCCGCCGGTTTGCGAACCTGGTCACGGTGGGACGAGGTGGTGGCACGTTCGCACCTGGTGGTGGTCGACCGGCCCGGCGAAGCAGTGGCGCTTGACGACGACATCGACTGGACTCGAGTCGAGGTACCTCGCCTCGAGGTGTCGAGCACCGACTTGCGCGCCCGGTTCACCGATGGTCGCCCACTCGACTATCTGGTCACGCAACCAGTGCTCGACGTGATCCGACGTCGAGGCCTGTACGGGGCGTCGTCGTGACGGCTCTGGCGCAGCGGCGTGCTCGCCGAACGATCACTGCGGCAACTGTCGCACTCGGTCTCGTGATCGTGGCAGCCGTGCTCGTCACCGTGGGTGTCGTCACGTTGTCGAACTCGCAGGAGGGTGAGGCCGTCGGGGTCGACACCCGGCCGGTCGAGACATTCCCGAGCACTCCCAACGCACTGTTGGCGGTTACCGACGACGAAGGTCAGTTGGCGTCGGTGGTGGTGATGACGCTGCTGCCAGAGGGCCAGGGTGGCAGCATTGTGACGGTGCCGGTCAACGCCGACACCACCTCGGGATTCGGCCTGCAACGTCGGCCGCTGAATGAAGTGTTCGATCCGTCCGATCCTGAGGCGTTCGTGGCAACGGTCGAAGACATGTTGTCGATCACGATCGAGCGGTCGGCGGTGGTTGACCCAGCCGGACTCGAGGCACTACTCGAACCACTCGGCCCCGTGCAGGTCGTGTTGCCCGATGCCGTCATCGACACCGATTCGATCGACACCGGCAAGCAGGTCGTGGCGACAACGGCTCCCGACAACACGGTTCCGGACGACACCGTCCCCGTTGGTTCTGTCCCCGATGAAGGCGAATCAGAGATCGTGGGAGCCGACGGTGTGGTCGTCACGGCGGGACCGCAGATCCTCGAGACCGCCCAAGTGGTGGCAGTGTTGACAGCGATCGACGACTCGGTCCCTGCTGAGGATCAGCACCTCCTCGATGTCGCGATGTGGTCGGCGATTGCTCAGCTTGCACCGACCACCGTCCCGCCGGAACCGGTGACCACCGATGACCAGGGTCATCCCGTGGCGCCCGACACGGTTGACGACCTCGTCGTGTCGCTCTTTGACGGCCCTGTCGGAGTTCGCGACATTGCCGTGTCGCCGTCTAGCGCTGCGACGAACCCGACCGACGCCGACGTTGTCGTGCTCGATCGCAGCGACTCCATTTTGGTGTTCGCCCAGATTTCGCCATCGCTGGTGTCGACGCCGAACACCGGCAGCAAGGTTCGCGTCGAGGTGCCGTTTACCGACGACCAACTCATGCAATCCGATGGTCTGTACGAGAACAACTCCGACGTGGCCCGCGAGATGGTGGGGCTGGTGCTCTTCCTTCAGGGAAACGTCGTGTCGGTCGACACGGCGGCGACCGGGGCGCCGGAGCTCACCCTTGTCGAAGTCAGTGACCCCGCGATGCTCGAGGATGCCACCAACACCGCCGAGATCCTGTACGGCCCCGCTGAGGTGCGGGTGGCCACCACGGTGCTCGAAGGCGTCGACGTCGTCGTCACTTTGGGACAGTCGTACCTTGAGCGGGCTCTCGCTGCCGCAGCAGATTCAAGAGGCGCAAGCGGCATCGAACCCGACGTGTCGGCTCCAGCCGATACCGTCGAGGGCGATGGATGAACTACATGACTGACGAGAATGCCGTTGCCCCCAGCGACACGGGTGCCGATCTCGCTGTGCTCGCAGCCCGCGCAGCATCCGACATGAAGGCGTCCGACGTACTCGTGCTCGATGTCGGTGACGTGTTGTCGATCGCTGGATACTTCGTGATCGCAAGTGCGTCAAACCCCCGGCTGGTGCGCGCCGTCGTTGACGACATCGAGGCCAAGGTCAAGTCTGAACTCGGTCGGGCGCCGGTTCGCACCGAGGGAATCCGCGAGAACCAGTGGTCACTCATCGACTATGGCGATGTCGTGGTCCACGTGTTCCTCGAGAGCGTCCGCGAGTTCTACGAGATCGAACGCCTGTACATGGACGCCCCCCGCCTCGAGTGGGAACCGCCGGCAACTGCCACCGCAACGAGCTGACCTGCCGCGAGCTCCCCATCTCGTGAACAAATGCGCGCTCAGATGGTGAAGTTGTTCACGAGATCGCCGATGGCGGCGAATGCCTGGCCCGGGTCACGTCGGGAGGTTCACCGGCGACGTTGGAGCGGCCCGCTGGGCGGGCTAGATTCGCACGGCGATCGATTCGCTGGTTCCGGAGCTCTGCTCCCCGTCCGGCAGTCCGAGATCTACGCAGTCTCGGGGCTATAGCTCAGTTGGTAGAGCGCTTCCATGGCATGGAATAGGACAGGAGTTAGATTCTCCTTAGCTCCACGAAAAACCCCAGGTCAGAGGCCTGGGGTTCGTTGCTTTTTCGGACCAAGAGGCCCAGGTGGGCTACGAGGTGGGCTACGGCAGCGTGGGGATATTCGCACCCGCCGTCGGTCTCCTACTTGCCTCGGCTCCGACGACTTCGGCGAGGAGTGCGCGCACCCGGGTGCGAAGCCTCGCGGCTGCGTCCGGTTGGAGGTCGCTCACGAGTATCGCAAGCGCGACTCCATCGGGGCCGAGCTGACGCCACAACTCCTCGCGAACGCGCCGGAGGCTCACGCCGTCGAAGTCGGCTGGTTCGACGTGGGCAGCCGCAGCGATCTCGAGACAGCGCCACAGATCGTCGACGTCACGGGCATCGTTGCGCGCCGTACGGACGAGCGTCTTCATCGCGATTGTGCCCACCGGATCGGGAATCACGATCGTGACGCGCAGGCTCGTTCCATCGGTGAGGCGAAGCTGCGCGTCGACGTCGACGCCGGGCCTGCGGAGCGCTTCGGCCAAGCCCGGAACCTCCGTCGTCACGACATCGCCGACCTTGACGGTGTCGCGTGTGCGGGTTCGGTAGGAGGGAATGAGGAGGTCGACTGCTGCCACCCGTCGCTCGTCGAGCTGTCGCTCCCATCGGTTGCCGAGCACCTTGCGGTAGCCGAGTTCCTCGATCGCGTCGACGAGATCGGGGCGTCGGAGCACATGCGGTGGCACACCGAAGTCGGCGTCGCCGGTCGCGCGCAGCGGGAGATCGAGTCCAAGCCGTTGGATATGGAGCATCACCGAGACGCCACCGATCAGGCGATAGTCGTCGGCAGCTCCAACTGTCGACATCGCTCTGCTGACGTCGTGGATGGCGGTGAAGCCGCCGTCCATCGCCGCCGACAAACTCGGAAGCATCACGGGGCGCGGGCTCATCGTGCCCCTGGCAGCGAACGTTCGACGATTGCGACGCGTAAGCGATCGGCGGCCTCTCGACGGTCGTCGCCGCCGAGATCGAGGAGGTCCCGCCATTGCTGGACGGGGTCTGTCAGCGGGATTCCGTCCACCACCTGTGGCCACGGGGGAGTGGGGGTGAGCAAGGTCG
>JANPCI010000256.1:0-2435 GCA_031430875.1 Actinomycetes bacterium | reverse complement strand
GCGCAGGACGTCGGGGTCGAACGCCATCATCGGGGGCTTCGAGGCGTAGTTGGCGATCGCCTGGTCGAACGACTCGAACGTTGCGCGCCGCTTTCGCGCGCCGATCGACAGCGTTGGCCCGTCGTTCTCATGGCCGTCGTGGGGGTCGATCTCGCGAGGTGGGAACACGATCGGTTCAAAGGCCACGATCAGGTCGAACAGGCCGGGATCGCGATGCGCAGCCATCAGCAGACAGGCACCACCCATCGAGTGCCCGAATCCGATCAGTCCGCCGTCGGGGGCAACCGCACGAGCGGCTGCGAGCGCGTCGTCGCCGTAGCGCTCCCAGACGACCTGCCAGTCGTCGGGGCGAGCCGTGTCGCCGTGGCCGCGGTAGTCGACGGCATATGAAGTGAAGTCGTCGGCGAGCGCATCGGCGATCGGGAGGTAGCAGTACCCGTGGAACCCTGTGGCATGTGACAGCAGTAACGGCCGGCCGCTCCCACCGAACTCGTGAATCGCAACGCTGACGTGGTCCGACGACAAGACTCGCACACCGTCATCATGATGACGGCGGCTCACCACCGGCGAATCGCCACCGCGGTGTCGTTACCGCGGTGTCGTTAGCCCTGGTGTCAGACACCAGGGGTAACGGGTTTGGGCTCGCGGGGGAGCCCGAGGAGGCGTTCGCCGATGATGTTGCGTTGAACCTGGCTGGTACCGCCGGCGATCCGACCGCCCGGCGCCGCCAGCATCCCGGCCGAGTCGGCGCCGTCGAGCATGGCGTCGGCACCGGCGAGGTCGCCGCGGAGCATGGCGACGTCGAACATCATCTCGGTGATGCCGAGCTTCATCAGCGAGGCCGCAGTCGATGCGATCGGCCCTTGGCGCTGGGCCATCGCCTTGGCCGCCGTGCCCCGGCTCAGCAGCGAGGCGAGTGCATCACGCTCGACCGGCGTCAGCTCGCGACCCTCGGCGAGCCTTGCCATCTGATCGAGGCGACGTTCGAGACCGATCACCGACGTGCCGATGTGCCCGCGCTCGCTGGTGAGTACCGCCATTCCGACACCCCAGCCTCCGTGCACCGGCCCGAGGAGATGGTCAGCGGGCAGGTGTACGTCGGTGAAGAAGACCTCATCGAACTCGGATTCACCGGTCATCTGCCTCAGTGGCCGGATCTCGATGCCCGGCAGATCCATCGGGCACAGGAAGAACGAGATGCCTTCGTGTTTCGCAGCGCCGTGCTCGCCGGTCGGATCGAGTGGCTGCGTGCGCGCCATCAGGATGCCCCAATTGGAGTACCGACCGCCGGAGCACCAGACCTTCTGGCCGTTGACGATGTAGTTGTCGCCGTCGAGTTCGGCTCGCGTCGACAGCGAGCCGAGGTCGCTGCCGGCACCGGGCTCGGAGAACAGCTGGCACCACACGTGTTCGGTGGAGAGTGTCGCTCGAAGGTGTCGTGCCTGCTGGTCGGTTGTGCCGTAGCGCATGACAGCGCCACCGGTGAGCACGAAGCCCACCATGTTGAACACTGCCGGTACACCGGCGCGTGCGCATTCGAGCAACCAGACGCCGTTGTGCTCGGGCGTCAGTCCACGCCCGCCGTGCTCGATCGGCCAGTGGATGCCGGCCCAGCCCGCATCGGTGAGACGGCGCTGCCAGTCGAGCCCGGCATCGACGAGATCGGGCGGACAGATCGCGCCGTAATCGCGCGGTGCAAGGGAGCGGTTCGCGGTCAGCCATGCTGCCGCGTCGGACTGGAACGCATCGACCGTGATCACGGCTCGAACGTATCGTTGTCCGGCCGCATGCTCAGCGTTCGAGCACCACGAGCTGCCACCACAGTTCCATCAGCTGGCGTGCCGATCGCGCGATCGCGGGCAGCCGGAAGAACTGTGAGCGTCCATGGGGGCGCAGTCGATGGCTCACTCCGACCTCGGTGAACCGTGCGTCGGCCCGCTCGAACTTGCGCATCATCTCCACGCAGATGACCCCGGTGGTCGAGGTCAGCTCGACGCGCTCGAGCAGGGAGGCTCTGATCAGTCGGAAGTCGCAGTCGGTGTCGCGCACGTGGAGATCGAAGAGCAACTTGACCGTGTAGTGATAGATGCGGCCGATGACCTTGCGGTACCAGGGGTCGCCGCGGCCGATCTTGTATCCCTGCACCACGTCGATGTCGTCACGTGCCGCGTCGATGCATCGCACGATCTCGGCGGCGTCGTATTGCGCATCGCCGTCGGTGTAGAAAACCCACTCCATCGTGGCCGCGGAGAATCCGGAGATCAGCGCTCCGCCATATCCGCGGTTCGTGTCGTGACGAACGATCCGGAGCTCGGGAATCTCCTCGGCCAACGATTCGAGCACGGCGACCGAGCCGTCACGGGATCCGTCGTCGACGACGATGATCTCGAAGTCATCCACGGCGTCGAGCAGAGCCGCACGCACCGCACGCACCA
>JANPCI010000255.1:0-7379 GCA_031430875.1 Actinomycetes bacterium | reverse complement strand
GGGTGCGCAGCTTCGAGCGTGAGGGCGATGGACAGCCCGTTGGTGATGACGGTGACATCACTGAGCGTGGAGCGCGCCACCAGCGCGGACGCCATCGCAGCGGTGGTGGTGCCGACATCGAGCAGGATCGATTCACCGGGGCTGACCAACGCTGCAGCCGCCTGGCCGATCGCCCGCTTCTCGACGGCGTGCTGCGATGCGACCTCTTCGAACGAGCGTTCACCTCGGGCCCGATCGACTGGCATCGCGCCACCGTGTACGCGCTGGGCAAGTTGACGCTCCTCGAGTGCTTGGAGATCGTTGCGGGCCGTGACCGTACTCACGCCGAAGCGAGCCGAGAGCTCACGAACACGAACGAACCCGCGTTGTTCCAGAAATTCGTGGGCGAGTTGCTGGCGGACCTCGGCCGGGAGATTTGCTTCGTCGAGAAGCGTTCCCACACCGTTGACTGCCGCCCCCCTCAGAGCGGAACCGTTTTCGTTCACTTTCGATATCTTGCGTCTTCTTGGCCCTACTTGTCAAGTCTGTCCATTTCGGGCACCATGACGGCGTGAGCGCTCCAACCGATCTCGACGACTACGAATTCGACCTGCGGGGGTTCCTCGTCATCCGCAACGCGCTGTCGACGGCCCAAGTCGACGAGCTCAATGCCGCGTACGACCATTTCCCCGACCTCGGCCATGGCGAGTGGTACGGAAACGCTCAACGCCGCGATTACACGAGTGACACCGGGTTCGAACTGCACAACGTGCTCGACTGCGGAGATCCGACCTTCGACCTGCTGATCGACCATCCGGCGTGGGTCGACCATGCCCGCCGGTACGCCGGCGAGGCGGGAACATACGTCGAGGGAATCACCATCGACGAGCACATCGCCACGATCCGCGACGCCGGCGGCCACCACCCGGTGCATTCCGGAGGGCACGACACGTCGATCCGCACGCAGTTCGCCTTTCGAAACGGGAAGTTCCGCTGTGGCCAGTTGAACGTCCTCGTGGCGCTCACCGACATCGGGCCCGGCGACGGCGCCACGATGATCGTGCCCGGCAGCCACAAGTCAAACTTTCCGCACCCACTGGCCGGCGATTACGCCCGGGGCGATCGAATGGACGCGCTCCCCCACGCCGTCGAGATCCACGCACAGGCCGGCGACGCATTGCTGTTCGTCGATGCCTGCATGCACGGTGGAAGCAGCCGGACCACCCCCGGTGAACGGCGCGTTGTCATCCTGCGGTATGGGCCCCCGTGGGCGCGTCCCCGATTCGGCTACACGAAGTCACCAGAGTTCCTCGCCCGCCTGGCTCCAGCGAGACGTCGCATTATGGACCCGATCCCGACCATGCACACCGGCAACCCCGACGTCCCCCGCGACCTCCACTCCGCCTACACCGCCGACTGACCGCAAGCCTCTCCCTCCGGTCTTTCCGGACCCGACCCCGAAAGACCCAGCCGGTCTTTCCGGACCCGACCCCGAAAGACCCGGCTCAGCGAACGGGTCAGGATGGCGCAGTGGGCGTGAAGGTGACAGGGAGGTGTTTGATGCCGGTGACCAGGGGGATTCCCTCGGAGGCCAGCGGAACGGCAGCGCCGGTCACCTCGAGATCAGGGAGCCGCTTGAACAGTTCGCGGAAGATGATCGCCACCTCACGCCGGGCCAGGTTGGCGCCCAGGCAGAAGTGCGGCCCGGGCCCGCCGAAGCCGACGTGCGGGTTGGGCTGGCGGCGAACGTCGAAGCGCTCCGGGTTGTCGAACACCCGCGGGTCACGGTTGGCGGCGCCATAGAACATCACGAACTTGTCGCCCTCGTGGAAGTCCTGGCCGCCCAGCGACACGTCGCCGGTGGCGGTACGGCGCATGAAGGTCACCGGCGAGGCTGCACGAACAATCTCTTCGACCGCGCTGTTCGTGACCCCCTCGACGTCGGCCTGCCAGATCGCCCGCTGATCCGGGTTCAACGCCAGCAGGTTCACACCATGGCTGATCGCCGTGCGGGTCGTGTCGTTGCCGGCGACCGCCAGTAGCACGAAGAACGACGTAATCTCTGCCGGAGTGAGCAGATCTTCCGCCAGGTTGTTGTTCACGAGCTTCGACGTCAGATCATTCGTCGGGTTCGCGCGACGCTCCTCGATCAACTCGCCCATCAACGTGCTGAGCGCAATGCCCGCATTGAGGTAGGCCGCCATCGGATCGCCGTCGCCCATGAACTCGGCGTCACCGCCGCTGAGGATCACGTTCGTGGCGTCGAGAACGGTCTTGAACTCGCTACGCGGAATGCCCATCATGTCGCAGATGATCAGCAGCGGATACGGCTGCGACAACACCTGCACGAGGTCGACCTCGCCCTGCTCGCAGAACCCGTCGATCACTTCGGTGGCGATGGTCTCGACCGACTCGAGCACGCTCTGCAACTCGATCGGGGTGAAGCTGTAGGCAACGATGCGCCGCTGATTCGCATGGCGCGGATTGTCCATGTTGATGAAGCTGCCGAAGAACTCGAGCATCTCCATCGGCATGTCGAAAATCGAGATCGCACCCTTGCCGGAGCAGAACTCGTCGGGGCGCTTGCTCACCTGGACGACTTCGTCGTAGCGCGTCAACGCGTGGAACACCTCGGTCGACTCGGTCAGCGGGTTGTGCACCTCGATTGGCAGGATCGAGCCCTGCTCGCGAAGGTCGGCGAACTGCGCCATGCGGTCGGCGAGCGGCTGGCGCCAGAAGGTCGGCTCGATCAATTGGTTCGGGGAGGTGCTCATGTCGTCCTTTCGAGGGGTTCGACGACAACTTAGAACGAGGGGTGCCGATTCGACACGCTCGCCGCCGGAATCCCTTCCGGACGAACGACCGACGGCTACCGTCGATTCATCCGGACATTCGATTGGTCGTCTCCACCATGAGCACACCTCGAAGCGAAGCTGACAGTGCGCATCCCCGGATCAAGCTGTCCGACCTCGGTTCGGGGCGCGTGAGTACCCGTGCGTTCGCGGTTCCGTCCGATCCGCAACGGTTCCGGCGCCCGACCGATGTCGTGCTGCTGGTGCTGTCGCTCATCCTGCTCGCTGTCACCGCAAGTGCCGTCGACGACCCCGGCGATTTCGAGCGAAGCTTCGCCGACTGGTTGTCGAACCTTCCAGGTCTCCTCGACTTCGTGTGGAAGATCGCCTACGACTTCGTCCAGATCTGGGTGCTTGTCGTGGGCGTGCTGGCACTCGTCCGACGCCGATGGGGCCTACTACGTGACTGGGCCGTCAGCATCGCCATCGCCACCGGCGGGGTCATGCTCATCGGCTGGCTCGTCGATGGAGAGGTACCCGCGCTCGCCGACAGCATCGGCGCCGCCGACGGAGCCGGCGCATTCCCATCCCTCGCCCTCGCAGCCGGCGCCGCGACCGTCGCCGTCGCGAGCCCGTACTTCGTCAGTCCACTGCGCACGTTCGGTCGATGGCTGATCGGCACGGCATGGTTGTCCGGCCTCATCCTCGGCGTCACACAACCGGGCGCCGGCTTGTGTGCACTGGCGATCGGATGGGCCGCAGGTGCGCTCGTCCACCTCGCGTTCGGTTCGCCGGATGGTGCGATGACCCTGCACGACCTCGCTGCCGCGCTGCGGTCGATCGGCGTCGACGCGCAACCAACCAAGATCGAAGTACGCAACGGGGTCATCGTCGCTCGTGCTCGTACCCCTGAGGATCGCCAACTCGATGTGCGCATCCACGGACGCGACTCGTGGGACAGCCAATTCTTCGTCAAGGTGTGGCGGCTCGTCTTCTACCGCTCCGGCGGCCGCAACGTCACCGTCAACCGTCGTCATCAGATCGAGCACCAGGCGTATCTGACGCTGTACGCCCAACGCGAGGGGGCGCTTGTCACCCCCCTCGTGGCAGCGGCGATGGACCAGCGCGGCGACGCTCTCTTCGTCGTCGAGCGCGTCGGTCCGGCGATCGGAGCTGACGATGCACAGGTCGACGGTGCACTGCTGGCGAGCGCGTGGACATCGCTGGCGCGGCTGCACGATGCCGGCATCTGCCACGGGGGCGTCACGCCGAGCCACCTCCAGGTGGCCACTGGCGGCATTTACTTCGGGGAGTTCGATCGCGCGTCGATCGACTGGGACGAGACCTCACGACGACTCGACGAGGCACAGCTGTTGACGTCGACGGCGGTCGTCGCAGGCGCCGACCGTGCGATCGCGGCAGCCGTCGATGCGCTCGGCGCCGAACACCTGGCAACGACAACCACGTTGGTGCAACCAGCCGCGATGCTGCCGGAACTGCGCCGGCAGGCCGACGACGCGAAGGTCGACATCGACGATCTTCGCAAGGCGACGATCACCGCGGTGGGCGCCGAGGAGCAGGACCTCCAAGCGATCCGTCGATTCTCCGTCGGCAACGTCGTCATGTGGCTCCTGTTGGGCATCGTCTTCTACACGATCGTCGGCGCGATCCAGCAAGTCGGTCTCCAGTCGATCATCGACGAAGTCGCGGGAGCGAGCCTGCCGATCCTCGTCCTGGCGCTGATTGTGGGCCAGACCCCTCGCTTCGCCGGAGCGTTCAGCGTGTCGCAGGCCGCACCCATTCCGGTCCCGTACGGACGGCTGACGTTGCTCGAGTTCGCGATCACCTTCGTGAACCTCGCCGTGCCGTCGACCGCTGCCCGTGTCGCAGTCAACATCCGCTTCTTCCAGCGCAACGGCCTCGACCGGACGATGGCCATCGCTGTCAGCGGGCTCGACAGCGTGTCCGGGTTTGTCGCTCAGATCACGTTGCTCGTCGTGATCATCGGGTTCGGGCTCGGCAGCCTGAACTTGAACATCAGCGCGTCGGCGCCCGACTTCAACTGGAGTCTCGTGCTGCTCGCTGTTGCGATACTGGTTGTCGCCCTTGCCGTCGTTGCATTCACTCCGAAGTTCCGTGATCCGGTCGTCAACGTGCTCAAGACCACGTGGGGGAAAGTCGGGCCGCTGCTCAGTTCACCGCGCCGCCTCATCTCGGTGGTGCTGGCGAACCTGCTCGTGCAGTTGTTGTTCTCGCTGACCAGCTACACGATCCTGTTGGCATTCGGACAGGACGTCGGCTTTGCCGACGTGGTCCTCGTGAACGTGTGCGTGGCTCTGTTCAGCGGGCTCATGCCCGTTCCGGGCGGTGTCGGGGTCACCGTTGCCGCGCTGACCGCCGGGTACACCGCCATCGGCGTCGACAGCGCCAGTGCGATGGGCGCGGCCATGTGCTACCGCATCATCACGTTCTACATCCCGCCGTGCTTCGGCTACTTTGCAATGAAGTCACTGCGCCGTCAGCGAGTGCTCTGAGCCGATCGATCCTCGAGCCGTTCGGCGGGTTCGACGCAACAGGAAGTCACCGCAACAGGGGGGAGTCACCGCATGAGTAGGGACCGAATCCAACGAGTGTCCCTCGCCCTGATCGCAGTGTTCATGTTGCCCACGGCGATCCAGGCCACGTTCGCGCCCGAATCGTGGTTCGACGATTTCCCGCTCGGTCGTGGCTGGGTGGCAGCCGAGGGCGGCGCGTACGACGAACACCTGGTGCGTGATGTCGGCGTGTTGTTCCTCGCGCTCATCGTTGCAACGGCGTGGTCGGTGTGGCGTCGCGAAGCGATGACGATCATGGCGATCGCCTGGCTGATCCAGGGTGTGTTCCACTTCGGCTATCACGTCGGCCATCTCGATGGGCTCGAGACCGTCGACCAGGTCGGGCTGGTCGGTTCACTCATCTCGATCCCGATCCTCGCCGCCATCTCGCTGTGGGCCGGTCGACGATCGCCCTCGGGTGAACCCGAGACACCGGTCTCAGGCGGGAGCGGACATGGCACGGTCGGTCCTGCGCGTCGCTGATCAGGTCGCGGGGATCTTCCCCGAATGCTGTGTGTTGTCCGGAGTGGTGACGACGCGAGCTGTTCGGTTGACCGCCACACAGTGGGGCGGCCCGCGGTGGCTGCTCGGTGTGCCGGCCTTCGCGATGGTCGCCGGCCGCCTGCCTCGACACGGGCACTGTGCTGTCGCGTTGCCCATCACCGCCCAGGTCTGGAAGATGTGGCGGTTCCGCAACGTGGCGGCGATGTCGGCGCTCGCGGCCGGTGTCACACTTTGCGCGATCAGTGTCGGGACGGGAACCGCTGCGCTCGCCACGTTCGGTCTCCTGATCGTCGTCGCTGCGATCGCCTACCGAACCCGTGCGCACCGCAACTTCTGGGTGACATGCACCCTCGATCCGGAGACTTCGACCATCGCGGTCGAACCCACGCACCATCGATTCGATGAAGTCGCTCGCGCATTGTTCATCCGGACGCTGCGCTGACCGACGCCTCGCGATCCTCGTCGTGTTCTACATCGACATCGGTGGCGACGACAGATGGGGTGGTCGGGCGCGTGGGAGAGATCAGGCAGTCAGTCCGGCGATACCAGAGCCGAGGATCATCCCGCCCAAGGCCACGAAGACGACCATCGTGATCGCATTCGCGTAGCGAACCATGAAGTCACCGACTGCCCTCAGCGCAGCACCGCCCCGGTTCCCGGCGAACAACTGCAGCGCCGTTGCTCCAACCACCGTGATCGACGACAACCCAACGAAGAGCGCTGCCGCGGCGATCTCATCGACGCCGTCATCCACCAGTTCGGCGATCGAGGAGCCGGCCGCAATCGTGAACACGACGTTCTTGGGGTTGACCCCACCGAGCAATGCGCCCATGAGCGCGGCGCGACGAACGGACAGCTCGTTGACTCTTGACGTCCACGCCGGAAGTTCTGCTTGGGCGCCATGGCCAGGACGCGTCCGCCACTTCCGGCCGGCTGCCAACAGGAGCGCAACACCGACGACGACCCGCACCCAGTCGACCGCGGTTCGAGACCCCTCGGATTCCTGGATCTGTTCGAAGGCAAGAAGCACCACTGCCGTGAGCAACGAGAGCGACGCCAACCATCCCGCTGTGAACGCGACACCCTTGGTCCGACCGTTCGGGGAGATCAGCACCAACACGATGCCGATCACGGGGAACGGGCTGAGTGCAATCCCCAACGCCGCCGGCAGCATCGAACCTGCGGCTTCGATGAACACTCTCGCATCATGCCATCGAAGCCATCAGTTCCGTCGACACCGTGTCACCCGGCGCGGCGCTTCGTTCGTCTGTTCTGAGTACTCGAGTACTGGAGACCAGATCATGGTGAGAACACGAGATGACCTCGACGGCCGACCACGAGCGACTGCAAAGGACCGCGTGAATTCCATGGTCGGCGCGGTACAGGGCAGCCAGGCATGGAGCTCGATCTTCCGGCCGGGTTCGATCTTCCGCAAGGGTTACACCGACAGCCCGCGCAACCGCAGCTACGTCATCATGAACTCGGTGCTCTATCACCTGCACCCGGTGAA
>JANPCI010000254.1:0-2521 GCA_031430875.1 Actinomycetes bacterium | reverse complement strand
TGTCGTGTGCCGCGCTGCATCGCGACGCACTACGGTCGTGTCGCCGTCCATCGTGGGCTGGCCGAGAATCTCGAGGGGGCACGATGACCGACAGCGGCGAACACGAAGATTGGACCCCGCCCGGACCGGGCCCATGGAGGCAGGATCGGGCCCACCTTCCGGCCGCGGTGACGCCACTCCTGCAGGAGATGTACCCGGCCGGTTTCGCGAATGGGTTTGCCGCTGCGCTTGAGCCGTTCGGCATCCTCCTCGACACGATTCAGCTGCAGTACGTCAACGGGTTTTCGTACGTGCAACCGGTTCCGTTCGACGCTCCCGGGCCTGACGGGCCCAAGACCCCCGAGCAGCTCGGCGCGGAGATCGGGCGACGAACCGAGTTGGCGGCTCATGCGTTCGACGAACGCATCTGGCGTGAGGGGCTCCGGGTGTGGGACGAGGAGCGCAAGCCTGCCGCGATCGCGCGTCATCAGGAGCTCGCCGCGGTCGACCTGGGTGCACTCGACACCGAAGATCTTCGGCGCCACCTGCACGAGTGCATCGCGCACCTCGGCGCGATGTGGCAGCAACACCACACCTTCAACGCGATGGCGATGCTGCCGGTGGGCGACTTCATCCTCCATGCAGTTCGGTGGACGGGCAAGCAACCCGTTCCGATGTTCGCCGTGTTCGATGGCTGGTCACCGGTGTCGGGGATCGTGCCGCCCGAGCTGATCCCGGCGATCGACGCACTGAAGGCCGACCCCGACGCTCGGGCGCTGCTCATCAGCGACGCCCCGGCCGAGGATCGTCTGGCCCAACTCAGCGAGCGGATTCCCCAAGTCGACGACTACATGCGGTCGGCCGGGTACCGGCTCGCCGCCGGATTCGACCTGACCAATCCCACCATCGGCGAACGACCCGATGTGGTCCTCGACCGGATCCGAGCCGGGCTCGATCATGATCTCGCCGCAGCCGGGATTCGCGCCAACGCAATGGCCGCGGAGCTTCGAGCGGCGGTCCCGGTCGACGAGCAGGAGGTCTTCGACGACCTGCTCGCCGAGGCGCGACTGGTCTACCGGCTGCGCGACGAGCGGGGCCTGTACAGCGACAGCGCCGCGGTGGGTCTGCTGCGGCTCGCACTGATCGAACTCGGTCGGCGGATGTTCGAGGCCGGCCGCATCAATTTCATGTACGACACGCTCGATGCCACGAGCGCCGATGTCGACGCACTGCTCGATGGGTCGCCGACGCCGACGGCCGACGAGCTGTCGGCACGGGTGGCCACGCGCAAGCGGGTGAGTGCCGTCGGTGCTCCCGGGCTGCTCGGCCCGCCGCCCCCACCTCCGCCGCCCGTCGATCAACTTCCCCCGCCGCTCGCGCGGGTGATGTCGGCGCTCGGGTTCTACATCGAGGGAATTCTCGGCGACATCGAGACACCGATGGGTGACGCCGACATGATCATCGGCGTCGGTGGCAGCGGCGGGGTCTACGAGGGCCCGGCGTGTGTCGTGCGGAACTTCGACGACCTACTCACCCTGGTCGAGGGCGACGTCCTCGTCACCTCGGCGACCGGCGAGTCGTTCAACGCATTTCTCGCGATGGTCGGCGCCATCGTCACCGACCACGGCAGCTTCGCCTCCCACGCCGCGATCATGGGCAGGGAGATGGGAGTGCCAGCGGTCGTCGGCACGGTCAACGCCACCGCGCGCATCAGCGCAGGAATGCTGCTTCGTGTGGATGGTGATGCGGGAACGGTGACGATCATCGGCGCGGAGTGAGGCTCAGCGCACGAAGACGGCCACGATGCCGCCGACGATCAGGCCGGTGCCAAGGCCGGCCGTTACGTCGAGCGGGTTGTGGGCGCCGACGAATACCCGACCGAACATCACCAGCAAGGTCAGCACGACGGGAGCCCACCACCAGCCGACCGGCAGTGCGGGTGCCACGACGGTCGCGATCGCGGCGACGAGGATGACGTGACCCGACGGGAAACTGGCCCCTGAACTCGGCACGTCGGCGCCGCGCAGGATGGCGCCGACTTCACTCGTGCCGGGTCGTTGGCGTACGGCGAGGTAGTCGGCCATCTCTCGGCGGACCAGCTTCTCGGTGCCGAGCTTGCTGAACGTTGCGATCACGACTCCGGCCGCCACCCACCAGTCGCCCACCACCCAGGCGATGGCAAGCCCCACCAGCGTGCCGACCACGAGGTTGCCCAGTTGCATCGGCAACCACAGCGGCCAGTACAGCCAGTTCGGCAGCCCGTTGACCGCGTGAAACACGCGGGCCTCGGTGCGGCTGATCGCCGGACGACGGGCCTCGTTGACCGACGGGGCGAGGATCGCGATGCCGACACCAGCAACGACGAGCCACCACAGGTTCACGGCGCGAGCCGCCGACGCAGGTCGTCGAGCAGGCCCGGCCGTTGCTTCAATGCCGTTCGGGTGGCTCCGCTCAACGCCCACGGCTGGAGCCGGTCGACGGCACGGGTCAACGTGTCGTGATCGACGGTCGCCAACGCCGGAGCGACCGCGCGTTCGGCGCC
>JANPCI010000253.1:0-6459 GCA_031430875.1 Actinomycetes bacterium | reverse complement strand
GGCGCCGGCACCGGGCTGTCGGCCAACACGGTTCGCCTCTCGCCAGTTGTGCTCGCAGAGCTTCCGTGGCCGGCCGGCGACCTCGGGCCCGCTGTGAGCGCACTGCAACGTGGCGACCGGCGTGGGTGCGCTGCGGCCGTCGATCGTGCGTACGGGATGGTCGACCGCCCTGGAGTCACCGGGCCGACGCTGTCAGCCTGGTGGGAGCCGCTCCTGGAAAGGATCGAGGATCGACGGGCGCCGGTTTGATCGGAACTCCGGTGACAATGTGGTCGTGGACCACATCACCGATCTGCTCCTCGCTGCGGGTGTCACCCTGATCTTGGTGATCGGTGCTGTGGCGTGCGGCAGCGAAGCCGGAACCGCCGGTGACTCCGCCATCGACCTGTCTCCCGCCGCGAAGAACGGAGAACAGCTGTCGCGCACCAACGGATGTGCGGGGTGTCACGGCCAGAACTTCGAGGGGGGCGCTGGACCTGGCTGGATCGGGTTGGCGGGCTCGGAGGTCACGCTCGTCGACGGCTCCACGCTCGTTGCGGACGATGCATATCTGACCGCGACGATCGCCGATCCTTCCCAGGATCTCGTCGACGGGTACACGTTGAAGATGCCGGCCAACAATCTGAGCGATGCCGAGATTGCCGACATTGTTGCGTACATCAACACCCTTGCCGATGGGTGACCGATGGCGGGCGGCCTCGCAGCCGGGCTCCTCGGTTCGCCCGTCACACGGTGCCGGGTCAAACGTGACGCCGCCGGTGTCGACGCCGTCAGCGATTCCAGGGAGCTGACGGGCTCACTGCGCCCGGCCCACCCGTGAGCACGTCGTACCCGTCGTCGGTGACGAGGATCGTGTGCTCGAACTGCGCCGTGCGCTTGCCGTCGCCGGTCACAGCGGTCCAGTCGTCGTCCCAGACCTTGTAGTTGACCGTTCCCAGGGTGATCATCGGCTCGATCGTGAACGTCATGCCCGGTCGCATGATCGTTGCGGCGCGCGAGTCGTAGTAGTGCAGCACCTGGATGTCGGTGTGGAACTGCTCGCCGATGCCGTGGCCCACGAACGCCTTCACCACGCCGTATCGGTACTTCTTCGCGTGATCTTCGATCGCACGGCCGATATCGCTGATCGGTCGCCCCGGCTTGACCGCCTCGATGCCGTACCAGGTGCACTCTTCGGTCACCTGCACGAGCTGGCGGCTCTCGGGGTCGACGTCGCCGACCAGGAACGTGGCGTTGGTGTCGCCGTGAACCCCGCCGATGTAGCCGGTGACATCGATGTTGCAGATGTCGCCGTCGTGCAGCACCGTCGTGTCGGGGATGCCGTGGCAGATGACCTCGTTGATCGAGGTGCAGCACGCCTTCGGGTAGCCGTGATAGTTGATGGTGGAGGGGTACGCGCCTCGCTCGACGAACAGGTTGTGAACGGCGATGTCGATTTCCTCGGTGGTGACGCCGGGAACGACCATGTCACCCGCCAGGCGGAGCACCTCGGCGGCGATGATGCCCGCATGACGCATCCGCTCGATGATCTCGGGCGACTTGATCCGTGGCTCGTCCCACGGTTCGACCTCGCCCGTGTCGGCGTACGACGGACGGTCGATGTCGGCGGGGACCTCACGCATCGGCGACACAACGCCCGGCATCACGCGACCTTCGGATTTCTTGTGGCAGCGCTTGTACTTGCGCCCGCTCCCGCACCAACACGACTCGTTGGCCTTCGGCAGGGTGGAGGGAACGGTCGCCGTCACGGTCATCTCGCTCAGGATACGGGGTGTCCCGGTCCGCGACGAGTGGTGCGCACGTTCGTGTGTCCTCCTCCGGGCGCGCCTAGCCTGTGCGACGTGTCCCAGAAAGAGGTGCTGGCCCCGAGCGTCACATCGCCGCTGTTGGCCCTCGCGTCGATGGACGCCGACCGGCGACGGATCGAGGCGGCGATGCACGATGCCGTGGTCACCCCCGACTCGTACCTCAACGAGATCGCGTCGCACCTGATCGTCGCCGGTGGCAAGCGATTGCGGCCGGTCCTCGCTGTCGCCGGCGCCCAAGTACTCGGCGATGAGGCGTCGCACGACGTGGTGCGCGGTGGTGTCGCCTGCGAACTCGTCCATCTCGGATCGCTCTATCACGACGACGTGATGGACGAAGCCGAGACCCGACGCGGCGTCGAAACGGTCAACGCAAAATGGGGCAACCTACAAGCGATCCTCGCCGGCGACTTCCAGCTGTCACGGGCATCGGAGATCGCGGCGTCACTCGGCACCGAAGTCGCCGGACTCCTGGCGCGCACCATCGGCTGGCTGTGTGAGGGCCAGATCGAGGAGTTGCGCCACACCTACGACATCGGTCGCACCGAGGCGAGCTATCTCGCATCGATCCACGGAAAGACGGCGTCGCTGTACGGCACCGCGGCACGAATCGGCGGAATCGCGGCCGGCCACGATCGCCCGTTGATCGACGCGCTCACCGAGTACGGCAACAGTTACGGCATGGTGTTCCAGATCGTCGACGACATCTTGGACATCACCGCTACCGACGAGCAGCTCGGCAAGCCGGCCGGCCACGACATTGTCGAGGGCGTCTACACGCTGCCGGTGTTGCGCACCTTGGCGCTCGGAACGCCCTCGTCGGACGAGCTCGCCGACCTGCTCGGCTCGCCGCTCGACGCGGCGGCCCAGGACAAGGCGCTGGCGATCCTGCGCTCGAACGATGGTTTGGCATCGTCGATCGAGACGGCGCAGGACTACGTCGATCGCGCGGTCGCAGCATGCGACGACTTCGCGGACTCACCCGCAACCGATGCGCTTCGCGCGGCACCCGGCGCGCTGATCGCGTCGGTGTCGGTCGCCGTCTGACGCCCCGCAGGGTCACGTGATCGAGGTCGTTTGCGGCTGCGTTCGCCAAGGTGCCTCGCACCTGCGAAATTCTCCTCCAGTTGCGCGCTCTGCGCGCACTGTGAGGAGAATTTCGGCGGTGGCGTCACCAGTTGGGGGCGAACTTCGAGATCGCGTTTGCAATCGCATACGCGCGTTCGGCGCCGCCCGGACGCTGATCGCACAGTTCGTTCGAGGCGATCCGCAAGACGGCGCCCATGGCGCGGTCGCTGTGCAGGCCCACTCGAAGGGCCGGCCGCAACACAAGGGGACGTCCGAGTAAACGTGCGCTCAACCGCCCGACCTTGTGGAACTGTCCGACAGCGTCGTTGAGCATCGTCGGATACCGCTGCAGGGTGGTCGAGTTGCCGGTGGTGAGGGCTTCGTCGAGTACTTCGGAGGCGAGGCGACCGCTCATCAGGGCAGCGTCCACCCCATCGCCGTTGAACGGGTTGGCGACGCCGGCAGCGTCTCCGGCGACAAGGAACGTGGGACCCATCTTCGGGCCGACGGACCCGCCGAGCGGAATCCTGAACCGGGTCGGCGCCTTGAGCTTCGCCGAGGGGTCGATCTCCCATCGTTCGGCGATGCGATGAGCGAAGGCATCGAGGAGCTTCAATGCATTCACTCCCCGCACGTCGCGATAGGTCGACAGCACGGCCACGCCGACGTTGAGCGTCCCGTCGCCGAGTGGGATCACCCATCCGTAACCGGCGATGGGGTGACCGGCGGCATCAGGAAGCCCGAGTGTCGACTCGATCCACGACTCGGAGCTGCGAGCGCTCGCGAAGTAGGTCCGCGTTGCAATGCCGTAGGGCCAGTTGTGATGCCGGGTGGTGCCGAGCGCGCGTCCGAAGCTGCTGTTGGCACCGTCGGCCACGACGACGAATCGTGAGCGCACCGAGTCGAGCCGGGGGAGGTCGTCGGCGAGTTCGGTGTCGACGGCGAGTGTGGCGCCGCGCACGAAGCCCCGCTCGACGATCGGCCCGGTGGCCTCGTGGCCCATGACGACGTGGGCTCCGGCCGCGCCGGCGTGGCGCCGCAGCTCAGTGTCGAGCACGTCGCGTCGCAGCGCGACTGCGTGGGTGGGGAGGTCGGCATGCTCGGGCCACGGCACCATGACGTCGCGCCGCCCGTGCACCATTCGCACGCCGTTGAGTCGGTGCCCATCGAGTTGGAGCGGGTCGACATCGAGCAGCGCCAACTCGCCCAGCGCCCGTGGTGTCAGTGCGTCGCCGCACGCTTTGTGACGAGGGACGGGACGCTTCTCGACGACGGTGACATCGTGACCCGCCCGAGCCAACCAGTATCCGACGGATGCCCCGGCGGGGCCACCGCCGACGACGAGGACGTCGGTGTCGATCAGGATCCGCTCAGCCCGTGGGCGAGCTTGTGGGCGAGCCCGCGGGCGAGCCGGCGACGGCCTCGGGCCCGACAGGAATGATCTCGACGTCGCCGATCGGCTCGGCGGTGGGGCTGGTGTAGTCGTACTCGCCGGTCTCGACTGCATCGAAGATGGGGGCGTCGGGAGAGCACCACGCCTCGTACTCTGCGGCCCATTCCTCGCTGGTCGGGTCGGCCCCACCGAGCGTGTAGCGCTCGTGACAGATCACGCCGATGATCTCGTACTCGGTCAGCTGTGAACCGAAGGCCGGCATCACGCCACGTTCGCCGGTGATGTGCGGGCCGCCCGGACGATCGGGGTTGCCATAGATCTCGACACCGGCGGCGTTGAAGCCCTCGGTGCCGTAGTACACGTAGCGGATCTGGTCTTCGATGTGCGGGAAGGTCTGCAGCACCGACTGCCCTTCGAACGGATACCCGACTCCGCCACCGCCGGCGGCGCCGTGGCAGCTTGCGCAGTTGCTGTACACCTCGGCGCCAATGCCCAGTGGGCCTTCGACGACCGTGGGCGGCTGAGTGACGGCCCTCACGTACATGAAGCCCCAGATCGGCATCAGACTGAGGGTGGCCATGGCCCAGTACGGGATCTTCTTGCGCTGTTTGGCGGCCTGGACGTAGACGGGGTCAGGCGCCGGTGGCGGGGAAGCTGTGGGAGCCGGGGCCGCGGTACGCGGCGCCGGGCCGGTGGCAGCAGGAACGCCAGCCGCAGCCGTGCCAGAACTTGCCGTGGTCGCCGGCGCAGAACTTGTCGTGGTCGCCGGGGTGGTCGACGGGGCGCCGTCGCTCGGCGCTGCATCGTCGCCCTGGCCGATCGCGGAGCGCCGCTCACGCGACCGCTTGAGGAGATGTTCGGGGATCTCGGTCACTGCGGGAATGATAGATGGATCGCGCCCGGATCCGGGAATCAGCCGCGCCGAAAGCCGATCGTCACATCGAGAACTAACGCACAACCATGCGCAGTGGTCACACTTGGGTGCCAAACTTCGTATCTCGTACATCGACGACTACAGTTCGTCAGCAATTCCCGAGAGCCACGACCATGCACACCACGACCATGCACACCACGACAGGAACACTTCGCACATGATCGGAATCGCCGTACTCGAATGGCCCCTGATGAATCAGGCGTTCCTCATGTCGTTCTTCGCGACGATGGCCCTCTCTCTGGCGATCATCGCGTACGGCAAGCGTCGCTCCGTCGACCGGCCGCTCTTGTGGGGCGAGGCGCTGCTCGGGTCCGTCTACATCTTCGCCGTGCTCTTCTTGGCGTTCGGCGTGGTGCCGCACCAGTTCATCGACCACGCCGACAAAGACCTTGGTTGGTCGCGTGACAAGTTGCTCTACGGCCCCGGCGGCATCCTCAAGCCGGTGTCGGCAGGCGGCTGGAACCCGATCACCCTGCAGTACCAGGCAATCCGCGACATCGTGGTCGTGATACTCCACGTGATCTTCATCGGGTTGTTCCTCTACATCGCCATCTGGTGGCAGAAACGTGGCGTGGTCAAGCCGAAGGAACTTGCCGTTTCCACATACGGTCGTCCGCTGGTGAAGAAGGCCTGATCGATGGCACGCACCGACGCCAACCCCCCGATGATGCCGTTCACCGACGCGTACACGTTGGTGGAGGTCGACGCGGAGTACCTGTCCAAGGCCGTCAAGCCGAAGCAGTTCATCCACATCGACCAGTCCGAGTGCATCGCGTGTGAGGGCTGCGTCGACATCTGTCCGTGGAAGTGCATCCATATGGTGTCGGTCGACGCGGTGGTCGAGGCCGATGGCACCGAGCAACCCGGTACTGATCCGTCCGATGCCTTCATGTTCACCATCGACGACGACATCTGCACGCGCTGTGCCCTGTGCGTCGACCGATGCCCAACCGGCGTCATCATTCTCGGCAAGGTGGGCACCGCCACCGCCGCAGGCAACTCCCACGTCCGCACCAACAACCATGGCTACGGCTATGGCATGAGGCTCTGAGAGAGACCATGGCAAAGATCATCGACGACAAACCCCGCCCGACTGCGAAGGACCGTGTGAATTCCACGGTCGGCGCGGTACAGGGCAGCCAGGCATGGAGCTCGATCTTCCGGCCGGGTTCGATCTTCCGCAAGGGTTACACCGACAGCCCGCGCAACCGCAGCTACGTCATCATGAACTCGGTGCTCTATCACCTGCACCCGGTGAA
>JANPCI010000252.1:0-1630 GCA_031430875.1 Actinomycetes bacterium | reverse complement strand
GAGGCGGGCGTGCTGTGCGTTGAGGTGCCCGGCGACGATGTTCAGTTCCTCGTCGAGGTCGAACCCGGCGCTGCCGCCGTGGTCCGGTGTCGAGTCGTTGGGGGTGTTCATGGTGTTCCTCCCTTCGAGCAATCGTCGGCTAGGTGGGGAGGGGGAGTCGGTAGAACAAACGTACCAATGAGATGTCATAAACACAACACCAGTTCGAGAAAGTCTTAATATTGAACCAGCCCCCTTTCGGGCTCGGGTCTGTTGGGGTCGGGTCCGGAAAGACATCCGGAACGACGGACTCGAGCAGGTCAGCGGTTCAAGCGCAGTGTCCAGCGTTGCGCATCGAGTTGGAGTCGGTCGATTCGCAACGTCGGAACACCGGGCAGTGCGTAGTGATCCAGCACGACCTGATGCACACCGAGTGACGCGCCGAAGACCGTCAGTGCGTGCCACCCGTCGGGCCGTTCCTCGACGAAGCCACACAGCTCGTTGTCGTCGGGCCGATTCACGCAGCCGAGCGTGCAGAGAGGTCGAGGATCATCCGGATCTCGTCGGCGCACGGGTCCGACGGGAGTGGCTGGTACTCGCCCGTCTCGCGGAAGCCCATCGACTCGTACAGGAGTTGGGCGGGCGTGTTCCCCCGAATCACCCAGAGACCGACCGACGAGGCAAGGGTTTCGGCTGCCCAGTCGATCACTGCGCGGACGAGCAGGCGGCCTGTCCCGGTGCGCCGTACCTCTGGCGCAGTCCACATCGAGACCAGATCAACCTGGGCGGGGCGGGTCTCCTCCCGATACCCGCCTGCGATTCCGACTGTCTGCTCATCGATGCGGGCGAGCAAGGTGATCCGGTCGACGCCGGTCGACGCCAACCGTGCGCGGGCGGACCATTCGGCGTCGGAGCGTGTGACTTCTTCGGCGTAGGTCGACCCGAATGCGGACGGTGAATCCATGAGCGCAGCGAGGCGGATCGCCTTGAGTTCGGCCCCGTCGGCAGGGCTGATTCGGCGGATGTCGGCTGGCATTGCCGCATTGTCGATGATCCAGTCGCTGCGACGCAAGGGAGTTCGACCGGTCTGTTGGGGTCGGGTCCGGAAAGACCGGTCCGGTCTGTTGGGGTCGGGTCCGGAAAGGCCGGGAGGTTGGGTTATTGATCGACGGGGGGTTCGCGGCTCCAGAGCACGTCGAAGTCGCGGGCGATGTCGAGTACCTGGAATGCCCGCCCCATCCCCACGCAGAAGCCGCACGTGATCGTCAGTTCCAGGAGTTCAACATCACTGAAGTGCTCGCGCATCCGGGCCCACAGCGCGTCGTCGATGCCGCGGTGGTCGATCGCGTACTGCTCCGCGAACTCGGCGGCCAGCCGCTCACGGGACGTGAAGTCCGGGTGGTCGTAGTACTGGTGGACGTGCTGGTAGAGCTCGTCGGTGAGGCCCTGCTGCATCGCCGATGCAGCTCTGGTGTTCAGTCAAACGTGACACTCGTTGAGCTGGGCGATGCGCATACGAGCAACCTCACGCTCACGCACCGGCAGGCTCGACTGCACGTACACCGCTTCGCTCATGGCGCCGAGCCCAGCGCCGAGATGGGGTGCGAGCTGCCAGATGCGCGAGGCCTCGAGGCCGTCGCCGTCGGGAACG
>JANPCI010000251.1:0-10616 GCA_031430875.1 Actinomycetes bacterium | reverse complement strand
CCCCGGCTCGCTCGCCTCGATCATCGTCTTCACGCTGCTGTACAAGTACGCCGGACCGATCGTCAAGAAGAGCTTCGCCGACCGCACCGCGGGTGTCCAGAAGCAGCTCGACGATTCGGCTGCGGCCAAGGTCGCCGCCGAATCTGAGGCAGTGCGCATCCGTGAGGCGCAGGGTGACATCGAAGCCGAGCGAACCCGCTTGTATGCCGAAGCCGATGCCCAGGCCGTGGCCTTGCTTGCCGACGGCCGCATCCGCCTCGAGGCCGAGATGGCCGAACTCGAAGCTCGCGCCGAGAGCGACATCGCCGCCGCAGCAGGACGCAGCACCGACGAACTCCGCTCGGAGATCGCCCGCTACTCGGGTGATGCCGTCGACCGCATCGTCAACGACACGCTCGACGACGCCGCCCAGCAGGACCTGATCGAAGGCTTCATCGCACGAGTCGGAGCAGGAGTTGCATCATGAGTGACGCACTGATCGAAGGCTATGCACGGGCGCTGTTCGAGGTCGCCCGCGCCGAAGGCACGCTCGACGAGGTCGAAGACGAATTGTTCCGCTTCGCCCGCTCCTACGAGTCGAGCGACGCGCTACGCAACGCGCTGACCGACGAGCACATCCCTGCCGACAAGCGCCAAGCCATCGTCGAAGATCTCCTCGACGGCAAGGCCACGACCACCACGGTCCAGCTCGTGTCGATGGTGGTCGGCTCCGGCCGCAGCCGCGACTTGCCCGCCATTGTCGACAGCCTCGTCCAGCGTGCATCGAGCGCCAAGCAGCTCGACCTCGCCGAGGTGCGCACCGCCGTGGAGCTGACCGACGACCAGCAGGCCCGCTTGAAGGCGGCGTTGGAGAACGCCACCGGCAAGAGCCTGAACCTCAAGACGATCGTTGACCCCACCGTGCTCGGCGGCGTCGTCGCCACCATCGGTGACACGGTCATCGATGACACCGTTCGCACCCGTATCGACCAGCTGAAGAGCCGGCTCTGAGCGCCCGCTCACAAAGGAAACAGACCACACCATGGCTGAGCTGACCATTTCTGCCGCCGACATCGCGTCGGCGCTCAAGACCAACCTCGAAGGCTTCGAGCCCTCGGTCGAGGCCCGCACCGTTGGGCGCGTGGCGTCCGTCGGCGACGGCATCGCCCGAGTCAGCGGCTTGCCAGACGCGGCCGTGAACGAACTCCTCGAGTTCGAAGACGGCTCCGTCGGTCTCGCACTGAACCTCGACGAGTTCTCGATCGGCGCCGTTGTCCTCGGCAACGTCGACAAGATCGAAGAGGGCCAGACCGTGCGCTCGACCGGCAGCATCTTGTCGATGCCCGTCGGCGACGGCATGCTCGGCCGCGTCGTCAACGCCCTCGGCCACCCCATCGACGGCCATGGCGACCTCATCGGCACCGAACAGCGCCGCATGGAGATCCAGGCCCCCGGCATCATGGGCCGCAAGCCCGTGCACGAGCCGTTGCAGACCGGTATCAAGGCGATCGACGCCATGACGCCGATCGGGCGTGGCCAGCGTGAGCTGATCATCGGCGACCGCAAGACCGGCAAGACCGCGATCGCCATCGACACGATCCTGAACCAGCGCGGTCTCGGCGTGAAGTGCATCTACGTCGCCATCGGTCAGAAGAGCTCCACCGTGTCGCAGACCGTCGACACGCTGCGCCAGGCCGGCGCCATGGAGTACACCGTCGTGGTGGTTGCCGCAGCGTCTGACCCGGCTCCGTTCAAGTACCTCGCGCCCTACGCCGGCTGCGCCATTGGCCAGCACTGGATGGACAACGGCGAGCACGCGCTCGTGGTGTACGACGACCTCTCCAAGCAAGCTGAGGCATACCGTCAGCTGTCGCTGCTGCTGCGCCGCCCACCGGGCCGCGAGGCATACCCCGGCGACGTGTTCTATCTCCACAGCCGCCTGCTCGAGCGGGCCGCCAAGCTGTCCGACGAACTCGGTGCCGGTTCGCTCACTGCGCTGCCGATCATCGAGACGAAGGCCGGCGACGTCGCGGCGTTCATCCCGACGAACGTGATCTCGATCACCGACGGGCAGGTGTATCTGCAGGACAACCTGTTCAAGTCGGGTATCCGCCCGGCCGTCGACGTGGGCATCTCGGTGTCACGCGTGGGCAGCGCAGCACAGATCAAGTCGATGAAGGCCGTTGCCGGCACGCTGAAGGGTGACCTCGCCCAGTTCCGTGAGTTGGAGGCGTTTGCGACGTTCGGTTCCGAACTCGACGCGGTGTCGAGCGCTCAGCTCGAGCGTGGCTACCGCTTGGTCGAGCTGCTCAAGCAGCCGCTCAACAGCCCGATGCCCGTCGAGGAACAGGTCGTGTCGATCTTTGCCGGCACCAAGGGCTACCTCGACGACGTCCCCGTTGCCGACGTCATCCGGTTCGAGAAGGAACTCCTCGAGTACGTGCGCACGACGCACAGCAGCCTGCTCGCCGACATCAAGTCCGCCGGTGTGCCCGACGGACTCGCCGGTGCCATCGAGTCGTTCAAGGCGACGTTCACCACGTCGACCAACGACTACGCCGTCGATCCGACCGCGCTCGACGTCGACGAAGTCGGCGACGCCAAGTCCAACAAGACCCTCGCCACGGAGTGATGATGTTCTCAATGGTCGGGACTGGCCTCCGCTGCGCTTCGGCTGCTCCCTCCGTGCGCCTCGTCGCTGGCGCTTCCCTCGGCGCCTGCTCGGCGATCTGGAGTGTGATCTAGATGGCCGGGGGCCAAGAGCGGATTCTCAAGGAACGCATTCGCAGCGTTCGGGCGACGAAGAAGATCACGCGCGCCATGGAGCTCATTGCGGCGTCTCGTATCGTCAAGGCCCAGGCTCGCGTGGCCGCCGCCGTGCCCTACTCCGAGCAGATCACCGAGGTGGTCAGAGACCTCGCCGCCGGTGGTGCATCCTCTGATTCACCATTGCTGTCGGGCCGCAAGGAGATCAAGCACACCTGCTACGTGGTGATCGCGGCTGACCGTGGGCTCTGCGGTGGCTACAACTCCGGCGTGCAGCGCGCCGCCGAGGGTGAGGTCAAAGCCGACATCCTCGCCGGCGAGGACTACACGATCATTCCCGTCGGCAAGAAGGCTGACGGCTACTTCCGCTTCCGTGGCTACACCCTCGGCAGGGCGTTCAGCGGTTTCTCGGCTCAGCCGACCTACGAGAATGCGCGAGAAATCGGCGAGCACGTCATTGAGCTGTTCGTGTCGGGCCAGGTCGATCGTGTCGAGCTCGTCTACACCCGCTTCGTCTCGTCCGGCAGCCAAGAGGTCGTGCTGCGCCCGCTCGTTCCACTCAGCTCCGACACCATCGCCGGCGGCGACGGCAAGCCGAGCAGCGGCGGCGATTACGAGTTCGAGCCCGATCCCGAAACAATTCTCGACACGTTGCTGCCTCGTTATGTCGAAGCCCGTGTCTATGCCGCATTGCTCAACGCCGCGGCGTCCGAGCACGCCTACCGCCAGCGGGCGATGAAGTCGGCCACCGACAACGCCGACGAACTGATCAAGTCACTGAGTCGCATCATGAACCGGGCCCGTCAGGACTCGATCACCACTGAGATCATGGAGATCGTCGGCGGTGCCGAAGCTCTCGACTCCGACGACGCCGAGGTCCCGTACCTCGATCTCGGCGACGCATTCTTCGAACAACTCACACAGGCCGACTCCGGCGCCACCATCTGAGCGCATTGCACCCCCAGGAGAGAACAGTCATGACCATGACCGAATCAACCACCGATCTCAATGACGGCCGCATCGTCGGCATCGCCGGCCCCGTTGTCGACGTCGAGTTCCCTCGTGGCGCGCTGCCCGAGCTGAACTCCGCCGTCGAGTTCGACATCGTCCTCGAGGGCGAGACCATCACGGTGATGGCTGAAGTTGCCCAGCAGCTCGGTGAAGGTCGCGTCCGCGCCGTTTGCCTCAAGCCGACCGACGGTCTCGTGCGTGGCACCCCCGTCCGCAACCTCGGTCACGGCATCACCGTTCCGGTTGGCGACAAGGTGCTCGGCCACATCTGGAACGTGTGGGGCCAGCCTCTCGACGAGGCCCCCGACGGCTTCGACGAGATGGAGCGCTGGGAGATCCACCGCGACGCCCCCGACTTCGCCGCACTCGAGCCATCGGCTCGCATGTTCGAAACCGGCATCAAGGTCATCGACCTCCTCACCCCGTACGTCGCCGGCGGCAAGATCGGCCTGTTCGGCGGTGCCGGAGTCGGCAAGACCGTGCTCATCACCGAGATGATCAACCGTGTTGCCAGCCAGCACGGTGGTGTGTCGGTGTTCGCCGGTGTCGGCGAGCGCACCCGTGAAGGCACCGACCTGCGCCTCGAGATGATCGAGTCGGGCGTGTTCGAAAAGGCCGCCCTCGTCTTCGGCCAGATGGACGAGCCGCCGGGCGTGCGCCTGCGCGTTGCCCTGTCGGCGCTGACCATGGCCGAGTACTTCCGCGATGTCCAGAACCAGGACGTGCTGCTGTTCGTCGACAACATCTTCCGCTTCGTGCAGGCGGGCTCCGAAGTGTCGACGCTGCTCGGCCGTATGCCCGCCGCAGTGGGCTACCAGCCGACACTCGCCGACGAGATGGGCCAGCTCCAAGAGCGCATCACTTCCACACGGGGCCGCTCGATCACGTCGCTGCAGGCCGTGTACGTGCCCGCCGACGACTACACCGACCCGGCACCGTTCACCACCTTCACCCACCTCGACGCCACCACCGAGCTGTCCCGTCAGGTCGCGGCGCTCGGCATCTACCCGGCCGTCGACCCGCTCGCTTCCACGTCGACGATCCTGTCGCCCGAAGTCGTCGGTGACCACCACTACCTGATCGCCCGGCGTGTGCAGGAGACGCTGCAGCGCTACAAGGAACTGCAGGACATCATCGCCATCCTCGGCCTCGACGAGCTGTCCGAGGAAGACCGTCTCATCGTCAACCGGGCCCGCAAGGTCGAGCGCTTCCTGTCGCAGCCGTTCTACGTGGCTCAGGTGTTCACGGGCCTGGAGGGTGAGTACGTGCCCGTCGCCGAGACCGTCGAGTCGTTCGAGGCGATCATCAACGGCGATCTCGACGAAGTGCCCGAGCAGGCGTTCCTCAACGTCGGCGGCGTCGAGCAGGTGCTCGCCAAGGCCAAGAAGCTCCAAGAAGGCTGATCATGCCGACGAGATTGACCACGAGCGCCGAGGGAAGCGCCAGCGACGAGGCGCCGTCCGACCGAGGAGAACCGCAGGGCCGACGAGGAGGACACCAGCAATGGCCGAGCCGTTGATCGTCGAGGTGGTGTCACCGGAGGCGGTGCTCTACTCGGGTGAGGCCGACATGGTCATCACTCGGACGCTCGGCGCCGGCGAGATCGCCTTCCAGGCCGGACACGCAGCGTTCCTCGGAGCGCTCGTCGAGAGCCACACCCGCATCTTCCAGACCGACGGCACCGTCCAGGACATCGCGATCCATCGCGGGTTCGTCGAGGTCAGCGGCAATCCGACGAAGGTCTCGATCCTGTCGGATACCGCGGAACTCG
Organism: Actinomycetes bacterium; assembly: GCA_031430875.1. Lineage (GTDB taxonomy): Bacteria > Actinomycetota > Acidimicrobiia > Acidimicrobiales > Ilumatobacteraceae > Sva-07. Next base: position 5,089 of record JANPCI010000251.1, on the reverse strand, counting down.
CGCAGGACATCGATGTCGAGCGGGCGAAGGAAGCGCTGGAGCGTCATCGCCACACACTGCGCGACCAGCACATGGATGCCACGATGATCGAAGTGGCCACGGCCGGCCGAGACCGCGCCGAAGCCCGCCTGCGCGCCAGCGGCACCAGCTTCACCTCCTGAATCCCGACGCCCGAGTCGGTCGTTGGCGGGATCGTGGGAGCGAATCCCATCGATGAAATATGACGATTGTTACGGATTCGTGACGATTGCGGTCTAACCTCTCACGGCGGCGGCTGCGCGTGTCGATCTCACGCCAGATGATCTACTCATCGAAAGGCTCCGATTCCACTTGACGATTTTTTCACCGCGCGCCCGACTTGCCGGGATCGTGCTCTCCCTTGCTCTCACCGGAGCGTTCATTCCCACCCATATCGAGGCGGCCGCGACCGTCGACGGGCAATTCAGCGAACTCGGCATACGCGACGCTGGTGCGACGACGTCGTTGGTCGTGGCCGGTCGTGGTGGTGTGCCTGCCAATGCGACTGCGGTGACGTTGAATGTCACCGCGACGGGCAGTCTCGGTGGTGGTTTCGCGACGGTGTATCCGTGTGGGGCGCCTCGCCCGGACACGTCGAACATCAACTTCGCCGCGGGGTCGACCGTTGCGAATGCGGTCACGTCGAAGGTTGGCGTCGGTGGCGCGGTGTGCATCTACAACGATGCGGCCACCCATCTCATCGTCGATGTGAACGGCTACTTTCCACCGACCGCGAACTTTGGCTCACTCGCCCCGGCTCGACTTCTCGACACCCGTCGTACGTCACCGGCCGCCAGCGCCGAGGACGTTGCGCTGATGCTGATCAATCAGTTGCGAGCGTCGCGTGGACTGGGCCCCGTGACGTCCGACGTCACGATGACAGCGTTCGCCCGGAACTGGTCGCTCACGATGTCGCAGTCCGGATTCCGCCACAGCGGCGGGCCGTATGCGGAGAACATCGGATGGTCCAGCGGAGGTTCTCAGTCGCCGGAGGCAGCGGCACTCGGGCTGCACAACGCGTTCGTGGCGAGCCCGCCCCACCTTGCGAACATGACAAATCCGGCGTGGACGATGGCCGGTGTCGGCGTCCACTACGACGGAACGACCTGGTACATCACGGTCGAGTTCCGCTGAGCCACTCCCAGGTTGTTGGGTAACGTCGGGGTATGTCGAGCTACCCGTTCACGTCGGCCCTCCTGACCGGTGCGTCGTCGGGGATCGGCGCGGAGATGGCTCGTCTGTTGGGTGAGGCCGGCGTGCCGACCGTGCTCGTTGCCCGTCGCGGCGAACGGCTACGTGAGATCGCCGACCGATACGACGGCTTCGAGGTACTCGAAGCCGACCTCGCAACAACGAAGGGCCAAGCAGCAACGGTGAAGCGCATCCAGTCCACGAGCGCTCCGATCGATCTCGTCGTCAACAACGCCGGCTTCGGCACGAGCGGCGTCTTTCACGAACTCGATGTCGACCGCCTGGTCGGTGAGGTCGAACTGAACGTGAAGGCGCTGACGGTGTTGAGTCATGCCGCGCTGGCCGCCATGGTGCCCCGGGGTCGGGGCTACCTCTTGAACGTGTCGAGCGTCGCCAGTTTCCAAGCCTCGCCGGGCCTCGGCGTCTACGCGGCCACCAAGGCATACGTCACCAGCCTGACCGAAGCGCTCCACGCCGAAGTGAAGCCGTCGGGCGTGCATGTCACGGCACTGTGCCCGGGCCTCACGAAGACCGAGTTCCAGGATCACAGCAACACGACCGGTCTCGCAACGAAGGTTCCGAGCCTCGCGTGGACCACGGTTGAACAGGTGGCCTCGACCGGCCTCCACGACGTTGCGAGCAACAAGACGATCTCGGTGCCCGGGGTGCTCTACAAGACTGCCGTCACGGTCAGCGACATCTTGCCCCGCTCGATCACCCGGTGGGTCAGCGGCTCGATCACCCGCTGAATGAGACGCGGGTCAGCGTCTCAGTAGTCGATGGCAGAGAACTCGCGGAGTTTGGCGACGCGGTGATGAGCGTCGATCAGGCGGACCGTGCCACTGCGTGAACGCATGACGAGGCTCTGCGTGCGAGCGCCTGTTGCATCGAAGCGGACGCCGCGCAGCAGTGCGCCATCGGTGAGGCCGGTCGCCGCGAAGAAGCAGTTGTCGCTCTTGATCAGGTCGTCCTGACCGAAGACGCGAGACAGATCGAAACCCGCCTCGTTCATGGCGTCGCGCTCCTTGTCGCTCTGCGGTGCGAACTGCGCCTGGATCTCGCCGCCCATCGCCTTCATCGCCGCCGCCGAGATGACGCATTCGGGTGTCCCTCCGATTCCGAACAGCGCATCGGCGCCGGCGTCGGGCCAGCAGGTCGCCACCGAGCCGTAGACGTCGCCGTCGGTGATCAGGCGGATCCGGCATCCGCTGGCGCGGATCTCGGCGATCAGTTCGGCGTGACGCGGCCGGTCGAGGATCACCACGGTGAGGTCACGTACCTCCTCGCCCTTGGCCTTGGCGATCCAGCGCAGGTTCTGGGTGGCCGTGGCCGTGATGTCGATGGCGCCGACTGCCTCCGGACCGACCGCGATCTTGTCCATGTAGAACGACGGCCCGGGATCGAGCATCGACCCGCGGTCGGAGACGGCAATCACCGAGAGTGCATTGGTCTTGCCCTGGGCCGTGAGCGTCGTGCCGTCGATCGGGTCGACAGCCACGTCGACTGCCGGGGAGCTGCCGTCGCCGACGTGCTCGCCGTTGAACAGCATCGGGGCATCGTCCTTCTCGCCCTCGCCGATGACGACGATGCCGTCCATCGCAACCGTCGACAGCGACATTCGCATGGCCTCGACGGCGGCGTGGTCGGCGCGGTTCTTGTCGCCGCGGCCGACCCAGCGCGCCGAGGCGAGGCAGGCGGATTCGGTGGCACGAACCAAGTCCATAGCGAGGTTGCGATCGGGTTGCTGGCGTGACGACGTTGTCATGGCTCCAACGTACCCCGACGGGTCGGGCGGGGTGGCCTCCCCGCCGTACAGTCTGACCGTGGAGATCCCTCTCGACCTCGTGCTGTCGGGACGCGATCTGACCGAGCCAAAGCTGTCGCCCGACGGCCGACGAGTTGCATTCGTCGAGCGGTGGCGGAGCGCCTCCGCGATCCTGGTCGTCGACATCGACACACCTGAGCCGACGCGAGCCCTCGCCTTCGGCCCCGACCCGGCGCCCGGACGAGGGATGGCCGGGGGCTGTTACTCGTGGCTGGCCGATTCGACCGGCGTGGTGTATGCCGGAGTCGACGGTGAGCTGTGGTGTGCGCGCGGGCTCGATCTCCACCGGGTGACGACCCACGAACGCAGCGCTCGGGCCCCGTGGGTGTGCGGTCGCTTCGTCGTCTACGTTCTCGACGAGGCGGAGGTGTGGCTCACCGATTTCGACACCGGAGACAGCCGGCGGCTCGATGATGGCCGCCACGAGTTCTGTTTCGACCCCTCGGTGTCGCCTGATGCCACCGTGGTGTCTTGGCAGGGGTGGTCGCCGCCGGCGATGCCGTGGGACGGCGCCGAACGTGTCAATTGCCATGATCCTTTGGCGACGCCAGATCTGTCGACGTGGCGGCCCGCAGTCGGCGCGGTCCAGCAGCCGCGCTTCGCGCCCGATGGCACGCCGAGCTGTGTGCACGACGGTTCGGGCTGGCTGAACGTGCAGCTCGGCGATCGCGCCGTGGTCGTCGAGCAGGTCGAACATGCCGGCCCGACGTGGGGCATGGGGCAGCAGTCGTTCGTTGTGCGCGGCGACGGTTCCTGCATCGTGGCGCGCAACCGAGCCGGATTCGGGGCGCTGTCGCTCATCGACCCGGCCGGCGGGGTCCGCGATCTGCTCACTGACGTCCGGAGCGGAAGCAGTGCCACAGCGGTGTACGGCCAGTTGTCTTTGGTCGACGATCGACTCGTGGCCGTGCGGTCGGGTCCCACGACACCGCCCGAGATCGTGCTCGTCGACCTGGCAGTGCCCGAACGTCGAGCTCGCGTCGTGGCAGCGAGTGGGGCGACCGCGTGGAGCGACGTGGTACTGGCAGAGCCCGAAGCGATCACCGTTGACGATGACGGCGTCGTGCTCCACGCGCGCCGGTACGCGGTGGGGGAGGGCCGCTTGCTGTGCTGGGTCCACGGCGGGCCGACCGATCAATGGCAGGTCGACTTTCGCCCTCGCATTGCCTACTGGTGCAGCCGAGGATGGGATGTGCTCGTGGTCGACCCCCGGGGGACCACGGGCCACGGTCGGGCGTACCAGCAGGCGCTGAACGGTGGATGGGGGCGGCTCGACGTCGACGACACCGCCGCGCTGATTCGTCGAGCTCACGCGCAGGGTTGGGCCACGCCGGCGACCACGGTGGCGATCGGCGGATCCTCCGGTGGGCTCACGGTGTTGGGGTTGCTCGCCGACCACGGAGATCTCGTCGCGGGCGGCGTTGCGTCGTACCCGGTGAGCGATCTTGTCGGCTTGGCGGACGCAACCCATCGGTTCGAGGCGCATTACAACGACACGCTCGTCGGGAGGCCGGGCGAGCCGGGTCTGGATGACCGGTACCACTCGCTGTCGCCGATCAACAGGGCCGACCGCATCGCGTCGCCCCTCTTGGTGTTCCACGGCACTGACGACCCGGTCGTTCCCTTGGCCCACAGCGTCACGCTCGCCGATCGGATCAGCAGCAGTGGCGGTGACGTCGAGCTCGTCGTGTACGAGGGAGAGGGTCACGGATTTCGCGATCCGGTCAACCAGCGTGACGAGTACGCGCGTACCGAGCACTTTCTGCGACGTTTTCGCGGGACGAACTGACCGCCGAACTCCGGGCATACCGGTGGTGCCGGTAGCGTTTCGGTGTGGCATTTGTGAACAAGGCGTCGGGCGAAGAGAACCAGGAAGCGACCGGCACCTCGGGTCAGCCGATCGACTTCGATCCATTCGATCCGGATGTGGCCAAGGTGCACTACGACATGTCGGTGTGGACCTTCGAACAGCGTGCTGAGCTCTCCGAGGCGCTCGCCGAGGCTGAGTTCCCCCATTACTGGGACGGTGACGAATTGGTGGTTCCCGAGGAGGTC
>JANPCI010000250.1:0-2461 GCA_031430875.1 Actinomycetes bacterium | reverse complement strand
CGAGTGGATCACCGAACGCGCCGACCTCGGCTTCTTCGAGTGGCACTCCAACGTCTACATGCTCAAGAACGTCACCCCGCTCCTGATGCTCGCCGAGCTCGCCGACGACCCCGAGATCGTGACGGCAGCGGCGATGTGCCTCGACCTCGCACTCGTCGACATGGCCGCCCACAACCACTCCGGCGGCTACACCGCACCCAGGGGCCGCACCTACAAGAAGGACAAGATGTCGTCGCTCGACGAGGACACCTTCGGCACCGCCAAGTTCGTGTTCGACGACACCACCGAGCAGTACCAGTCGACGTCGGACACGGGCGTCACCTACTTCGCGTCGGCGCAGCGGTACCGCCCGCCGCAGGTGGTCGTCGAGATCGCCACCGACGACGAGCCGAGCGTTGTACGTGAGCGTCACGGCGTGTACTTCGACGGCAGCAGCCCGCTCGAGGACAACCCCGTGGCGCCGTACGGCAAGGACTTCTCCGACCCCGCCAACCTCTCGTTCTGGTGGAGTCTTGGCGCGCTCGGCATGTGGCCGCTCGCCGAAGTGGGCGTGGCGACCATGAACGAGTTCCGGCTGTGGGAGACCGAGTTGTTCAGCGACATCAATCTGCTCGCCCAGCTCAACGACTACGACCCCGCCAAGATCCGCGTGTGGGAACAGGAGCGTGCTGCGGTCATCAACTTCGGGTTCCTGTCGGAGGCCAACACGTACGCCTATCGGGAGCCGAGGGTGTCGATGGCCTCGGTGCTCGACCATCGCTTCGGTGAGATGCGCGACCAGGGCCACGCATGGCAGGCGGCGATCGACGAGAAGGCGATGGTCTTCACCACCCATCCCTCCACCGACACCGCGCAGTCGACCATCTGGGCCGATGACGGCAAGCCCGGCTACTGGACCGGCGACGCGTCGATGCCGCGGTCCGCGCAGTATCGGGGCACGGCGGTGCACATCTACCAACCGAAGTGGGACGAAGCGACCGACCCACTCGTGTGGGGCGTCTTCGAATACCGGCCATTCACGCACGCCTATGTGCCGCAGGATCACTTCGACGAGGTGCGCCAAGTGGGCAACTGGACCATCGCCGCAAAGGGTGGCGCGTACATCGCACTGTGGTCGTGGCGGGCGCCGACATGGCGTGAGTACGACCCGGCGGTGGTGTCGACCAACGGGATGGTGAAGCCGTTCGACCTCGTCGCCGAGGGTGGGCCCGACAACGTGTGGCTCGCGGAGGTCGGCAGCGACAGCGGTGGCACGCTCGACGACTTCGTCGCCGCGCTGACCATCACCGAGCCGTCGGTCGTGCGCGACGACACCGGCTTCACCGTGTCGTGGACATCCCCGTCGGCGGGCATCGTCGACTTCTCCAGCACCGGCCCGTTCCTGATCGAGGGTGAAGAGCAACAGCTCGCCGACTTCCCCCGCCACGAGTCGCCGTGGGGCGGCATCGAACACCTGTCGCGCCAGTACAACCTCACCGCTGGCGACTCCACCTGGTCGAACGACTTCGACGCCATGACCCGCGAGGTCACGTGAACCACAACAGGGGTCAGACCCCTTTTGTTAGGTGCGCCCATCACCGCCGGAATAACAAAAGGGGTCTGACCCCTGTTGTGATGGGGGTGCCGGGATGAGTCTGAAGCTGGGGGTGAACGGGCTCGATCACAACCATGTGTTCGAGATCGTCGACCGGTTGGTGAAGGCCGGAGCAGAGGCGGCCTGCCACGTGCAGGAGGGTGGCTTCCTCGAGGCCTACGAGGGGTGGCAGACCGGGTCGCGTCCGGTCACGTTCGACGAGATGCTCGCCGACGATTCCATCGATCTCGTCGTCACCGCGGCCATCCCGAACCAACGCGCCGACATCGCCCTCGCCGCGATCGCCGGCGGCAAGTACGTCGTCACCGACAAGCCGGGACTCACGACGATGGCGCAACTCGACGCGATCCGCGACGCCGTCGCCGGACGGCCCGGGCGTCCGTGGACGGTGCTGTTCACCGAGCGGTACGAGAATCGGGCGATCGCCGAGGCAGTTCGCCTCGCACGGTCGGGTGCCGTCGGCCGGATCGTCCACGTGATCGGCGCCGGACCGCACACCATGTGGGCCAAGCGTCGACCCGATTGGTTCTGGGATCCCGAGGCGACCGGCGGCATCCTCGTTGACATCGGCTCGCATCAGGTCGACCAGTTCCTGACCATCACCGACATGACCGCTCCCGACGTCTCCGTGGTGGCCGCTGCGGTCGGCAACGTCGCGTCGCCCGAGCATCCCGCGATGCAGGACATCGGCTCGATGACGCTCGCCGGTCTTTCGGGGTCGGGTCCGGAAAGACCGGGCCGGTCTGTTGGGGTCGGGTCCGGAAAGACCGGCGGGGTGGTGGGGGACCACCGACTCGACTACTTGACGGCGAAGGGGCTCGGGACGTGGGGCGATTGTCGCCTGACGATCGTGGGCACCGAGGGCAC
>JANPCI010000249.1:0-2547 GCA_031430875.1 Actinomycetes bacterium | reverse complement strand
GAACGGGAACGTCGGAGCGATCAGCCGTGCCAGGATCATCGCGACGACCGCTGCGGCGAGCGCCAGGATCACCGCTTCGGCACACAGGCCCATGGCCATCGACCATCCCGACGATCCCGTTGCCTTGAACACGGCGAAGTCGCGGGTGCGTTCGAGCGCCGTCATGTAGACGATCGAGCCGATGGTGCCGGCCGCCATGATCCAGAGCAGCCCATCGATGATCGAGAGCGTCTGCGACGTTGTTGCCAGCGGTCGATCGAGGTCGGCCTTCACCTGCGCGCTCGTAAGAACATCGAGACCATCAGGTGCCGTCACCGGCAGGTCGCCCGTGACCACGATCGTGCTGGCCAGTTGCTGACCGCCGAGGAACTGTTCCTGGACGTCCTCGATCGGCAGGAACACCGTCGGCGCACTGAAATAGAAGGTCGTGTTCTTGGTCGTACCGACCACCGGGTAGCTGCGCCCCGCGAACGTGAGGGTGTCGCCCACGTGGCGATGAAGGGAGTCGTCGACGATGACCTGCCCGCTGCCGGTCGCCGACTCGCCCGAGGCAAGTTTCGACGGTTCGGTGAGTCCGCCGACTTCGTAGCCGACGACGTTCACGTCGAGCTTGTCGATGGTGCTGCGCACGACCAACAACGGGCTGGCTCCGTCGACGCCGGCGGTGCTGCGCAGGTCGTCGAGCGCCGAGGTCGGCAGGAACTGCGAGGTCGTGAACGGCCCGGTCGCCCCGTCGGTGACGATCCAGCTCGCCGCCGGATATGCGCCGACGGTCCGGACGCTCTCGTTGCGCATGTGTCCCAAGATGCCGCTCATGATCAGGGTCAGCGCGAACGCCATCGCCGTGACGAACACGGCGATGACGAACCGTCGCCGGCGCCACTGCAGGTCTCGAAGCGTGATCATCCACATTCCACCATCGATGACAGATCGAGCGGAGGCCGACAACCGTGGCCCCACACCACCCGTGGGGGTGTCAGCACCCGGCCCGTGGGTCGGTCACTACCCTTGCGGCCGCGCCGATCGAGTCGCACACTGGGCCTCGTGCTCGCACCGGAGGGCTTCGTTGCCCGCTCGCAACGTCACAGCCGCCGCGCGGCGCTCGTCGGGTTGGCGCTCTTCGTCGGCATCGCCGGCGCGATGTCGATCGCACTGATCGCGGGAGCGCGACGGTCGTCGTCGGTGGTCGATCGGTTCATCGCCGCGGCCCCGCACTACGACATGGGCGTGTACTCGCCGACTGGCATCGAACGCTCCGCCGTCCTCTCACTGCCGGGAGTCGAACAGGCGGTGCCAGGGGGCTACATCGCGGCCAACGTCATCGATCGGGACGGCACGGTGAGCGGGGTCAATGGCATCACGGCAGACTTCGGCGTCTCCGACCCGACGTGGCGCGTCGTGGCCGGGGCCGTTCCGGACAACGGCGATCCACTCCAGACGGTGGTCACCGAAGGCTTCGCCAAGAATCTGCACACCTCGGTCGGTGACACGGTCACGGTGCTGATGTACGCGCCTGACCAGGCCGAGGAGGTGGAACAAGGCGTCTACGAGCCCGATGGGCCCACCTACACGATGACGATCGCCGCCATCGTGCGACCGCCGAACGACATCGCCGTCGACGAGCCCCGCACGACGGTCGAGCGCTTCAGCGGTAACGACATGCTGTTCCCCTACGAGTTCTGGGAGCAACACCACGACGAGTTCCTCGGCTACGGGCAGGCGTACTCGTTGGACCTTGCTGACGGCGAGAACGGCGTCGATGCCGTCACCGCCGCGCTCCCGTCGATGGCCGGCCCGGGCGAAGAGCCACCAATCGGACTCGTCGACACGATCGTGACGTTCTCGGGAACCGATGAGACATTCAGCCGGCGGGCGTCGTTCGACACCCCGGTCGATCTGGAGACGACAGCCCTCCTCGCGCTCGGCATCGGGATTGCGTTGATCGCGGGAGTCACGATGGTTCTCCTGGTGCGCGGCGAGCAGCGCTTCCATGATCGCGACACTCCTGGCCTGCTCGCGCTCGGATTCACCAGGGCCCAGCTCGCCACCGTCTCCGGATTGCGGGTGTTGCCCGCCGCAGTCGTCGGAAGCGTGATCGCCGTGGCAGGCGCGGTCGCCTTGTCGAATCGGTTCCCGATCGGCATCGGCCGGCAGATGGAGCTGGAACCCGGCCTGCAGGTGAACGTCGCAGTGATCGCGCTTGGAGCGCTGCTGGTCGTGGCGCTCGTCGTCGTCGCGAGCATGCTGACATCGGGCTCGAGGACGCGCACCAACGCGGCGTCGATGTCCCCGTTCACGACAACCCGACTGCTGCGCAGGGCCGGCGCTCCCACCGAGGTCGCTGTCGGCGCTCACGTCGCCTTCGAGAATCAACACGGACGTCGCTCGACGACCACCATCCAGGGAGTGTTCGGTGGCGTGATCGCGTTGGCGGTCGTCGGAGCGCTCGCGATGTGGCTCGGCGGCGTGAACCATCTGTACGACGAACCGGCGAGCCATGGGTGGCCATGGGATGCGGCGATCGGCAACACGAACTTCCCGTTGCTG
>JANPCI010000248.1:0-2376 GCA_031430875.1 Actinomycetes bacterium | reverse complement strand
CTCCTTTCGGGTGGTTCGGTGGGTGAGTCGGTAGCTGTCGCCGGTGGTGGTGATGATGTGGGCGTGGTGGCAGAGCCGGTCGAGCAGGCTGACGGCGGTGGGCTGGTCGGGCAGGAATCGGCCCCAGTCGTTGAAGGGACTGTGTGAGCCGATGGCGATGGATCGGTGTTCGTAGCCGGCGGCGACGAGGCGGAACAGCAGTTGGCAGCCGGTGTGATCGAGCGGGGCGAAACCGATCTCGTCGATGATGATCAGGTCGTTTCGGCAGACGGCTTCGATGGCTTTGCCGACGGTGTTGTCGGCGACGGCACGGTAGAGGTGTTCGACGAGGTCGATGGCGGTGAAGTAGCGGACCTTGTAGCCGGCGTCGACGGCGGCTCGGCCGAGGCCGATGAGGTAGTGGGTTTTGCCGGTGCCGGCTGGGCCGACGAGGCAGAGGTTCTCGGCGTGGTGGATCCACTCGAGCGTCACCAGGTAGTCGTTCGAGGCGCGTGGGATGGAGGATTCGTCGAGGCGGAACTCGTTGAGGGTCTTGTCGATCGGGAACCGTGCGGCTGCCATCCGGTTGCGGGTGTTGGACGCGTCGCGTGACGCGATCTCGGCTTCGACGAGCACCCGTAACAGTTCTTCGGGTGCCCATCGTTGTGTCTTCGCGGTCGCGAGGACCTCGGGGGCTTCACGACGGATCGCAGCCAGGCGGAGTCGACGCAGGCCGGCTTCGACGTCGGCTGCCAGCGTGATCGGCTGGCGGCTCATGCCAGGTTCTCGATCCGGTAGGCGTCGAAGGAACGGACCTCAGCGGCCGGCAGGCCCACCACGACGTTGTCGCCGCCGGCGGCTGGCTCGGGCAGCGCGGTGCCGATCGCGAGGATCGAGCGCACGTCCGCGGCGCGGAACCGGCCGAACCGGGCGGCGCGGTCCAACGCTTTAGCAACGGCCTCGGGGCCGTGCGCGGGAAGGATGTCGTCGACGATCTCGATGATCTCTTTCGGCAACATCGTCATGCCTGCTGCTGCTCCCTGACGGATGAACGTCTCGGCCGGCTCGCCCAGGGCGAGGAACTCGCGTTCGGCGTCGGTGCGGGCACGTGGCCCACGCGACGGCGCCTTGCGTGGTGTCGGATAGTGCTCGTCGAGCACTGCTGCTTCGCCAGGAGCGAGCTGGGCGTGGTCAGCAACGAGGTTGCCGTCGAGGTCGTAGATCCGAACCTTGCCGTCGAAAGTGACCGCTTCGACTTGCACGCCGACGAGACGGTGCGGGACCGAGTAACGCGCTGACGCAACCCGGATCGTGGACAGCTTGTCGACCTTGCGCAGCTCGCTGCGTCCGATGCGTGGGCGCAGCATCGGCAACTCCCGCAACAGGCCCCGTTCCTCGACGAGACGCACATCGGGGACCGCACAGATCTCGCTGTGTTGGCGGGCGTTGACCTCTGAGCACCACACCCGGCAGGCATCGTTCAACACCGTGAGATCATCGGAGTCCGGCAACACCAAGTCGGTCTTGGCGTAGCCGACCAAGTTCTCGACGATCCCTTTCGACTCCGGGTCGGCCGGATGACAAAAGTCCGGGGCGAACCGGTAATGCGTCGCGAAGCGGACGTAGTCCGGTGTCGGGATCACCACGTTCGCGACGGTGCCGCCCTTCAAGCAGCCCATCCGATCCGCGAGCACCTTCGCTGGGACACCCCCCAACGTGTCGAAGCAGTCGGCCAGCATCGCCAACGTCGTCGCCGCGGTCTCATCCCTGGCGACCCGCACGAACCTGACCCGAGACCACGCCAGCACCGCGCAGAACACCTTCAACCCCGACGGCAGCAGCCCCCAGTCGATCACCACCGTCTCGCCCGGCACCCACACCGCCGGGCGGCGCTGATGACGGCCGATCTCGCCGCGAACCTGCCGTTTCACACCGGCCACCAACCGCCGGAAGTTGCGGTCCGAGCCGTGATACCCGGCGGCCCGAGCAGCCGGCAGCAACCGTTTCGCGGTGCCGCGCCCGTTCGCTTCGCGAACCAGATCGAGCACCACGCCACGAACCCCGTCAGTGTTCTTCGGCACCGGCGCCCGTTCCGCACGCTCATCATCCAACAAACCGGCCTCATGCAAGAGCACCTTGCGTTTCACCGTTTTCGGGTCCACGCCACACAGCTCACCGGCGGCGCGATACGACCCCAGACGCGTATACGCATCGACAACATTCATGTTCTTCCTCGCTGACAACAATGTGAACAACCCCTCGGGTGTGTGATCGGGAACTGACTTGGTCGTCGTTCACGATCACCGCCCGAGGCGGCCCACAGGTGGATCTACCTACTCACCACCCGCGAGGACTTTTCCTGGCCACCACCGAGGACTTTGACATGGCCACGGACAC
>JANPCI010000247.1:0-5140 GCA_031430875.1 Actinomycetes bacterium | reverse complement strand
TGCCTGATCGACCCGATCGGCGACGTCTACGCCTGCCCGTTCGTGATCCACGACGAGTTCAAGGCCGGTTCGGTCCGCGACCCCGGCGGTTTCGCCCAGGTCTGGAAGCACAGCGAGCTGTTCGCCGAACTCCGTCAGCCGCAGTCAGCCGGTGCTTGTGTCTCGTGCGGCAGCTACGACGCCTGCCAGGGTGGCTGCATGGCGGCCAAGTTCTTCGTCGGCATCCCCCTCGACGGTCCCGACCCCGAGTGCGTCGCCGGCCACGGCGAGGCGGCGATGCTCGCGGCATCCGCAGCCGAACGACCACGCCCGATGATGGATCACTCGAAGCCAGTGAGGGTCGCGACGCCCGAACGTGTCCCGGTCACCATCGGCCGCCGCTGACCGACCGGGGCTGGCGTTCAGCGGGGAGTTCCTTCGGTCGCGTCGAGCACTGACGGGGGGTCGGCGTCGGTGACGAAGTGGAGTTCCTGCACGGCTCGGGTCATCGCCACGTACAGCAGGCGGGCACCTCGTTCGGTGACGCCCGTGTGGGTCCCCTCGCTCAGGATCTCGTGCGGATTCACAACGATCACGCCGTCGAACTCGAGACCCTTCACTGCCTCCGGTCCGAACAGCGGGAGCTCCGACGCATCGAGTTCGTGAACGTGGTCGACGGCGACGAGTCCGTTCGCCATCAGCGCGGCGCTGATCGACTCGTGGAGCGACACCGGAGCGACCACCGCGCTGATCCGCCGGCGATGTTTCGTCGCGACGGCCAGATCGGCAACGGTGGTTGCGAGATCCGAAGACGAGACCCGCAGCCAACTCGGCGGCGTTCCCGTGCGGCGAACACTGCGACTCTCGGTTGCGTCCACACCGGTGAACGGCAACAGACGATTGGCCACCACGAGGATCGGCTCGGGTACCCGATAGCCGATCGTCAAGTCGACGACGGTGCCCGCCGGACGATCGCGCACCGTGAGGTGGTCGAACACCACCGACCATCGTTCCTGGCCCGCCGGCGTGGTCGACTGGGCGACGTCGCCGACGAGAGTCATCGAGCCGTTCGGGCTGCGCCGCGCGATCACCCGGAGTGCAACGGCAGAGTGATCCTGCGCCTCGTCGACGATCACATGGCCGTAGGTGAATGGCGATCCGTTGAGCATCGAGTTCGCCTCGTCGACGAGCAACTGGTCGGCGCGGGTCCACACACGACGCTTTCCGGACGGCCCCGGCAGGAGACGGTCGACGAGTCGCACGGGCTTCTGCGTCGGCCACGCCGTGTTGATCGCCGCCTTGAGCGTCGTCGCCTTCGCCCATGTGTCATCCGAGCCCGTCCGTTGCAGCAGCTCGCGCTGTGCCAGCGAACGCACCCGTTCTCGCCGCTGGTTCAGCGGACTCGTCCCCGACTTCGCGATCTCCAACCACTCGGCGAACTGCTCGCGGCCGATCACGTGGGTACGCGCTCCGATCGGAATCCGCACATCGCCGTCGGGGGGCTTGATCACCGACAGCGCCAACGCCGCGAGATCGTCGAGGCGGGCGGCATCACCCTTCCAGCGAGCCAGCACGACGTCGTCAAGACCGGTCAACTCCACCCGTGGAATGCACAGCTCATCGACGGTCGACTGGCGGACCGATCGTTCCCCGAGCGACGGCAACACGTTGGCGATGTAGTCGAGGAACGCCTTGTTGGGCCCCACCACCAGCACGCCGTCACGGGCAAGTCGACCGCGGTGCTCGAACAGGAGATACGCCGCCCGGTGGAGCGCTACGGCGGTCTTGCCGGTGCCGGGGCCACCCTGCACAACGAGTACCTGATCGATCGGTGCGCGGATCACGATGTCCTGCTCGGCCTGAATCGTCGACACGATCTCGCGCATCTCGCCCGATCGCTCGGCGCCGATCTCCGCGAGCACCGGATCGGGGATGCCGCCGGCGACTTCGCCCTCGTCAGGATCATCGAGATGCTCGTCGAGGTAGGCGACGATGTCGCCGTCATCAAGCGTGAACCGCCGGCGGAACGCCACACCGAGTGAGTCGACCGACGTGGCGCGGTAGAACGGAGCGGCGATCGGCGCACGCCAATCGACCACGACCGGATCGTGCCGGTCGTCCTCGATGTGGCGACGCCCGATGTACCACTCGTCGATCCGCCCGAAAAAGTCGCCGGACCCTGGACCTCGGAGATCGTCCAGCGCATCGGCCACGGTGACTTCGATGTACTCCTTGGTGATCTCGTCAGCCGAAGCCGCAGGGTCGACAGCCTCCAGTCGGGCGATCATCCGATCACGCGATGACCGCGCGAACGAGAGCCGGGCACGCTCGGCACCGAGCTCGGGAAACAAATCGGCGCTCACAGGGGGCGTCAAACTAGCCGTCGGCCCGCGGGTTCGACGCGACAGTTTCCACACTGAAGCTGCAAGGATCATGGTTCGTGTTCATCGTCGTGCTGATCGCCTATGTCATCGGCACCTTCCCGAGCGCCATCCTCATCGCCCGCGCGAACGGAGTCGACATCTCCACGTTCGGCTCGGGCAACCCGGGCGCGTCGAACGTCACGCGGGCGCTCGGATGGCGCAAGGGAGTGTGGGTCTATCTGCTCGACGCGGGCAAAGGGGCTCTCGCCGCCGGACTCGGCCTGGCGCTCGACGGCCGGCCGGCCGCGTACTGGTGTGCCGCCGCGGCCGTCGTCGGACACATGTTCCCGGTGTTCCGCCACTTCAAAGGCGGCAAGGGCGTGGCCACCGGTTCCGGCGCCCTGCTCGTGGTCCAGCCGATTCTCGCTCCACTCGCGGTCGCCATCTGGTGGATCGTCACCAAGTTGACGGGAAAGGCCGCGCTCGGGTCGGTGATCGCCGTGGCTTTCGTCCCCATCGGGATCATCTTCATGGACCAACCCCGGTGGGAGCTCATCGCTGTCGGCGGTGTCTGCGCACTGATCCTGTTGAAGCACACGAGCAATATCAAGCGGATGATTCGACGCCAAGAGCCCTCCCTCAGCCAGAATTGACCCCCTGATGCAGCTGCTGTCGCCGATCACCTTCGCGTCGAGAACCGCACCGAACCGCGTCATGTTCGGGCCGCACGTCACCAATCTCGGCGGCGACGACCGCTCGATTCCCGCCCGCCAGGTCGCCTACTACGAGCGACGAGCGCGCGGAGGCTGTGGGACGATCGTCGTGGAGGGTGCCTCGATCCACCCGTCGGACTGGCCGTACGAGCGATCTCCCCTCGCCGAGCGCTGTGGCCCGGGCTGGGCCGCCGTCGTTGCTGCATGTCGGCCGTACGGATCGCTCGTGATCGCCTCGCTCGACCACGCCGGCGGCCAGGGTTCGTCCGCATACAGCCAGGCGCCGCTGTGGGCCCCGTCACGTATGCCCGAGGTCAACTCCCGTGAGGTGCCGAAGTGGATGGAGGCCGACGACATTGCGGCCGTCATCGACGGATTCGGGTCGTCGACCAAGCTCGCCGTCGAGGCCGATGTCGATGGTGTGGAGATCAATGCGGGCCAGCACAGCCTGGTTCGCCAGTTCCTGTCGGGCCTCACGAACCAGCGCGACGACGCCTGGGGGCACGACCGGTTGCTGTTCGCCCGCCAGGCGATCGATGAGGTTCGATCTGCGGCTGGCAACCGCATCGTCGGGCTGAGACTCTCATGCGACGAGCTGGCGCCGTGGGCGGGGATCACGCCGGAGATGGCCCCCGCGATCGCTTCGATGCTTGTCGGCGCGGGGCTCGACTACCTCGTGGTCACCCGCGGGTCGATCTACACGGTGGAGAAGACCCGACCCGACTTCCACGAACCGACGGGCTTCAACATCGAACTGTGCCGGTCGGTGCGTGACGCCGTCCACACATCGTCACCTGACACACCGGTGATCCTGCAGGGTTCCATCGTCGACATTGGCCAGGCCGAGTGGGCGCTCGGAGGATACGACGACCCCGCGAAGTGTGACGGCGTCGAGATGACCCGGGCGCAGATCGCGGACCCCGATCTGGTCGCGAAGCTCTCCCGGGACGAGGCGGACCGCGTTCGACCATGCACCCGCTGCAACCAGACGTGCCAGGTGCGAGATGCCCGCAACCCGATCGTGACGTGCATCGGCGAGCCCACGAGCGGCCGCGAGACCGAGGACCCCGACTGGTACGTTCACGCTCCGCACGCGCGGGATGTCGTCGTCGTCGGCGCCGGTCCCGCGGGGCTGGAGGCGGGTCGGGTTGCCGCCATGCGTGGTCACCGCGTCCGTATCGTCGAACGCGACGATCACGTCGGAGGCATGGCCCGCACCGCCGGCCCGAACGTAGCGTTGGTCGACTGGTGGGAGCGTGAACACGCCCGCCTGGGCACCGACATCCAGCTCGCCACGGACTCCTGGGAGGTGGATGCCCACACTGTCGTCATCCAAGCGACCGGATCAGTACCGGGCCATCGGCCCTACGAGGTCGCCGATGGCGCCGAGGTCATCGACGTCGCTGACGTCCACCGAGGAGTGGCGACGCTGCCTGCCGAGGGCGTCATCGTGCTGTTCGACCCGATCGGGGGGCCGATCGCCGTGGCACTCGCCGAGGAACTGGGTCCGCGGGCAGTACTCATCACGCAGGACAACATCGCCGGCAACGAACTCGCCCGATCCGGTGATCTCGCTCCCGCCAACACGCGCCTGGCCCAGCAGGGCGCAACCATCGAACGGCGGACGTTGCTACGCACCATGCGACCGACCGCCCGGCCTGCTGACGGGGCCTTGGAGGTCGAGGTGGAGGATCGGTACACAGGGCAGCGGCGAACCATCCCGTGTGCGGCCGTCGTCGACTGTGGATTCCGGATACCCACCGAGCCGCTCGACGGGGCCGTGCAGATCGGCGACGCCGTCGCCCCCCGAACGATCCTCGAAGCCGTCCTCGAGGGCCGCCGAGCCGCCCTCGCCGTGTGAACCTCGCCCACCACCCCCACCCCCCACCCCCCACCCCCACCGGGTTTGCGTGACACTTCTGTTGGCCCGTCCCAACAGAACTGTCACGCAAACCGGATCAGGTCGACGATGACGACGGCGGGATGACCACCAGCTTGCCCCGCACCGCGCCGGCCTCGAGTTGACGCATCGCTGCGGGCGCCTCGGCCAATGGGAAGGTCTGCTCCACGACCGGAGTCACCTCA
>JANPCI010000246.1:0-3080 GCA_031430875.1 Actinomycetes bacterium | reverse complement strand
AGTCCCTTCAACGACTGGGGCCGATTCCTGCCCGACCAGCCCACCGCCGTCAGCCTGCTCGACCGGCTCTGCCACCACGCCCACATCATCACCACCACCGGCGACAGCTACCGACTCACCCACCGAACCACCCGAAAGGAGACCTGACCGCGAAGACTTTTGTTGGCCACCAGCGAGGACACCCGTTGGCCACCAGCGAGGACAACAACTTGGCCATTGACACCAAGTGCGGAGGCACTCGATAATGCGCGCCCGGCAACCCGGGTGCGCCGCACCAGCTTGCGCCACACCAAGGCCCCAGTGCGGCGCCACGAAATGTCGGCTCGATCTCCGCGAGTCGGCATGCACGGCCGGCGATCCGTAGCTTTGCTCGATGCAGCGCGTTGTAGTGGTAGGCGGGCCGGGATCCGGTAAGTCGACGGTGGCATCGACTCTGGCCGAACGGATCGGTGCACAACACGTCGAGCTGGACGAGCTGTGGTGGGGTCCAGGGTGGATGCCGGCGGGACGTCTCGAACTCCGCCAAAGGCTGTCCGAACGACTCGCCGTGGACAAGTGGGTCGTCGACGGCAACTACATCGACGAGATCGCAGACCTCGTCTGGCCGGCCGCCGACGCTGTGGTGTGGCTGGATCCACCCCGCCACGTCGCCATCCGACGAGCCGTGCTGCGATCGGCAGGGCGCGCCGTGCGGCCAACCGAACTCTGGAACGGGAACCGAGAATCGCTCGCCGTGCTCTCCCCGAACTCGATCTGGCATCTGCGTCAACGCTGGCCGGGCTACTCCGAGCGGATCGCTCACGAACTGGCTCAGTACGACGTCGCGGACACGAAGGTGGTTCGACTGAGCTCTGATGCGGCGGTCGCTCGTTGGCTCACCAGCCAGTAGACGGGCGCGCCAAGCGCCCGATAACGCCGCTCGGTAATCCGATCTCGATCGTCGGACATCCCGCCCATATCGGCCCTTATGCCGGTGATGTTGTCAAGTGGGTGGTGTAGAGCTGGTCGACTTTGTCGGCGGCGGCGAAGTATTCGTCGGCGACGGTGCGGTCTGCGATGCGGGCGTAGACGAGGGTCATGCGCATCGATCGGTGCCCCAACATTTGGGCGATCGCTTCGAGGCTCATGCCGTTGTTGATCGACTGTGTCGCCAACGTGTGGCGGAGTTGGTGGGGGTGGACGTGGCCGATCCCGGCGATGCGTGCGCAGGCGGCGACGGCGCGCGAAACGCTGAACCGGTTGAGCACGCGACCGTCGTTGGAGATGAGGCGGCCGGTGTCGTCGGGGCCGGCCCACTCGCGCCAGGTGCGGTGCAGATCGATCAGTGACGGGTGCAGCGGGACGTAGCGGTCGGTGTGGAGTTTGCCGACCGGCACGCGCAGCCAGTTCGTCTGATTCAACGTCACGATGGCGTCGTGGGTGAGCTCACAGAACTCGGTCACGCGCAGCCCGGTGCGCGCGAGCATCTCGACCACGAGTCGTCGTTGCGGGTTCAACCGAACAGCTGCAGCCATGAACCTGGCGGCTTGTTCGTCGTCGAGGAACTTCGGCAACGGCTCGTCGACCTTGGGCAGGTCGGTCCACAAGATCGGGTTCCGGGTCGGGGTGTCGGGGTGGTCCCATTCGATGAGTCGTTCGATCACCACGCGCAGCATCGACAGTCGCAGACGGATCGTCGATCTCTTCAAAGGTTCGCCGCGTTGGTTCTCGCGACTGGCGAGCCACAACTTGAACTGCTCGATGTGGCGACGTTCGATCTGGCGGAACGCGATGACGGTCGGGTCGTGATCGATGAGCCACTCGGAGAAGATCCGCAGCAACGAGTCGACCATCTTCACGGTCGAGGGACGAGCGGTCACCGAGATCTGCGCGACGTAGTCCTGACACGTCGACGCGAGGACCGGGGCGTGGGCGGCGATGCGTGTCCAGTGCTCGTTGGAGTGCTGTGGTTCGATCGACAGCATGGTCATGACGCCACGACCTTCCGGCCGAGCGCGGCTTGGGCATCTATGGCTTGAGCTGCACGTATGTACTCGCCGGCGAGCCAATCGTTCGCGAGATGCAGATAGATCTGCGTCGCCGAGATCGACCGGTGACCGGCCTGGGCCTGCAACGCTTCGAGGGCCATGCCGGCCTCGCGGAGCCGGGTGAAACAGGTGTGGCGCAACTCGTGACAGGTCGCATGCTCGAGCCCCGCACGGGTGCGCGCACCCAACATGATCTCATCGAGGCCCTTCGGTGTGAGCGGGCGACCCCGGTTGGGTCCTTTCAACACGACGAACACGAACGCCGTCTCCGCGTCGGCCGGTCGCTCGTTGTCGAGATAGGAACGCAGCGTGTCGAAGAAGCGTGGCGAGATCGGCACGATGCGTTGATGGCCGCCCTTGCCGTCCGCGATGAACAAGCGTCGCTCACCCCAACGGATGTCTTGGAGGCGTAGGCCGAGGACTTCGCAACGTCGCAGACCGGCGAGCAGCATCGCGTCGATCATCGCCCGATCCCGATCCTTGCGGAGCGCCGCGACCAACTTGATGACGTCGTCGTGATCGAGGATTCGCGGCAGATGCCGCACCGGGCGAACCAACGGGATGACCCGCCGATCACGCGTCACCGGCGACCTCACTGGCATGCCGCGCTGCACCGGATTGTGATCGAGTTCACCAAGCGCGCACAGGTGCGAATAGAACCCGGCGACCGTCGACAAGCGACGTCGGATCGTTGACAACGCGAGCCCGTTCGGTTGGTCGATCGGGATCACCGTCGCATCGGCCGAGCCGGTCCGCTGCACGCGGATGAACTCGAGCACGTGACGGCGCCGAACGTCGAGCGGGTCGACGTCGATCACGGTGAAGAACACCTTCAAGTCGTAGACAACCGCCAGCGTCGAGTTCGGTCGCAACCGGGCGTGAACCGACTCCAAATAGTCGTCGATGAGTGGATGGCCGAGCGTCGGAGCGACGCGCGAACCGGGGTCAGGAAGCGTCAGCTTCGGAAACGTAATGGGCTTCATGTGATCCTCCGATCAAGCCCGCAGCACCATCGTCACCGACAGCGAGAACGGGCGGGTGGATCACCGACAT
>JANPCI010000245.1:0-7562 GCA_031430875.1 Actinomycetes bacterium | reverse complement strand
GCCGCATTCGATTCGTACGGCAGCAACTCGCGGTGCGTGTCAGCAAGCGCAACTGCTGCCAACTGCGACCGTACCCCGAGCTTCTGGAGCACGGAACGAATCTGCGAGCGGATGGTTGTCAGCGCGACGAAGTGCTCGCGGGCGATCTCGTCGGCGCTGAGGCCGTCCGCCAACGCTGCGAGAACGAGCGCTTCGCGTTGGGTCAGTTGTTGGAAGGTCGCCTGAGAGCGCAGTGAGCTGGCCCGCTCGGTTCGCAGATGCTCCAGGAGCTGGGCGCGCTGGTTTCGCCCGACGATCGCTTCGCCCAGCACCACTCGGCCGAGCGTCGAGTCGAGGTCGTCGAGGGGCGTGTGCACGCCGATCCAGCCGACCGCGCCAGCCTCGAGAAACTCGGCAAGCACGGTACGGCGCCGCTCGGCGGTGAGCATCACGACGCGGGCGCCGAGGGCACTGAGCGGCTCGATGAGTTCGATGCCATTGCCGACGCCGTTACGCAGATGCGTGTCGAGCAGGACGCACTGCGGCTCGAAACGCCGAGCGTGCCCGACCACGTCGTCCGTGGTGGGCCCGCTGCTGGTCTCGACAGACCAGCGACGCTCGGTCAGGGCAAGTTGCAACCCCTTCGCCAGCAATGCGTGTTCTTCGACGACGAGCACACGGCCCGCTGCAGAACACTTCTCGATCCCGTGGACCGACGGGCAGAGCCCGCCGGTCGTACGGTCTTGAATTGGTGCCAATAGTTGGCGTGTGGAGTACATCTCGGCCAACCCTCCCAACAGGTTCGGTTCGTGACCGGCTTGACCGTAGACGAGTGCATTTCCAGATGAAAGGGGCCGGTCCCCATCTTGCTCAAAGCTTGAAGCGCCGAGGGCGTACAGCCATTCAGACGGCGGCCGCTGGTCGATGCCATGAATTGTGCCGTTGAACAGGGGGTACGCGCGATACCAAGGTCACCATGATGTTCAAGTTGAGGTTGAGTGTTTCGTTTGCGTGACGTATCAATTCACCAAATCGACATCTCGATCATCACCTGAATACGTAGGCGTCGAAGAGCGGCCGGCCGACTCCGGCGTTCCCGACTTGTTCAGAATGGACCCGGCATCTGGCGTCGGCGGGAACGTGGGTACGCGGTCGGTGAACGGTCGGGCTCGCACGATCCTCGCCCCAGGGTCAGACCAGCATCGAACAGCCGGACCGACCAAGTCCCAACTCTGTTACACCCCCTCGTCATGATGGGAAGCATGAAGAACTCCCACATCGACGGCACCGATCACCACGAAGGCCCTGCCTTCTCGATCGAGTGCGACACCTGCGTCGCCACCGGCACGACGGCCTGCGCCGAGTGCATCGTGACCCATCTGCTCGCCAACGACGACGGGCCGATCGACCTCGTCACCGTGCGGGTCGATGCACCGGTCTCTGGTACCGATCGTGCCGTCGCACTGTTCCAGCGTGCGGGCCTGCTCGACGACCCTGCCGAGTTCGTGAGCCTCGCAGAGTTCGAGCAGGGCTTCGTCGCCCGGGTCGGAGCCTGATCGATGGAGATCGATGCGGTCGTCGAGCGGGTGGAGCGCATCGCCGCGGTGCGCGCCGACGGTGCTGCTGACGCCGGGTTGATAGAAGCCGGCCTGGTCGCGGTACGAGAGGTGACGGCATGGGCCGACGCGCAGCAGGCAGCGCTGGTCTGGCAGCTGGCGTCGCTCGTGTCGTTCCCGGAGGCAACGATCGCGAAGACCTCGAAGACATCCATCGGCCAGGCAGCCAAGTCCAAGGATCGTGCCGACACGTTGGACCGAACGCCGAACCTGGCGGGCCGGTTGGGTGACGGTGCGATCACTGCTGGTCATATCGATGCGGTCACTCGCTGTTCGAAGCAGTTGGACGATCGGCAGCGTTCGGCGTTGTTCGACCGGGTCGACGAACTTGCGGATGTGGCTGCGGCGGCCACGGTCGACGAGTTCGCGAAGCGGGTCCGGTTGGAAGCCATCCGGTTGCAGGCCGACGACGGCCTCGACCGTCTTGAACGCCAGAAGGCGAACACGAGGCTGAACACCTGGGTGGATGCCGAGGGGATGTGGAATCTGCGCGGTCGATTCGACCCGGTCACCGGTGTGAAGCTCGCTGCAACGTTGGATCGTGCGATCGAGACGTTGTTCGCGGAGCGGGTACCGGAGCGGTGTCCGGCCGATCCGATCGAGAAGCAGCGGTTCCTCGCAGCTCATGCTCTGGAGCGGCTGCTGCATGGTGCGGCGAGCGGCAAACCCGGACGTCCGGAGTATCTCGTGGTGGTCGATGCTGACGCACCCGGGCAGGTCGGGCCGGTCGCGGAGTGGTCGATCCCCGTCGACATTCCTGCGCGGGTGTTGGCCGAACTCGCCGGTGACGCCGACGTGACCGCAGTCGTCGTCCGCAACGGCGTCGTGCTCCACGCGCCGGGCGAGCTGAATCTCGGCCGAACGACACGACTCGCGAACCGCGCACAGCGCCGGGCTCTCCGAGGCCTCTACAGCACGTGCGCGATTCCGGGCTGCACCGTCGGCTACGACCGTTGCGAGTTGCATCACATCATCTGGTGGCGCAACGGTGGGCGAACGGACCTCGAGAATCTGGTCCCGATCTGTTCGAAACATCACGGCAAGATCCATCACGACGGCTGGGTCGTCGAGCTGGGCCCGAACCGGCAACTCACGCTCCGCCTTGCCGATGGCACGATCCGCAGCACCGGACCACCCGGCCGACGAACCGCCGCCTGACCGACAACGGTCAGGCCCGCGACACCGGAACGTCAAACGACCTCCACGTCGGCAGCTCTCGAGCGTCGTCGTACGTGCTGCTGCGCCGCCGTACCCTGAACCGGGTGCGTCGCCCCGAGCCGCTTCCATCGATCGATGAGATCCGGGGGCGGCTGGCCGAGCACGGGATCAGCCACCTCGGCGTCACGTCATCCGACGTCCTCATCGAGGCGCGAACCGAGCTGTTCCGACGTCGCGAAGCAGGCCTGCACGGCGACATGGGGTTCACCTACCGGGACCCCGAGCGATCGACCGACCCAGGCCGAGCGGTCGAGGGAGCGAAGTCGGTCATCGTGGCAGCACGGCCGTACCTCACCGACGCCGATCCGGAACATCCGCCGGCTGAAGCCGGACCGCACGCCCGGGTCGGACGCTACGCCTGGGTCGATCACTACGCGCCGTTGCGAGAGGCGTTGCGCGATGTCTGCCGGCAGATCCGCCGCTCGAACCACCGGGCAGTGGCCTTTGCCGACGACAACTCGATCGTCGACCGAGCAGTTGCCTATCGCGCTGGGCTCGGGTGGTACGGCAAGAACGCCAACCTGCTGCTGCCGGGCGTCGGGAGTTGGTACGTGCTGGGGTGCATCGTCACCACCGCAACCTATGAACCGGCGGCCCAGCCGGTCGCCGACGGCTGTGGCACGTGCCGACGCTGCATCGACGACTGCCCGACCGGCGCGATCATCGCCCCGGGGGTGATCGACGCGAATCGTTGCCTCAGCTGGGTACTGCAGAAGCCGGGAGTGATCCCGCTCGACTACCGCGAGGCGATCGGCGATCGCATCTACGGCTGCGACGATTGCCAGGACGCCTGCCCGATCTCGGTGCGTCTGGGACCGCGGGAGGCCATCGAACTCGATGCGGGCGCCAATGCCTGGGTCGATGCCATCGAACTCCTCGACGCCGACGACGACTGGATCAACGATCGGTACGGCCACTGGTACATCGCCGACCGGGATCTGCGTTGGGTGCGACGCAACGCTCTGGTCGTGGTCGGCAATGTCGGCGACCCGGCTGATGGGCGCGTCCGCCGAGTCGTCGACCACTACCGTTCGGGCATCGATCCGATCCTCACCGAACACGCCGCCTGGGCCGCCGCCCGACTCGATGAACGCGCCCACGCGTGAAGCACCTGCTGGTCACCAACGACTTTCCACCCAAGATCGGCGGGATCCAGTCGCTGCTGTGGGAGTGGTGGCGCCGGCTTCCCCCCGAGTCGTTCGCCGTGCTCACCAGCCCGTATGCGGGCACCGCCGAGTTCGACGCCGCCGAGCCATACCGCATCGAACGCACCCGCGAACCCGTGCTGCTTCCGCACCCCTGGATGGTCCATCAGGTGAACGAACTGGCCAAGGACTTCGGCGCCGACTTCGTCGTCATCGACCCCGCCGTTCCACTCGGGCTGATCGGGCCGTCGCTGCAGCTTCCGTACGACCTCGTACTGCACGGCGCCGAAGTCACGGTGCCCGGGAGGCTCCCTGGAGCCAAACAGACACTGGCCTACACACTGCGTCGGGCCCGCAAGATCATCGCCGCCGGCGGGTATCCGGCAGCCGAGGGTGAACACGCGGCGGGCCGCGAGCTTCCAATCACCATCGTGCCCTGCGGCGTCGACCCCGACAAGTTCCGACCCCTGTCGCCCGACGAGCGCGCTGCTGCGCGCGAGCACTTCGGTATTCCCGTCGACGCCGAGGTCATCGTCGGCGTCTCGCGGCTCGTCCCGCGCAAGGGCTTCGACACGGCAATTCGGGCCGCCGCCCGGCTGCGCCTGACTCGGCCGGACCTCCTGCTGGTGATCGCCGGCAGTGGGCGAGATCGCGACCGCCTGGAACGGCTGGCGACCGAACTCGATGCACCCGTGCGATTCCTCGGACGCATCCCGAACGCCGACCTGCCGCAGCTCTACGGATGCGGCGACATCTTCACGATGCTCTGCCGCAACCGGTGGGGCGGTCTCGAGCAGGAGGGGTTCGGCATCGTGTTCGTCGAGGCCGCTTCGTGCGGCGTGCCTCAGGTGGCGGGCGACTCCGGTGGTGCCGCCGAAGCCGTCGCCGACGGTGAGACCGGCATCGTCATCTCCGACCCCGAGAACGTGCAGGCGGTCGTCGACGCCTTCACCCAACTGCTCGACGACGACGAACTCCGGCGCCGGATGGGGGAGCGTTCACGGCAGCGGGCGCTCGACGAGTTCGCCTACGACGTGCTCGCCCGACGCTTGGGCGAGACGCTCGGCGTGTACGACTGACCGCGCTGGCAGACTGGCAATCGTGAGCGACACCCCCGACCGCGAATCCTCCGCGCATGCCGGCGACATCATCGTGTTCGCCGACGTGATCGGCACGTTTGCGTTCGTCGTCACCGCGGTCACCGCCGCGGTCGTGTTCTCGACCGCGAGCCAGTGGGTCGGAGCGATCACGGCCATGGCGTTGTTCGCCGTCGGCGTGTTCGCGTTCATCTGGTCGTTCTTCAACGCCGTACAGCGAAGTCGCGAAGAGCAGATCTCGGTGACCCAGGTCTATTTGCTGCTCGGATCGCCGACTCCGCCGCGCGTGCGTCGAATCATGTTGTCGATGCTGGTTGTGCAGACAGCGGTGGGTCTGGCGACGGCCATCGCCCGATCGGAAGCCGAAGACGGCTCTCCCGGCACGTCGTTGGCGGTCGGTGTGTTGGTGCCGATGTTCGGCATCGGCCTGAACGGATTGTGGTGCGCATTCCACGGCGTGTTCCCGCCCCGTCCCGATGTCGACACTTTCGATGCCCAGATCGACAAGAATGGCGACCATGGCTGAGACTGCGACCGAGATCATCACCATCGACGCCCCTCACGAGCGTGTGTGGCAGATCGCGCTCGACCTCGAGAGCTACCCGATGTGGGCGCACGACATCAAAGACGTCAACATCCGCGCCACCGACGATCTCGGTCGCCCGCTCGAGGTGGAGTTCCGCGCGTCGGCGCTCGGGCGCAGCACGCACTACACGCTGAAGTACGACTACACGAACGCCCCGTTCGAGATGGGTTGGACGATGCTCAGCGGCGACATTCAGCGATCGATCGACGGTGTCTGGCGGTTCGACCCCGACGGCGACGATCGCACCACGGTGCGCTACGACCTACAGATCGACCTCGCCATCCCACTGCCCGGCTTCGTGAAGCGACGCGCCGAGGTGCGCATCCTCAACACGGTGCGCGAACTGAAAGTCCGCGCCGAAGCGTGAGCCGGCCCGCCGGACCGAACCGGCAGGTCGAGGCCGCCGGCCCGGAACGGCGTGTTGGCATCGATGTCGGTGGAACCAAGGCGCAGGGCGTTGCACTCGACCTGAATGGCAACGTCGTGGCGACAGCCCAGCGACCGACGCCTCGGGGTGAGAGCAGCCTGGTGGCCCTGGTCGACACGTTGGTTGAACTCGCCGACGAACTGGGGGAGTGTGGCAGCTTCGGGGTCGGCGTCCCGGGCCTCGTGACTCGCAAGGGCGTGCTGCGGGCTGCACCGAACCTCGATGGTGTGGCCGACTTCGACATCGCCAACCAGCTCCGCGAACGTCGAGGTTCGGCCGTGTTCGTCGACAACGATGCCACATGCGCCACGGTGGCCGAATGGCAGCTCGGTGCAGCACGCGGCACCGACAACATGATCCTCGTCACCTTGGGAACCGGCATCGGGGGCGGCCTCGTTGCCAACGGCGCTGTGCAGCGAGGGATGAATGGCTTCGCCGGCGAGTTCGGCCACATGGTCGTCGACCCCGACGGGCCACGCTGCCCCTGCGGGCGGCGCGGTTGCTGGGAACGCTATGCGTCGGGGTCGGGCCTGGCGATGCTGGCGCGCGAGGCAGCGACAGGGCGCCGGTTGAGCCGGGTCGTGCAGCGTGCCGGCGGCGACGCGCAGGCGGTTCGGGGTGAGCACGTCCAAGACGCAGCACGCGATGGTGACCCCGAGGCGTTGGACGTGATCGACGAGTTCGCCAAGTGGGTCGCGCTCGGATTGTCGAATCTCACGAACGCCTTCGATCCGGAGATGTTCGTGCTCGGTGGCGGACTGGCTGCAGGGGCCGACCTCTACCTCGATCCGATCGTGAAGTGGTACGGCGAGCTGCTCTACCAGCCGCATCTGCGACCGCTCCCGAGGGTGGAATTCGCCCACTTCGGCCCACTGGCCGGTGCCGTCGGCGCAGCACTGCTGCCGACGATTCGTTGACTCGCAGTTGGCGTGCGGTCAGTGCGGCACGTACCTGGCGCGTGACTGTTCGATCTCGCGCCACGCTTCGGCCTTGCCACCCAGCCCGGCCGACGACGTGTGCTTGTCCGGCTCGAGCGCCTTGTACACATCGAAGAAGTGCTGGATCTCCTCGACGAGCTGCGGGGTCAACTCGGAGATGTCCTGGATGTGGGCGAAGCGGGGCTCCTTCGGCGGCACGCAGATCAGCTTGGCGTCTTCGCCTGCCTCGTCCTGCATGTACAGCACCCCCACGGGACGCGCCTCCACCACGACGCCGGGGTACACCGGGTCCTCGAGCAGGACGAGCGCGTCGAGCGGGTCGCCGTCACCCGCGAGGGTGTTGGGAACGTACCCGTAGTCGGCGGGGTAGGTGGTGGCGGTGAAGAGCCGGCGGTCGAGGTAGATCTTGCCGTCCTCGTGGTCGATCTCGTACTTGTTGCGGCTCCCGCGGGGGATCTCGATGACGACGTGGATGCAATCGGGGTCTGGTGTCTTCGGCATTGCTCCCAGCATCGCACACCGTCATGACAGGTCTGGGCCAGATACCCTCGGAACT
>JANPCI010000244.1:0-3406 GCA_031430875.1 Actinomycetes bacterium | reverse complement strand
GAGGCCGGCTACGTGGTTCCGCACTGGCCCAAGCCCTGGGGCCTCGAGGCCGACCCCATCGACCAGCTCGTCATCGACGACGAACTCTCACGGGCCGGGATCCGTCGCCCGAACAATCACATCGGGATCGGGTGGGCGGCGCCGACGATCTTCCTGGCAGGCACACCGGAGCAGCACGAGCGCTATCTCCCAAAGATCTTCAGCGGCGAGGAGTTCTGGTGTCAGCTGTTCTCCGAGCCCGATGCCGGATCCGACCTCGCCAACCTGGGAACCAGAGCCGTCAAAGATGGCGACGAGTACGTCGTCAACGGCTCGAAGATCTGGTCGAGCGGCGCCCACCATTCGCAGCTCGGCATCCTGATCGCCCGCACCGACCCCGACCAGCCCAAGCACAAGGGCATCTCCTACTTCATCTGCCCGATGGATCTTCCGGGCATCACCATGAGCCCGATCGTCGACATGACCACGGCGCATTCGTTCAACCAGGTGTTCTTCGACGACGTCCGCATCCCGGCCTCGTTGCGCGTCGGCGACGACGGCGACGGCTGGCGCCTCGCCAAGGTCACGCTGTCGAACGAACGGGTGTCGCTGTCGGCAGCCGGCTCGCTCTGGGGTGTCGGGCCATCGGCAGGCGAATTGCTGCAGGTGATCCGCGACGGCGGGGGACTCACCGATCCGGTGCTGCGCGACCAGGCCGCGCGTTTGCACATCGAGGCGGAACTGCTGCGCCTCAACCGGATGCGCAGCCTGAGCGCCACGCTCAAAGGCAAGACCCCCGGCCCTGAAGCGTCGATCCAGAAGATCATGGCCGACGAACACGGCCAGCACGTGATGGCGCTCGCGAAGGCAGTGGCCGGCGCCGACGGCATGCTCGCCGGGTCCGGGCCTGCCGGCGTCATCCCATCGACAGCCCAGAACGGCCCGACCGAGAACAACTTCAAGTCGGCGCGGCAGTACCCCGAGGTCGACCCGATCTGGCACTACGGGTATCTGTTCAGCCCGGCGCTCACGCTGGGCGGGGGCACCTTCGCGGTCCAACGCAACATCGTCGGTGAGTTCGTCCTCGGTCTGCCTCGCGAACCCAACCTCGAAAAGGGCCTCACCTGGTCAGAGGCACGTCACCTGGCTCCCACGCGTGACTGATATCCACGGTTTCGGCGTCCACGGATTCGGCATCGACATCGGCGGCAGTGGCATGAAGGCCGCGATCGTCGACTTGACGACCGGTGCGCTCGTGTCGCCACGGCACCGCATTTCCACCCCGCAGCCGGCAACGCCCGCTGCGATGGTCGACGTCGTCAAGCAGTTGGTCGACGGCCATCAGTGGTCGGCGCCGCTCGGTGTTGCCTTCCCGTCGATCGTTCACCACGGCATCGTCGGCCTCGCAGCCAACATCGATGCGAGCTGGATGGGGGTCGACGCCGATGCGCTGTTCACCGAGGCATGCGGGCTCCCCGTGACGATGATCAACGATGCCGACGCCGCCGGGATCGCCGAGGTGCGGTTCGGGGCAGGGCGCGGCCGCCCCGGTGTGGTCATCATGCTGACATTCGGTACCGGGATCGGCTCGGGTCTGTTCATCGACGGCACGCTCGTGCCGAACACCGAACTCGGACACCTCGAGCTCGACGGGCATGACGCCGAGACCCGGGCGTCGGCAGTCGTTCGCGAACGCGAGGGTCTCGGCTGGAACGAGTGGGCCCCCCGAGTCGAGCGTTACCTTCGCCACGTCGAGATGCTGTTCTCGCCCGATCTGTTCATCGTCGGCGGAGGAGCCTCGAAGGTCGCCGATCAGTGGTTGCCGCTCATCTCGATCGACACGGAAGTCGTTCCCGCGACGATGGCGAACAACGCCGGCATCGTCGGCGCCGCACTGGTCGGCGCCGGCCTCGAGACCTAACAACAGGGGTCAGACCCCTTTTGTTAGGTCCGGCGAGCGAGTTCGGCGCGGTAGGCGGCGGCTCGGCGCAGTTTGAGTTCCTCGTAGCCGCGAACCTGATCAGGGAGTGAGGCGACTTCGACCGCGTCGTCGATGGTGTCGAGGTCGAGCCGTCGAGCGAGACGACCGACTGCGTCGATGTACTCCGGGATCATTGAGCGTTCGACGCGTCGGACTTCGGCCCACCGGAAGGGATCGGCCACTGTTCCCCTGAGCCCCTTCGTGGCTCGGAGGATCTGCAGGGCCGGTACTGCGGAGCGCCGGAGCTTCAGCTTCCGGTTGATGCCCATCGCGCGCAGCATCGGTGGGTGGAGGTGATAGGTGACCGTCGTCGAGCGTCCACCGACCGCCTCGTATCCGGCTCGGGCCTGGTCGTCGAGGAGGAGCCGGGCGACCTCGTACTCGTCCTTGTACGCCATCAGCTTGTGGAGGTTGCGGGCCACGGCCTCGGTGAAGCGCGTCGACTCTGTCGCTACCCGCTGCTCGGCACGTCGGGTGTCGGCGACAACGGCTCGGAACCGGTCGGCATATGCGGGCGACTGATAGCCGACGAGATCGTCGGCGAGACGGTCGATCAGTTCGTCGATGGTCTCGGGTCGCGGTGCCTGCGGGAGATCGGCGGCCCGCTCGACCGCCTCGGAATCATGGGCCCATGCCCGACCCCAACGGAACGCGGCCAGATTCGTGTCGACGGCGATGCCGTTGAGTGCGATGGCACGTTCGATCGCCTCGGTCGGTACCGGAATCGCACCGATCTGAACCGCCGCGCCCAACACGATCACGTTCGCTGCGGTCGTCGATCCGAGCAGCGCATCAGCCAGCGCCGCGGCATCGAGGTGGCGGTTGTCGCCCGCCCGGGATTCGGTGTTGACCCGGTCGAGCAACGTCGCGATGCTCGGTGCAGCGAGGTCGGGGTGGGTGACCATCTGGCCCGTCGGCACGACAGCGCTTGACGCAACCACCACGGTGCGGTCGGCTCTGGCGTCGGCGAGGTTGTCGTCGCTCGCGGCCACGAGGAGGTCGAATGCCAGCAGGCAATCGATACCCGAGACGTTCGCGTGGTTCGACGCCATGGTGTGGCCCGTGGTGATCCGGATGTCACTCATCACGGGTCCGGCCTTCTGCGAGAGCCCGGTCTGATCGAGGCCCCTCACGTTGTGGCCCGCCAGCATCGCGGCGGTGCCGAGGACTTGACTCACGGTGACGACGCCGGTACCGCCGATGCCCACCATGCGCACGGTGAAGTCGTCGGCATCAACGATCGGGCCGGCCGGCTCGGCCACATCGTTGGGAGGCGCCGGTCGTTGAGCGCTCGTTCGGTCACGGGCGGTCGTATCGGTGGTGACCGTCGCGAACGACGGGCAGTCGCCCTGCAGACAGGAGAAGTCGAAGTTGCAGCTCGTCTGGTGGATCTGGGTCTTGCGTCCGAACGGCGTGTCGACCGGCTGCACCGACAGGCAGTTGCTC
>JANPCI010000243.1:0-2491 GCA_031430875.1 Actinomycetes bacterium | reverse complement strand
CTTCGGCCGCAGCGACAAGCCGACGGAGATGAGCGACTACACCTACGCCCGCCACGTCGCCTGGATGCAGGCACTGCTGATCGACCAACTCGACCTCACCGATGCGACCTTCTTCGGCCAGGACTGGGGCGGCCTCGTCGGCCTGCGCGTGGTCACCGCCAACCCGGACCGGTTCGCCCGGATCGTGGTCGGAAACACCGGCCTCCCCACCGGCGAACGCAGCCCGGGCAAAGCGTTCCTGGCATGGCAGAAGT
Organism: Actinomycetes bacterium; assembly: GCA_031430875.1. Lineage (GTDB taxonomy): Bacteria > Actinomycetota > Acidimicrobiia > Acidimicrobiales > Ilumatobacteraceae > Sva-07. The sequence goes on along the minus strand of JANPCI010000243.1, from coordinate 2,237 downwards.
TCTCCCAGACCTCGCCGACCTTCGACATCGGGTCGCTCATCAACGCCGCAACGGTCACCGAGCTGTCGGCCGAGGAGGTCGCCGCATACGACGCGCCGTTCCCCGACGACACGTACAAAGCGGGCGCCCGCATCTTCCCGTCGCTCGTGCCGACGTCGCCTGACGACCTTGAGGGTCCCGCGAACGTCGGCGCCTGGAAGGTGCTCGACGCGTGGACCAAGCCGTTCGTCTGCTGCTTCAGCGATCAGGATCCAATCACCGCGGGCGGCGAGGCGGCCTTCATCGGTCGAGTGCCGGGCACGCAGGGCCAACCGCACATCACGGCGACCAATGCCCACCACTTCTTCCAGGAGGACGCCGCCGACCAGCTCGCGCAACTCCTCATCGACGTCATCGGCCGATGACCTCCCCCTCCAATCATCCGGGTTTGCGTGACACTTCTGTTGGGCCGTCCCAACAGAAGCGTCACGCAAACGGAGAAATGGGGGGCAGCTCGGACTGGTTGGAGCTGACCCGGCGCGCCGGGTTGGCATCGCACCGCCTGGTCGGCTGGATCTACTGGGATCCGGTCGCCATCGAGCGCTACACGGCGCTCGGGCCCGATCCCTTCGGCTACTACATCTCCACACGAGGTGCCACGCTCGGCGTGGCCGGCAACGCCGCTGTCGCCGCCGCGTTCTATTCGATCAGCCCGCCGTTCATCTCGATGTGTCTCGACCAGTGCCGTGAGCGCACGACGTTCGAGGCGGCGGCCACCGCCCGTGACGAGGGCGTGGTCGCCGGGCTGCGGGCTCACGTGCCCGAGATCTGCGACGAACTCGCCGGCCTCGCCGAGCCGCTGTGGGCCGCTGCCGACTCATTGCCGATCGCGGGCCGAGTGCTGTTCGCCACCCTGCGCGAGTGGCCCCGCCCCGACGACGCGCTGCTGTCGGCGTGGTTGGCCGTCAACTGCATCCGCGAATGGCGGGGCGACACCCACTGGGCGATCCAGACCGCTGAGGACTTCGGCCAGATCGAGGCGGGCATCCTCGACGGCGCGTGGCGCTACTACGCCGACGACTGGCTGCCGCGCAGCCGTGGTGCCGACGACGCTGCGCTCGCCGCAGCCTTCGCCGAACTCGAACGGCGCGGCCTCGCCACCGACGGAGCCGTCAACGCTCGCGGCATCGAGTACCGCCAGGAACTGGAGGACCGCCTCGACGACCTCGCGTCGGTCGCGTGGCAAGCCCTCGGCGAACAGCGAACCAACCAGTTCCTCGACCTGATCGAGCCGGTCGGCGACCGCCTCGTCGAACGCATCGACCTCACGGCAGGACCCAACTGGATGCCGGCGGCACGAGACCGGGTGCCCCGATGATCAGCGTCGACCGGACCGGGACGATCGCCGCCACGCCCGAGGAGGTGTGGGCCGTGCTGTCGGACTTCGCGGCGATCAGTACGTGGGCACCGAACGTCGACCACTCGTGCCTGCTCACCGAGCGGGCCACGGGCATCGGTACCGCTCGCCGCATCCAGGCGGGACGCACGACCCTGGTCGAGACCGTCACCGAGTGGACCCCACCGACAGATGACACAACCGCGGTCCTGTCGTATGCACTGACCGGCCTGCCCAAGGTGGTCCGCTCGGTCACGAACACGTGGAATCTGATGCAGGACCGGGCGGGGACTGCCGTGACACTCACGAGCACCATCGATGCCGGCCCCCGTCCACCCCAGAAGGTCGTCGCCAGGATCGTCGGCCGAAAGCTGGCCTCGGCATCCGTTGAGATGATCGCCGGACTCACCAGTCACATCGCCGGACAACTCGCAACAACGGAGAAGAACGCATGAGCACCACACGACCCGACGTGATCATCATCATGACCGACGAGGAACGCGCGGCCCCGTCGTACGAGCGCGCCGAGATCGCACTGTGGCGACGAACGACTCTGACGGGGCGCGCCTGGTTCGACGACCACGCCGTGAACTTCGGTCGTCACTACACGGGCTCGTTGGCCTGCGTGCCCAGCCGCCCGACGATCTTCACGGGCCAGTACCCCGACGTACACGGTGTTACGCAGACCGACGGGCTCGGCAAGATGTACGACGACTCGCGGTTGCGTTGGCTGCCCAAGGGTGAGGTGCCGACGCTCGGCCACTGGTTCCGCGCCGCCGGCTACGACACGCACTACGACGGCAAGTGGCACCTCTCGCACGCCGACCTGCTCGGCGACGACGGCGAGCCGCTCGCCACGAAC
>JANPCI010000242.1:0-7207 GCA_031430875.1 Actinomycetes bacterium | reverse complement strand
TGGGCGTACGGGCCTTCCTGGCCCCAGCCGGTCATGCGCCCGAACACGAGCTTCGGGTTGCGGGCGAGACACTCGTCGGGGCCGACGCCGAGACGTTCCATCACGCCCGGGCGGAACCCTTCGATGAGCGCATCGGCCGACCCGACGAGGCTCAGCAGCGCCTCGACTCCGTCGGGGTGCTTCAGGTCGATCGCCACGTTGCGGCGGCCGCGCAGCAACACGTCGTAGTGCGCTCCGTCAGGCAGTGGTCCGCGGACCGCACCCGCTCGCTCGACACGAACGACTTCCGCTCCCATGTCGGCGAGCAGCATTGCCGCGAACGGCCCGGGGCCGATGCCGGCGATTTCGATGATTCGGTATCCGGTGAGTGGTCCAGCCACGTGAGGTCTCCTTGAGAGTCGAATGGATGCGTCAGGGTGTCGACGCGAGGGTGGAACGCACATGGCCGCCAATGGCCTCGGCAAGCACTGGCCACAGCGGCCTCGGCATGTCGTGGCCCATGTCCGACAGCAGAAGATAGTGCGAGCCCGACACCAACTCGGCGGTTCGTTCGCCACCCTGCGGAGTGATCAGCGTGTCGTCGCGCCCGTGGATCACGAGCATCGGCACCTCGAGCTCAGCGAGGCCAACGCTGCGATCGCCTGTGGCATAGATCGCGGCGAGCTGACGGGTCGCGCCTTCGGGATAGAAGCACCGGTCGTACTGCTCGGCGGCGATGGCCTGCATCCACTCGGGGTCGTAGTACTTCTTCGACATCCAGACCCTGGCGTTCAACGACGCGGCGATGTAGTCGTCGCGGTTCGGTGGCGGTGGAGCAAGCAGCGCGTCCCGCGCCTCGGGAGTCGGCGATCCCACACGCGGGTCGCCCGGGCTACTCATCACCGAGATGACACTGGCGATCCGCGTGGGGTATTCGATCGCCATGGTCTGCACGATCATTCCACCCATCGAGTTGCCGACGATGTGGGCGCGCTCGACCCCCAGATGGTCGAGCAGACCGATGCCGTCGGCGGCCATGTCGGACAGCGTGTACGGGACGGGTGGGAGCGGCTCGCCGGCGAGCGCGGCCGCAAGTACGGCACCGGGCGACACGGTCTGGCCGTCGAGCTTGGTCGAGAGGCCGACATCACGGTTGTCGAACTGCACGACGAACAGGCCCTCGGCCACGATCTGGTCGATGTAGCCCTGAGCCCACGAGATCATCTGCGACGTGTACCCGTTCACGACCAGCAGCACCGGATCGGCGGAATCTCCTGTGGTTCGGTACTCCAGCTCGATCCCGTTGGGCAGGTTGGCGCGCGGCATGGGCTGAGTGTTGCAGAGTGATTCGAATCGTGGACAAACGGAGCAGCGGTGTTACTCATGACGTCTGACACCATGAGCACAGTCAGGCGGCGCGGATGGTGGGTGGGCAGTGTCAGTTCCCAGCCGGTGTCGTGGATCTTGTGGTGACGTCGACCACAGACCCGTAGGAGGTTGGCCAGGTCGGTGCGGCCCCGTGACGCCACCAGCTGACATGGTGCAACTTGCAGCGGTCGTAGCCCACCCGTGAGATGCAGGACGAAGGGTCCACTAGCCGAGGTGCTCGGTATCGCTGCCGGCGGCGAGCCGAGTGGGGCCGGCACGCGTCCGCGGGCGCGTCGGTTGGTGCTGGCCGGGTCGGGACACGCCGGTTTGGCGGGTGTCTCGTCGAGGGATGCGGTGGGCTCCGGGTTCGGATCGCGCTCGCGCGATCCAGCGTAGTCAGGGGGTGTCGCAGGGTTGCCAAGGTGGGTTCCGCGCGTCCGCGGGCGCGTCAGTCGGCGACAGTTGCTCTCCCCTCTCCCAGTGCTGACCGCTACCGTGACGACGTGTCCGAACACCCAAAAGCCCGCGAGCACCGTGTGCATGCCCCCGGGCGGGTGAACCTCATCGGGGACCACACCGACTACACCGGCGGCCTGGTGTTCCCGATGGCGATCGACCGCGGGACGACCATCGACTACACGACCGGGGGACACGCGATCTCGCTGCGCTCCGACGCCGAGGACGGTGACGTCGAGATCCCGCTTCCGTTCGTCGGGGACGCGTCGAGCGTGCAGCCCCAGTGGGGGTCCTACGTCGCCGCCATGGCCGCCGAACTCGGCGCCCAGTCGGGTCTCGTCGGGAAGGTCACCAGTGACATCCCTGCGGGCGCCGGGCTGTCGTCGAGTGCCGCGCTCGAATGCGCCGTCGGGCTCGCCCTGGGGTTCGACGGCACCCCGACCGAGCTCGCACTCGCCGCCCGGCGCGCCGAGCACGCCGCCACCGGCGTCCCCACGGGGATCATGGACCAGCTCTGCATCGCAGCGGCACGGGCCGGATACGCCACGATGATCGACTGCCACACGCTCGACGTGACCCAGGTTCCGGTGCCGACGGACATCGACGTGGTCATCCGCTTCGTCGCCCACCGCACGCTGCTCGGCTCCGCGTACTCCGACCGCGTTGCCGAGTGCAGTCGTGCAGAAGCAGAACTCGGACCGCTCCGAACGGCCACCCTCGACGATGTCGCCGAGCATGCAGCGGCACTGGGCGACATCCCGATGCGTCGGGCCCGCCACGTCGTCACGGAAAACCAGCGCGTCCGCGACTTCGCTGCCGCCCTCGAGCGCAGCGACTACGTCACGGCCGGCGCGTTGATGTCCCAGGGCCACGAGAGCCTGCGAGCCGACTTCGAGACCTCGACGCCCACGATGGACGCCGCCGTCGCCCGCCTCGTGGACACGCCCGGTGTGTTCGGTGCCCGCATGACCGGCGGCGGCTTCGGCGGTTGCGTCGTCGCGATCTGCTCGCCGGGCTCACTCACCGAGGGTTGGAACGTCGTCGCCTCCGACGGCGCCCGACGGATCCAAAACGTGCGCTAGCCGCCGAATCGCTTCGGGCGTCCGAATCCCCCACCAGAACAGGTCCTGACCGTCGACTCGCACGACCCGGGCCTCGGGGAATGCCACTCGCAGTTCGTCGACATGCGCCTCGGTGAAGTCGTACGGCTCGCTCGGCACGAGCACGAGATCGGGCGGCGCAACCTGGTCGAGTTCCACCATCGGGTACGCAACCGGCGACTGTGCCGTGACGAGATCGATACCGATCCGGTCCAGTACCGAACCCCCGTAGGTGGCAGCGTTGACCGACATCCACGGCCGCCGCCAGATCGGAACGAACGCGGTGCGCCGGGTGAGTTCGTCGGCCATCGGCGGCACCACACCGAACGACGACGGTGGCGTGAAACCAAACCGATCGCACAACACGTCCACCAACTCCACCGCGGCGGCGACAGTACGTACTTCACTCACGAAGACCGGCACGCCACGCCGGACCAGTTCATCGTGATCCTCGAGCCGGTTCTCCTCGCTGTCCATCACGACCACGTCGGGGCGGAGTTCGACGATGGCGTCGATGTCGGGGTTCTTGGTTCCACCGACGTGGCGCAGCTCCGGCTGTTCGCAGAACCGGGTACAGGCGACGACGTCGGCACCCAACGCCAACAGTGTCTCCGTGCTCGACGGCACGAGGCTCACCACTCGCGGCGCCACTCGAATCGCCACGTCGTCACGACTCCAGGAGACGCCGCTTCTGGCGGTCGAACTCATCAGGCGTGAGGCTCCCACGCAACAGCATCGACTCGAGACGTTCCAGCTGGTCGGCCACGTCGGTCACGGGTTCGCCACTCCTGCGCTGGCGACTGACGTCGATCTCGGCGTGAATGACTCGCTGCACCCGATCGGGCTGGCGAACGTCGGTGAATCGCTGCCGGCCCGACTCGCCACCGGACTCGACGAGCAGATCACCCGCTCCGACAATCCGCTCCATGACGCCCTGGTGGAAATGCACCGTATTGACTTTGTCGAGCGGGATCTCGATCCCCCGCTTCGACACCAGTCCAGTCCGGAAGATGATCCGCCGGTTCGTGATCACAAAGTGCGTGGTCAGCCACTTCGAGTACCTGATCACGAGCCAGATCGCTGACACGCCGAGCGCTGCCAGCGACGCCCATCCGGCGATTGATTGCTGCGTCGTGTCGGAGTTGGTCATCACCAGCGTTGCCACCGCTGCAGCCATCGATGCGATGATCGCGAACGTCGGCGCCGCCAGAAACCACCAGTGTGGGTGCAGGTCGACCGTGACGTTCTCGTTGTCGTTGAGGAGTCGGCGGGGATAGGCCATCGCCGTCTCAGTCCGGACGATTCCCCGACACGGTCATGCGAATGCGGAGCGCGTCAATGGCGAACCCATCCATCGCCAGCACCTCGAATTCGCCGATGTCCGTGAGTACTCGATCCCCCTGCGAGGGGATGTCATCAAACGCATTGATGACATAGCCGGCCACCGTCTGCCAGTCGCCCTCCGGGAGCTCCACACCCGTACATTCCTCGAAGTGCTCGACCCTGGTCGACCCGCTCATCTGGTAGCTCCCGTCGGGGAGTTGCTCGCACTCACCGAGGCGGCGGTCGGACTCGTCGTCGAAGTCGCCGATCAGCTCCTCGAGAACATCCTCGAGGGTCACCAGACCGAGGACCAAGCCATGCTCGTCGATCACCAGCGCAATGTGTTGGCGTTCCGTCCTCATCTCGAGCAGGAGGTCTTCGAGACCATGGTGCTCGGGAGTGACCATCACCGGGCGAGCCATGCTGCCCGCCTGAGTGGTGGGCCAGGTCTCCATGTCGAGGCGAATCACATCTTTTGCATGCACGAATCCGCGCACGTGATCGAGATCGCCCTCGTGAATGATCACACGGGTGCGTCCGGTCCGATGCGCCTCGGCGGCGACATCAGCCGCAGTGGCCACCGCGGGAACGGCGACGATGTCGCGCCGTGGTGTCATTGCATCGGCCGCCGTGAGGCCGGACAATTCGAGTGAGCGCGCCAGGAGCTGATGCTCGTCAGCGGCGATCCCGCCGCGTCCCGCCGACTCGTCGAGCAGCAGCAACAGCTCGCTCGGAGAGTGGGCCATCGCTCGTTCGTCCTGCGGTTCGACACCGACCAGGCGCACCACGGCATTCGCCATCCAATTGAGCAGGCGAATGATGGGTCGAACGGTCCAGGCGAACATGCGGAAAGGCCGCGCCAGGCGAAGTGCCGACTTCTCGGGATGGGCGATCGCCCACGACTTCGGCGCCATCTCCCCCACCACCATGTGGAGGAAGACGACGATCGACAGCGCAATGGTGAACGCAATGATGTGACGTGCGGTGTCCGACAGGGTGAACAGTTCCCCGAGCACACCCTCGATCACGCGACCGACCGCAGGTTCGGCAACGGCACCGAGCCCGAGGGAGCACATCGTGATGCCGAGCTGTGCGCCCGCCAACATCAACGTCAGTTCGCGAAGCCCCGCAAGCGCGTGCTTGGCCCGCTTGTCGCCCTCGGCTGCCAGCTGTTCGATGCGCGAGCGACGCGATGCAAGGAGCGCGAACTCCGCAGCGACGAAGAACCCGTTCAGCGCAAGCAACGCAACCGCGAGACCGAGACTCCACCAGCTGACCTGGATCCCCTCAGAGGCGCCGAGCATCATGCGTCGCTGCGTTCGGCATCGTCGGGGTCGGCCTCGTCGTCGTCGTCGGTCTCGGCAATCCGCAACCGCAGACGGTGGATCGCGAAGCCGTCGACCTCGAGGACCTCGATCTCGATCCCGTCGACGACGAACGACTCGCCGACCGCTGGGATGTGTTCGAGGCGGTCGAGGACGAGACCGGCCACAGTGTCGTACTCCCCGTCGGGGAGGTCCAATCCGGTGATCCGTTCGATCTCGTCGGGACGCGAACTCGCGGCCACCGACCACACGCCGGGTTCGATCTCGACGTGGTCGCCGCGAGCGCTCGGGTCGTATTCGTCCTCGATGTCGCCGACCAGTTCCTCGACGATGTCTTCGAGTGTCACCACACCGGCGGGCCCGCCGTACTCGTCGATGACCACGGCCATCTCGGTGGCGTGCGCACGAAGCTCGGCGAGCACGACGCTCAGTCCGGCCGCTTCGGGCACTGCCAGAATCTCGCGCACCAACGACGCAACAGCCGTGGTTTCGTACTCCGAGCGGGGAACGCCGAGCAGATCCTTCGCGTGAACGACGCCGTGGACCCGATCGTCGGCGTCGACCACCGGGAAACGCGAATGCGACGACGACATGAGGTCGCGTAGATCGGCGGCCGTCGCATCAGCGTCGATGGTGACCACACGGTTCCAGGGCACCATCGCATCGGATGCTTCGAGTTCACCGAAGTCGATCGCCCGCTCGAGCAACTGCGCTTGCAGCAACGTCAAGTGACCGCTCTCGGCCGACGAATCGACGATCAGATCGAGTTCCCCTGTCGACACGGTTCCGTGCAGTTCCTCCACCGGTTCGACGCCAACGAGCCGGAGTAACCGGTTCGCCGCGCCGTCGAAGAGGCGAATCACCGGCCCGGCAACCCGCAAGAAGATCCATGTCGACGGAGCCAGCGCACGGGCGACGGGTTCGGGACGGGCAATGGCGAGATTTTTCGGCGCCAGTTCGCCGAACACCATCTGGGCCATCGTGACAACGACAAGGGCCAATACCAGGGCGATCCCGAGCGAGGCTGACTGCGGGACGCCGGCCGCTTCGAGTGCGGGGGCGAACACCGAGGCGACAGCCGGCTCGGCGATGAAGCCGAGGACCAGCGTTGTCACCGTGATACCGAGTTGGGCTCCCGACAGCATGAAGCCGAGTCGCTTGTGCACGTCGATCGCCCGCTTCGCACGGCGATCACCTTCATTGGCCTGCTCAAGGAACCGACTCCGACGCGCCGCCACGAATGCGAACTCCGCGGCGACGAAGTAGCCGTTCGCGACGATCAAGGCGACGACGCCGATCAGCCCGAGAGCAGTCAGCACGGCGTCAACTTCGTTTTCGGTCGGCGGACATGGGTGGACAGATGTTATCCACACCACTCGGCGACCGTGGTGACCTGACTAGTCTGCACGCCATGTCAACTTTCCATGAGTTCGAGATGACCTCGATCACCGGCGAGCAGGTCTCCTTCGATCAGTTCCGTGGGCAGATCTGTTTGATTGTCAACGTCGCCAGCGCTTGAGGCCTCACGCCTCAGTACGCAGGTCTGCGTGCGCTTCATGACGACAACGACGACGTGACGGTTCTGGGATTTCCGTGCAACCAGTTCATGGGGCAGGAACCGGGATCCGACGCAGAGATCCTCGAGTTCGCCACCTC
>JANPCI010000241.1:0-2413 GCA_031430875.1 Actinomycetes bacterium | reverse complement strand
GCCCACCTCAATGGCGGAGCCATCGGGGAGCACGACCGTCGACGATGTCGCGTCCCACGACGTGCCGTACGGGAAGAGCACCGGGTACCGGATGCCCTCTGAGGTGGTGTAGAGGCAATCGCCGTCGAGGTCAAGCGTGCCGATGATCAGGGCAGACATTTGGTCAGCGCCGGCATCTTGACGGGCGCCGTACATCACCGGCCCATCGAGGCCACCCGAATGAGCATCGTCGATCTGCGAGTCAGCATCAATCGCTGTCGTGGCTGGGTCAGAACGGTCTTGCGTAGTCGAGGCTGGTCGAGCGGATTGCTCGGAACCGCACGCCACCAGCAGTGCACCACCCAGCAGAACTGCCAACCATCTCATCGACGTTGGACGCTACGAGACACGAGCCAGTTCCCGACGCAACCGTCAGGAATTGCCGAGTAGCGCCTAGCGAACTCCCGCTTCCTAGCAATCGACGAGTTCTCCGCCAGAACTCTGGCCGAACTCGCGGGCACCCATCTCACTGGGGCAGTCTGGGCGCAAGACCACACACTGCGCCACGCAGAATCACCACGATCAGCATTCGGCACCTGACCGACTGCTACCCAAGCCGACCACCCGATATTCACGTCGCCGTGCCAGCGACCGAGGAGACGGAGGAGAGCGCAGATCGGCAGGTTGGTTCCGGATACTGCCTACGCGCAGAGATCCGCGTCAGTGCGTTCGGTTGGTGCGTAAACAACGGTGCGACCGGCGTGGGTCACCTTGAGCTGATCACCTGCCTTGTTCACCTCCAACACCACGGTAATTCCTGATGTGTCGTTTGCGTCGGGCCATCCTGTCGGCATCCAGTCGCCCATGTTTCCTGCCTCGGCGGCCCGCCACCAGGATTCGTTGACCTTGTAGCTCAGGAATCCGGCCCCGCAGTGCACGGCGAGTTCCCACGTGCGCGGTTCGTTCGGTGGCAGTATCTCATCCGGCGCGAGGGCAGCCATCGTCGTCGTAGGCCCTACTGGGGCGCTCGAAGCGGCGCCCTCGGAACCTTCTCCACACGCAGACAATGATGCGAACGAGAGCAGCGCGACTGCACAGATCGTAACTGAACGCACCAGCGCAGAATGCCTGGCTTGTGCGCTCGACGCAAGGGCTCGCGCGAGTGCAGGGGTAACCGGGAGCCACCCGATAACGGTCCGGATAATCACCGGCGATCGTGCACGACCCGCGCTGCACACCGACATATCTACCCAAGTCTCGCGTCACGTAATCACCGGCCCCGACCGCTATCGGGGGCGTCCTGGGTCGACGAGTTGCGGTGACGGCGGCGCCATGGCAGGAGAGCGACTCCGATGGCGAGAGCGCCGAGGGTGATCCATGGTCCGAGGTTCGTCGACAGTGGGTCGGTGTCTCCGAGCATGACGAGGACGCCGGTGATGACGGCGACGATTCCGAGCACGGCTGAGAGCGGGTCGAACCGATGGGCGGTCATGTCAGCCTCCGATGGTGGTGTTGGTGAGCTCTGGGACCGTCGTGGTCGACGGCGCGATGGTCGTGGTTGCTGGGGGAAGCAGTTCGGGTGCCGCCGGCACTGTGGCCACAGGTGATGTCGCTGTGCTGTACTGCTGGCGGAGGTCGTCGAGGCCGAATGTTTCTCCGCCGGGGGTGGTGATGACGCCGTCTGCGACGAAGAACGGACCCATCTGTGTGTACACCAGTCCGGCTTGGGGGTCGACGTCGCCGACGACGATGGAGTTGTTCGGGTCGATGAGTGCTTCGCCGTAGGCGACCACGATCCAGCCGTCGGTGGAGACGCCGATTCCGTCGGTGACCTGCGTGCCGATGCTGTGCGCTTCGACGAGCGGATCGAACGGTCCGCCGCCGAGCAGCGGTGTCTCACCCTGCGGCGGCGTCGGAGTCATCTGGTAGCCGCTGAGGTTCACTTGGCCGATACCGACTTGGGCGAGCACGATCACGTCGGGTTCCCGGTCGGGTCCGAGACGCATGACGTCGTCGTTCTGTGGCTGGCCGTAGAGGCGTGCGTCGCCGCGGTCGATGTCGGTCCGGACTTCGACGGCGACGTCTGTGTTGGCGTTGATGTCGATGTTGCCGAATCCGACTCGGGCGTCGACGGTGACCGGTCGGTCGGGGACTGCGTCGATTCCGATCCAGACGTGGCCGGCGCCGACGCTGGCCGACAGTTCGCCACCGGGGGTGTCGCCGGAGATGCTGATCGTCCGATTCCCGAACGTGTCGCCGGCTTCGATTCCGATCCGGGCGAGCACACCGGCGCTGTAGCCGGCGGCGGCCAACAGCAGTGCTGGAGCGATCAGCCACCGTGCGCGTCCTCGAACGGCACCCACGAGCAGCCCGAGACCGCACACGACAGCGGCTGCGCCGAGCCATTGCTCGGGATGCAGTCGGCCTCCGTTGA
>JANPCI010000240.1:0-1962 GCA_031430875.1 Actinomycetes bacterium | reverse complement strand
GACGAGCCGCGTCGACGCATCCGGAAGTTCGCCGGGAGCAACCGGCGCCACGAGCCCGATCCCGTGCCCACCGATCGGGAGCTGCTCGCCGTTGTGCACCTCTCCGTCGCCGATCAGAATCACGGCGGGCTCCCACATCTCACCTCCGGTCCGCAACGAGCGCAGTTCGAACGACGTCCGCTCGTTGTCGGCGGTCGACCCGACGAGTGCACGGGCCAGCTCGAAGGCGGCAGTTGTCGAGTCGGCGACGTGGGCATTGCGGTGTCCGAGCAGAGCTCCGCTCGGGAGCCCCACACCGATGAGATGGGCCACCTCGGCGTACATCGACGACGCCAGCCCCGCGGTGAGTGCCGTGATCACCTCGTCGGCCTGGTCACGCCGAGCCTCGACCGCCAGCGTCCCGCATGCCTCGACGTCGATCAACACGTCGGCACCGGTCGCCGAGACCCCGAGTTGGACGAGCGCCACGCACGGCATGCCCACCTGGCGGGCATCGTCGCTCAGCAGTTCGACCGGGACATCGGCGGCCAGCCACCAGTCGTGATCGGCGCCCGTCCATGGCGCCGGGAGATTGGCAGGCGCAGACAGACGCAACCCGACGTCACCGTCTGGCGTCACCTCCACCCACCCGATCTGAGCCCCGGTGCCGATGAGCGACCACGCCGCGGCGCGGCATGCGACGTCGACACGCAACGCCCGCTCGCCGGCATCTATGGAGCGCAGTCGACGCTCGGTCTCGACGGACTCGGGCCGAGGCTCTGGCACCCGATGGCGCGGCATGGCCGCCCGCAACCGTTGGCGGCGCCGGACCCCGACCAGCGCGAGCACGCCGGCGGCGAGGAGTGCCGCATGCTCCATGCGTAGCGGCGAGGGCGCGCCGGGCGCTTCAGTGGGTGTCTGGTCGACCCCCGCTGCGTCGTCGCCGCCCACCCCGGTCGGGACGGAGCTCGTCGTGCTCGTCGTGCTGCTGGTCGGTGGAGTGGGGTTCGTTGTGGTTGCCGGTGTCGCCGCAATTGGTGGTTGCTCGGTAACGAAGTCCACGACCTCGGGTGGAGCGACGACCTCGGGTGGAGCGTCGGGAGGAGTGTCCGCGATGACCGGCGCGACGTCGGCCGGGGTGCTTGCGGCCTCGGCGGGGTCAGCGTTTGGCAGGTCGAGCTCCCATCCGGGCAGGATCAGGTCGGGATCGTCGAACGTGCGGCCGCCACCCATGTCGTCGCGGGCGTTGCCGTCCCAGATCTCGGGCCAGGCGGTTGGATCACCGAGCTGCTCGTCGGCGATGTCCCACAGCGTGTCGCCGCGTTGCACGGTGTAGACCGCCGGCGACTCGTCGACCGGCGAGGTGGCCTGGGCGGGACCATCGGTCGGAGCCGTGACCAGATGCACGGGAATGTGCAATACCCAGCCGGCCTCGATGTATGCGGGAGTCGTGAACCGCTGGCCCGGGCCCATGGTGGCGTCGAGATTGGCGTCTGTGATCGACCCGGCGACGTCGATCACATTGGCGCCGTTGGCGGCTGCCAGCCGCTCGGCGATCGAGTACACCGACTCGCCCGGCTGGACAACGTGGGTCACCATCGACCCGCCACCGGTCGTGATCGCGGTGCTCGGCGTGGGCGCGACGCGTGCCTCGACACTCGATTCGACGACGGCACTCGCCACCGCCTTACTCGACTGCGGCGGCGTCACCCGCCCCGACAATGAGGTGGCGATCGACGGCGACGAGGTCGACACCGGGATCAGGACGATCAATCCAACGGCGATGAACCGGGCGATCGGCTGCGCCCACCCGAGCCCGCGTACCGAGGGAGTCGGCAGACCGCGATGGCGGATCATGTGCACCACTTCGAGCACGGTCGTGACCGCGATCACGGCGATTGCAACCCAGGCCACGCACAGGCTCAGTCGGATCAGGCCGTCGATGACGGTGTTGTCGGCGATCGGTTGGGCGAGCGTCGACGC
>JANPCI010000239.1:0-4072 GCA_031430875.1 Actinomycetes bacterium | reverse complement strand
CAGTGGTCGTTCGTGTTCGCCGGTCTGCTTCCCGATGACTTCCTACCCACCCGGGCCGTCGCCGCGGCGCCGTGGTGGCGACAGGTCGAGGGAGCCGATTGGCGGCACCCGGCGGGACCGGACACCACATTCGAAGACGTGCTCGACCATCCCGTCATCCACGTCACCTGGGACGACGCCATGGCCTACTGCCGCTGGAGCGGAACCCGCCTACCGACCGAGGCCGAATGGGAGTACGCGGCGCGGGGCGGACTCGACCGCCAGCGGTTCCCGTGGGGCGACGACATCGAGCCCGGCGGCGAGCATCTGATGAACGTGTTCCAGGGAACCTTCCCGGAAATCAACACCGCCGCCGACGGGTTCGCCGGCACGGCCCCCGTGCGGTCGTTTCCGCCCAACGGGCTCGGGCTGTACGAGATGACCGGCAACGTGTGGGAGTGGTGCGCCGACTGGTTCTCGCCCGGCACCTACCGCGAGAGCGAGCGCAAGTCGCCGCGGGTCAACCCGGGTGGCCCACCCGGTGGCACCCACCGGGTGATGCGCGGCGGCTCGTACCTCTGCCACGACTCCTATTGCACGCGCTACCGGGTCGGCGCCCGCAGCGCCAACACCTCCGACAGCGCCACCGGCAACATCGGCTTCCGCGTCGCGAGGTGAACCGTCACACGGTGCCGGGTCAAACGTGACGTTTCTCCCCGGACGTCGATGTCACGGGTGAACCTGTGCAAGGTGGCCTGCGGGTCAGCGCGGTTGGGACTCGACTGGTACCATGATCCCAATGGAGACGACGATCGACTCGGTCGGCAGGATCGTGCTGCCGAAGCAGCTCCGCGACCGTCTTGGGTTGGTGGCAGGGGCCAAAGTCGACATCTCGCTGTACGGCGACGGACTCCACATCGCTCCGACCGGACGGACCGCCCGGATCGAGCAGCACGATGGACACTGGGTCGCCGTGAGCGATACGCCGATCACCGACGACGACATCTTCGATCTCGTCGACTCGATTCGACGGTGAGTCGCTGGCTCGCCGACACCAGCGTGGCGGTTCCCGCGATCATGGGTGGTCACCTCGCCCATGCCGTGAGCGAGGCCGCAGTCTGGAAGCGTGACGTCGTCCTCGCAGCTCACTCCGCTCTGGAGACGTACTCCGTATTGACGCGGCTTCCCGGTGATGCCCGCCTGGCACCTTCGGATGCGGCTCAGATCATCAATGAGGTGTTCGGCCGTCCCGTGCCCCTCCCTACCGAGCGGACTGTCGGGCTTGTCGACGAACTCGCCGTGTTGGGGATTGCGGCAAGCGCTGTCTACGACGCACTCATCGCGATCACTGCATCGTGCGACGATCGGATCCTGCTGACACGGGACCGTCGGGCCGCGGCGACCTATTCGCGCTTGAGCGTCGCCCACGACTTCGTGTTCTGACCGCCCGTTGGAGGGATCGTCGGGCGTGCGACGGTCAGGTGCCGCAGAAGGTGCGGTGAGGCGGGGCATCCATCGGGGCGCCGGACTCGTAGTGCTCCCAGCCCTCCCGCTGCTCGAACGGGTTCGACAGGACGACGAGTAGCTCATCGAATGGAGGGAGGTTCCCCTCGGTTGCGGCGGCCAACGCCTCCTCCACCAGCTGGTTGCGGGGGATGTAGATCGGGTTCGCTCGGTCCATCCGGTCGGCGATGGCGGTGCGGTCGTCGCCGATCAGATCGAGCCAGAGCTTGCTCCACTCGTCGAATGCATTGGGATCGGCGAAAAGGGATCGGGCCGGTCCGGCATCCCCTCGCACCATCGACGACAGCGACCGAAGGCACGACGTGTAGTCGACCCGCTGCTCGGCCATCAGCGTGAGCAGGTCAGCGATGAGAGCATCGCCGTCCGGGCTACTCGCCGCGAGCCCGAGCTTTGCGTGCATCTCCGCACTCCACGCCAGCTGGAAGCGTACGGGGAACGACTGCAACACCGCTGTCGCGATCTCGATCGCCCGGTCGGTGTCGGCGTCGAACAGCGGAAGCATCGCTTCGGCGAGGCGGGCGAGGTTCCACGTGATGATTGCCGGCTGGTTGCCGTAGGCGTACCGGCCGCCGTGGTCGATCGAGCTGAACACCGTTGCCGGGTCGTACACGTCCATGAACGCGCACGGCCCGTAGTCGATCGTCTCACCCGAGATCGTCGTGTTGTCGGTGTTCATCACTCCGTGAATGAACCCGACCGCCATCCACTTCGCGACGAGCGACGCCTGGGCAGCGACGACGTGGTCGAACAGCGCCAGAGCGGGGCTGTCGGCGCCGACCGCCGCGGGGGCGTGGCGGGCAATCGCGTAGTCGGTGAGGGTGCGCAGCAGTTCGACGTCGCCGGTCGCCGCCGCGTACTGGAATGTGCCGACGCGGAGATGGCTCGCCGCCACCCGGGCCAGCACGGCACCGGGCACGTGGGCGTGTCGGCCGTCGACCTCTCGGACGATCGATTCACCGGTCGCCACCACGGCGAGGGCCCGGGTGGTGGGGATTCCGAGCGCATGCATCGCCTCGCTCATCAGGTACTCACGCAACATCGGGCCGACTGCCGCCCGGCCGTCGCCGCCGCGGGCGAACGGGGTCCGGCCCGACCCCTTGAGGTGCAGGTCGCGTCGGGTGCCATCGGCGGCGACGAACTCGCCGAGCAGCAGCGCTCGCCCATCACCGAGCCGCGGCGAGTACCCACCGAACTGGTGGCCGGCGTAGGCCTGCGCGACGGTGATGACGCCATTCGGCACGGCGTTACCGGCGAGGATCGCGAGGTCGGCAGGGGAGCGGAGCGCATCGACGTCGAGCCCGAGTTCGACTGCGAGTGCCTCGTTCAGCACCAGCAACGACGGATCGGCGACCGGCACCGGCAACCACGGTTCGTGGAGACCGACCAGCTCCCGTGCGAACGAGTCGTCGAGATCGAAGCGAGGGCCGGCGGCGACAGTCACGAGCCAAGCCTACGAACGACGAGTCCGTCCTCGTCGACCGATGACTGTCTGGTGAGTTCGATCAGCACAACCGCACGTCGTGGAAGACGGACGTCGTCCACGCCCAAGCGCACGAGGTCGGCGTCCCCTGCCGGCAACGCCCTCCACGGCCGGCGTTGGTGCCGCGGCATCAGTCAGCGTTCGGTGGCGGACTCGAGCAGCGGCGCGAGTCGTTCGGCCAGTGCCGCCGAGATGACGACAGCATTTGCTCGGCGGTCGGACCCGATGAACATCGGACCTGCATCAACACCCTGCTGACGGGACGGAGTTGGATCAGCCGAAACGTCACGTTTGACCCGGCACCGTGTGACGTCCCTTCAGGTTGTGTTGAGGTGGGCGAGGAGAGCGGTGCTGGCTGCGGCGAGTTCGGTGGCGTTGTGGGCGACGGCGGCGACGTAGCGGTCGGGGCGCACGATCACGGCACCTCCGGGTGGCAGTGTGAGCGGGAGCACGCCCACCGGCACCTCGACGACGGTGGCGAGGTCGCCCCACCGCTCGTCGGCGCCGTCGAGGATCGAACGGTCGTCGACGATGATCGCGAATCCGGATCCCAATGACTCGTCGAGGCGGCGTCCGTCGACAATTGGTTGCGGGAGTTGGCGACCGATCGCCGGATGATCGCCGAACACCATCCCGTGGGCCAGGTGCGGGAAGGGTCGGCTACCGCCATAGGCCGCATCGAGCCCGGTCGTCGCGGGGGTTCGTCCCGACAACTCGTCGATCAGGCGGCCCGTGTCGACCGCATGAGCGACGACCCCGGCGGCGTGCGGCAGCCGCTCGTCGCCGTAGGTGTCGAGGAGCGCGTAGGTGGCGATGCCGTCGGCAACGAGGCGCAGCTTCCACGCCAGGTTCGCCGCGTCACGGATGCCGGCGCACAGCCCCTGACCGAGGAACGGGGGCATCTGGTGGGCGGCGTCGCCGGCGAGGAAGATCCGGCCCGAGCGCATCGAGTCGGCGACGGTCGCATGGAAGCGGTACACGACCGCGCGGACGAGGTCGGCGTCATCGGGGGTGAGCCATGGTTCGAGCAGCTCCCAGACGCGGGCCGGCTCGACCATCTCCTCTCGTGTGTCGCCGGGCTGCAGTTGG
>JANPCI010000238.1:0-8301 GCA_031430875.1 Actinomycetes bacterium | reverse complement strand
CTGTTCGAGCCCGTCTGTCGGATGCGTCCGCCGGCCGCCTGTCGGAGTTCATCTCGAGAGATGTGACGGAGACATGACCGGTTTCGTCCCGCCGCCCTACCCGTACGATCGCCTCGATCGGCTCCGCCCATTGAGCGAGGCGCATCCCGGTGGCACGGTCGACCTGTCGATCGGCACACCGTTTGACCCGCCCCCGCAACGAGTGATCGACGCGCTCGCAACGAGTGGTTCCGAGCGCTCGTATCCGGCGAGCATCGGTTCGTTGGTGTTTCGCGAAGCCGCCCAGCGCTGGATGATGCGTCGCTTCGATGTCGATGTCCCGGTCGCCCAGATCGGTGCGAGCATCGGGTCGAAGGAGTTCGTTGCCACGTTGCCGCAGTGGATGAAGTTGCGCACGCCATCACGAGACACCGTGCTGTACCCGGCGATCGCCTATCCCACCTATGAGATGGGGGCGATACTCGCCGGGTGTCGCGCCGTCCCGATCCGGGCCCGGCCCGGCGGCACCCTCGATCTCGATTCGATCGACCCCGCCGACGCCGAACGAGCGTTGCTCCTCTGGGTGAACAGCCCGAGCAACCCGACCGGCAAGCTCGACGATCTGGGCGCTGCTGCGGCATGGGGTCGAACACACGCGGTGCCAGTGTTCTCCGACGAGTGCTACGTCGAGTTCACGTGGAGCGGGCGTGGGCGCACGGTCCTGGAGTCGGGCTTGGATGGCCTCGTTGCGGTGCATTCGTTGTCGAAGCGTTCGAACCTTGCCGGCGTACGCGTCGGCTTCTATGCCGGTGACGCCGAACTCGTCGGCTACCTCCAGGAGGTTCGCAAGCATGTCGGCATGATGGTGCCAGGGCCGGCGCAGGCCGCCGGCGCCGCCGCGCTCGACGACGATGAACACGTAGCGGTGCAGCGTGACCGCTATCGCCGCCGCCTCGAGTTGCTGGCCACGGTGCTGTCGGACTGGGCGGGGGAGCCCGTGGCGCTCCCCGACGGTGCGTTCTATCTCTGGATACCGGTTGCCGACGGCTGGGAGTTCGCCGAGCGCCTCGCCCGCGAGGGTGGTGCGCTCGTGAGCCCGGGCGAGTTTTACGGCCCCGATGGTGCACGGTTCGTTCGCGTGGCAGTGGTGCAACCCGACGACCGGATCCAGCTCGTCGCCGACCGACTGGCAGCTGCTCGATGAGCGGCTCACCGCGTCGGCGCGGATGGATGTTGATTCTCGGAGCCATCCTGCTCGTGGCCGGGCTGATTGGTGCCGGTGCGCTCTGGTATTCCAGCAGTCAGCGTCTCGACGGCAACGTCGCCGATTTCGCTCGCGCCCCGTCGGGCTGTGCAACCACACTCGACTTCGCTCGAACCGGTGAGTTCACCGTGTATGTCGAGACGTCGGGCAGCTTCGACGATCTCGCCGGCGACTGCGAGGCCGACACCGAGTACGACCGCGATGAGGTCGTCGATCCGCAACTCCAACTCGTCGACCCCGACGGCGGAGCGGTCGACATCGCCGATTCGGCCGGCGTGTCGTACGACACCGGAGCGTTCGCCGGCTCGTCGGTCGGCGTCATCCAGATCGAGACACCGGGGGAGCACGTCTTGACCGTGGCGGCCGACGGCGGCCAGTTTGCGATCGCCGTCGGAGGCGACCCGAACGAAGGAGTCGGTGTGCTGCGGTGGGGCGCGGTGGCCCTGGCGATCGTGTCGCTGGTGGTCGGCGGGATCCTGCTCGTGTTCGGCAGTCGCCGTCCTGCTCAGGAGTCGGCAGCGGATGATTCGCTGTGGGCGCCACAGGGAACCCCTGCCACGTGGCCGATCGGCCCGCCCGGGTTCCCTCCGCCACCTCCGACCACCGGAGCGACTGCACCGGCTGGCCCGCCAATTGCACCTCCGCTGATCGCGCCCGCTCCTGTTGCGCCTCCGGCTCCTGTTTCGCC
The DNA here is from genome assembly GCA_031430875.1 of Actinomycetes bacterium. GTDB lineage: Bacteria > Actinomycetota > Acidimicrobiia > Acidimicrobiales > Ilumatobacteraceae > Sva-07. Next base: position 6,370 of record JANPCI010000238.1, on the reverse strand, counting down.
GTGGGCGCCGCCTTCGGTCAGTAACGACGCATGACAGTGACGACCTTGCCGTAGATCTCGACGTCCTCGGCCGTGAACTCCATCGGGGCCATGGTGGAGTTCGCCGGTGTGAGGGTCACCTCGGCGCCTGAGCGGCTGTAGGTCTTGATCGTGGCTTCCCCGCCGGGGATGCCGGCCACGACGATGTCGCCGTTGTTGGGGTTGGCGATCTGTGTCGCGATCACGAAGTCGCCGTCGAGGATTCCGAGTTCGATCATCGATTCACCACGCACCCGCAGCATGAACAGCTCGCCGTCGCCCGTGAAATCGGCCGGGACCGGAAGGATCTCCTCGACGTTTTCCTCGGCGAGCACGTCGGTACCGGCCGCCACGTCGCCGATCAGGGGAACATGTCGGACCGGACGACGTTCCATCATGGCGCCGCTGTTGGTGTCGTACCGCACCTCGATGGCCCGGGGCTTGGTGGGGTCACGACGCAGGTAGCCGAGGCGCTGCAAGGTGTTGAGGTGGCTGTGCACAGTGGATGGGGAGGTGAGGCCGACGGCGTCGCCGATCTCGCGGACCGAAGGCGGGTAGCCACGCTCACGGATCTGTTGTTCGATGAACTCGAGGATGCTTCGTTGACGACTGCTGATCGTGGGGGCCATCCGAACAGTGTACGGATTGCGGGGGCATGGGTCAAACATCTGTTTCACAAACAATTGTTCGAGTAAATGTCGCCTGGTGGTTGACAAGGGCGGTTCGCACCTGGTTCACTACGAACAGTCGTTCTACGAACACATGTTGCATTCGGGTGCTGAACCCGGAGCAGCGAACGAACATCCGATTCACCGACTGCCCGAGCGGAGCACATGATGACTGCCACCTTTCACCCCTCACAGGACTTCCAGCGGAGTCGCCACGCAACCATTGCCACCTCGACCGCTGCCGTCAACATGCCGAACTACGTGCTTCGTCGTGCCGCTGTCGCCTTCGTTGCGCTGGCGGTGCTCGCGGCGGGTGCGATCGGCGTCGGCGAAGTCGTCGGCGCACTGGCCGACTTCGGAGGCCGTCCTGCCGCGGCCTCCGAAGTCGCCCCGTCGCTCGGCACCTCGACGCCGATCGTCCACGTCGCCGCACCCGGCGACACCATGTGGTCGATCGCCCGGCAGTACCGAGGCGACGTCGGGCGTGATCGCTACGTCGATGCGCTCATCGACCTGAACGGCGACGCCGCCATTCAAGTCGGCCAGGCCATTCGCCTGCCCTGAGGCCGGCTGGCCTGAGAGCACCTGGCGGAGGGCCGCTCTCCAATGGAGTGAGGCGATCGGTGCGGCGCGACGCCGGCGGATAGCCTGACCGGCGTGTTCTGCCCGTCTTGTCGTACCGATGACACCAAAGTGGTCGATTCGCGTATCGCCGAGGAAGGGTCAGCTATTCGTCGGCGGCGTGAGTGCCTGGCCTGCGCACACCGATTCACCACCTTCGAGCGCGTCGACCATGCTCCGCTCACCGTGGTGAAGTCACATGGTGGCGACGAGCCGTTCGATCGTGCGAAGGTGATCGGTGGGCTCGCTGCCGCGACCAAGGGTCGCAATGTGTCCGAGACCCAGCTCGAGGAGATCGCGGCACGAGTCGAGGAGTGTGTGCGCCTGTCGGGCTCGACCGTCACCAGTGCGAGGGTGGGCCTTGCGGTGCTCGACGAGTTGCGATCGGTCGACGACGTCGCCTATCTGCGCTTCGCGAGCGTGTACAAGGGCTTCGACGGCGCGTCCGACTTCCACCGGGAGTTGGCACTCCTCGAAAAGTCAGCCACGCCGACGTAGCCAGCGCGCATACACGAACGACAGGTCGTCGATCGCCAACTGGGCGAGGTCGAATCGGTGCTGATGGTCGCCGGCGCCCGCAGCGATGCGCGGCCCGGTCCCGCCAACGGCTGCCGGTGAGGTGGTGACGTTGATCTCGTCGATGACGTCGGCATCGAGCAACGCCCCGTTCAAGGTCGCCCCTCCCTCGGCCTGCACCACGCCGCAGCCGGAGATGAGGCGGCTGAGTTGATTGATCGCGGCGGCAAGATCGACCGATCCGGTGCCGGCACGCACGACGTCGATGTCGGCGGTATCGAACGTGGCGTCTTCGGTGGTGATCACAAAGCCGGCACCCGACGTGAAGAGTGTGCTCGACAGATCGACATCGCCCGATCCGGTGACGACCCCGATGCGTTGGCCGGGTTTGCGGGGCGGGCCGTAACCCTCGTCGCGGACGGTCCCGGCGCCGACGACGATGACATCGGCAATGGCTCGGAGTTGCCGGAGGACTGCGGTGTCGGTCGGGCTCGAGAGACCTGCGGAGTTCCCGCCGACCACTGTCGATCCGTCGATCGAGGCGACCATGCAGAGCCCAACCCAGGGTCGATCCCGCCGCCTGCCCAATGCAGACGCATAGGCGTCGGCCACGGCGATGTCGTCGGCGGGCTCGGGGAGCAGTCGGCGCATGGCTGCATCATGTCGGATGGGCCGCTGCGATGCGACCCCGCAGGGTCTGCGACGATGGTCGTATGGCTGATCACGTGCCCGCTACCCGAACCGCCTTTCGCACCTGCCCGCTCTGTGAGGCCAGTTGTGGTCTGGAGATCACGTTGCGCTCCGATGGACGTGGCGGCGAGGAGGTGCAGCGCATCCGTGGCGACCGCCTCGACGTGTTCTCGAAGGGGTTCATCTGCCCGAAGGGGTCGACCCTCAAGCAGTTGCACGAGGATCCCGATCGCCTGCGCACGCCCATGATCAAGCGTGACGGTGTTCACGTGCCGGCAACGTGGGATGAGGCATGGGCATTGATCGACGAACGGCTGAGCTCCGTCATCGCCGATCACGGTCGAGGCTCGCTCGCGGCGTATGTCGGTAATCCGACGGCCCACAGCCTGTCGGCGATGACGTTCTCGCGGGTGCTGCTGACCGGTCTCGGCACGAAGCACCGCTTCAGTGCCTCAACGGTCGATCAGATGCCGCGCCATGTGGCTTCTGGCTATGTGTTCGGGTCGCCGGTGGCGATTCCCGTGCCCGATCTCGACCGCACCGACTACCTCGTGATCCTCGGCGCGAACCCGTATGCGTCGAATGGCAGCGTGTGCACTGCACCCGACTTCCCCGGTCGGATCGAGGCGATGCGGGCGCGGGGCGGCAAGTTGGTCGTGGTCGACCCACGGCTGTCGCGCACGGCGCAGGAGGCCGACGAGTGGATCTCGATACGGCCCGGATCCGACGCCCTGCTCCTCGCCGCGATCGCCCACACGATGATCGCCGAGGGCCTGGCCAATCCCGGTGACCACCTCGCCGACCACGTTTCGGGACTCGCCGAGTTGTCTGCAGCGCTCGCGCCGTTCACGGCGGAGTTCGTCGCTGAGGCGACGGGCGTCGGCGCCGACACGATCCGGCGCCTCGCGCTGGAGATCGCCGCTGCGCCGACCGCCGCGGTGTACGGACGAATCGGTACGACCACCACCGAGTTCGGCTCGACGGCGTCGTGGCTGATCGACGTGGTGAACATCCTCAGCGGCAATCTCGACCGACCAGGCGGATCGATGTTCCCGACGCCGGTGGCCGGCGGGGCGACCACACGCGGCAAGCCGGGATCGGGACGTGGGTTCTCGATCGGTCGCGGGCACAGTCGGGTGAGTGGGCATCCCGAGGTGATGGGCGAGTACCCGGTGAGCGTGCTCGCCGAGGAGATCCAGACGCCCGGAGACGGACAGATCCGGGCGCTGGTGACACTGGCCGGCAACCCGGTGCTGTCGACGCCAAACAGCGAGCAGCTGGCCCGGGCGTTCGACGAACTCGACTTCATGGTGAGCATCGACCTGTATCTGAACGAGACCACCTGCCATGCCGACGTGATCCTGCCGCCGCCTTCGCAGCTTCAACGCGGGCACTACGACCTGTTGCTGCTGCAGTTCGCCGTCCGCAATGTCGCCAACTACTCGCCACCGGTGCTGCCGCTCGACGAGGGGCAGCCCGACGAGTGGGAGATCATCGCCAAGCTCACGACAATCGCGCAGGGACTGGGTACCGACGTCGACGCGTCGCTCGCCGACGATGCCGCCATCGACGCGCTCGTGCGTGGCGCGGTGAAGCGAGAACATTCCGTCGTGGCCGGCCGTGACGCGGACGAGCTGCTCGGCGAGCTGTCGGCGTCCGGTCGTCGGGGGCCCGAGCGGATGCTCGACTTCATGTTGCGGACCGGACCGTTCGGTGACGGATTCGGTACTGATCCCGAAGGCACTTCACTCGACGACCTGTTGGAGAGGCCGCACGGCCGCGACTTCGGTGCCCTCGTGCCGCGGGTTCCCGAGATCCTGCGGACCCCGAGCGGCAAGATCGAGCTGGCGCCGGAGCCGCTGGTGGCCGATCTCGCCCGTCTCGAAGCGGCAGCCGATGAACTCGCCACGCGTGGCATGGTGCTCGTTGGTCGGCGTCACCTTCGCAGCAACAACTCGTGGATGCACAACGTGAAGGTGCTCGTGAAGGGTGCACCGCGATGCACCCTGCAGGTGCATCCTGTCGACGCTGTCGCTCTCGGCCTGGTTGACGGCGGCGCTGCGACCATCACCTCGCGGGTCGGGTCCGTGAAGGCCCCGGTGGAGGTGACCGAGTCGATCCGTCCGGGTGTGGTCAGCCTGCCCCATGGATGGGGTCACGATGTTCCTGGTACCCGGATGCGCGTGGCGGCCGAGCATGCGGGTGTCAACTCCAACGTGCTGTCCGATGACAAGGCACTCGATCCGTTGTCGGGCACGTCAGTTCTCAATGGCATCCCGGTCGAGGTGACGGTCGCTGTTTGATTTGGTCGCCGACTCTTCGATGTGACGGTGTGGAAAACCGGGCGTTGTTCACCTCCTGTCCACATGCTGTCCGCAGCGAATTCATCGAAATTCACATGGTTGTCCCTCTTTCCCCACACAGGCCCGACTCCGTAGAGTGCCCCCAGTGCCGACCACGGCGCGACGCACGGATGAGATGGTGGGTGCCGGTATCTCGCGAGATACCGAGGACGGTGTCTGCTTGGGGGGTTCCCTCGACCTGTGACGGCGCGCAGTGGTCGGCGGTTCGCGTCGGGATGGATCTGACACAGCTGTAGTTTGGAATCCACTCGACTCTCGGAGGAACAGTCATGTCGCTCGATCGCAACGCCGACGTCACCATCGCGCCAGTCACCATCGCTCCAGACACCATTGCGCCGGCCACCATCGGGTTGAACCGTCTGTACACCTCGCCAGGAGTCGACCCGTACGACGAGGTTGTCTGGGAGCGTCGCGATGCGCGGATCACGAACTGGGTCGACGGATCGGTGGCGTTCGAGCAGCTCGGCGTCGAGTTCCCGACCACATGGTCGCAGAACGCCACCAACATCGTCACGCAGAAGTACTTCCGAGGGTTGCTCGGCTCACCTGAGCGGGAATGGTCGCTGAAGCAGGTCGTCGATCGCATCGTCGACGCCATCACCGACTGGGGCATCGCCGACGGCTACTTCGACGGCAACGAAGCCGATGCGTTCAGTGACGAACTGAAGTACATCCTCGTGACGCAGCGGGCGGCGTTCAACAGCCCGGTGTGGTTCAACATCGGCGTGGCCGGCGTTCCCCAGCAGGCCAGCGCCTGCTTCATCCTCGCCGTCGAAGATGAGATGAGTTCGATCCTCAACTGGTATCGGGAGGAGGGGATCATCTTCAAGGGCGGCTCGGGTGCCGGTGTGAACCTGTCGCGGATCCGATCGTCGTTCGAGCACCTCGAAGGCGGCGGAACCGCATCGGGCCCGGTGAGCTTCATGCGTGGGGCCGACGCCTCGGCGGGGACGATCAAGTCGGGTGGCAAGACTCGGCGTGCGGCCAAGATGGTGATCCTCGACGCCGGCCACCCCGACATCGAGCAGTTCGTCTGGGCCAAGGCCAAAGAGGAGCGCAAGGCACGGGCGCTCAGCGACGCCGGCTTCGACATGGGCCTCGACGGGGTCGATTCGTTCTCGGTGCAGTATCAGAACGCCAACAACTCGGTGCGGGTCACCGACGAGTTCATGCAGGCGGTGGTCGACGATGCCGATTGGGATCTGCGCGCGGTCACCACCGGTGAGGTCTTGCGTACCGTTCCCGCCCGTGAGCTGTGGCGTGAGATCGCCGAGGCGGCATGGGAGTGTGCCGACCCAGGCCTCCAGTTCGACACGACGATCAACCGCTGGCACACCGCCCCGAATCACGGTTGGATCACTGGAAGTAATCCCTGCTTCACCGGCGACTCGCTGGTGCATACCGACAAGGGTCTGATCCGCTTCGATGAGTTGTTCTCGCGTGCCAACACCGGTGAGGAGTTCCGGGTCTGGACCCACGACCTCACAAGTGCCG